>CAZOQH010000024.1:0-21610 GCA_964581855.1 uncultured Flavobacterium sp.
CAAAAAACCTGAATGTTTTTGTGTTTGAGAATGATTTGACAACGCCTCCGATAGAGTTTTTTTTGACAGAGAAATTTCAGTTAGAAACTTATCAGACTAGAGAATTTTGGGTAACTACTCCGTCTAAAGATCGTTTTTATATCCAAGTTTTTGAGCGAGATGAAATAGAAAAGTTTTTAGACTTGTCGCAATACGCAGCCCGAATTCAGGAAACCAAAGGAAATAGAGATATCAGACAAAGCAAATATTTGGCACTTTCGGTTACAGACGAAAGCGGTGAAGACTGTTTGTCTGAAAAATCATTGTTTTATAATATAGCTACACAATACCTAAAAAACTTAAAAGACGAATATTTACGTAAGTGATGAAGATAAAAGATCATTCAGTTTCTAACGAAAACTTTGAATTAAAATATAACTCGGAATATGATTTATTCCAAACCCATCCGATACCCGAAAATTTAGAACAATACTATCAGTCGGAAGATTATATTTCGCATACCGATTCTAAACGTTCTTTATTCGAAAAAATATATCAGTTAGTAAAGCAACACACACTTTCTCAAAAACATCAATTGATTTTATCTTATACGCAGCGCAAAGGAAAACTTTTGGACATCGGAGCTGGTACAGGAGATTTTTTGGCTTTTGTTAAAACTAAAAATTGGGAAGTGATGGGAATAGAACCCAGTCAAAAAGCAAAACAATTAGCCCAGAAAAAAGGAGTTCCATTTGTAGAAAACTCTCAAGAATTGTCTGACAACTCTTTTGATGTAATTACGATGTGGCATGTTTTAGAACACGTTAGAGATTTAGAAAAACAATTAACAGAACTCAAACGCATATGTAAACCTGGTGGATATATAATTATTGCAGTTCCAAATTTTAAATCCTATGATGCAAATATCTATAAAGAGTATTGGGCAGCCTATGATGTTCCTAGACATATTTGGCATTTTTCAAAAACAGCTATCCAAAAACTTTTTAACCAAAACGAAATGAAATTACAAAAAGTACATCCGATGTATTTTGATAGCTTTTATGTATCTCTTTTATCCGAAAAATACAAAACAGGTAAAATGAATTTTATAAAAGCCTTTTGGATTGGTTTAGTATCTAATCTGAAAGGAATCTTCTCTAAAGAGTTTTCTTCACACATTTATGTGCTCAAAAATACAAAAAAACCGTTTTAAATCGTTTTAAGCCTCACAGAGGCTTTTTTAAGGATTATCATTGAAAAATTTCAGAAAGTTCTTTAAACCTAAAATATAGAGGTCAATTTTTATAAGAATTTTTTATAAATCATTATTTATACATAATAATTTTTTATAACGGATTTCTTATATAGTATATCCAAAAAAGAAGAAGTCAAATTTTATTATACAGAATTTATAATTTGTTTTCAGAATTATTTGAAAAGTTATTTTTACAAACACTAAAACGATAGAAGGTAAAAGTTTATTAAAGGCAATATTTTTTCTAAATTAAAAATAGTACTTTAAAATAATAATTCATTTTTCCAATTTTGTAGGAAGATGTAATCAATTACACATTTTTATATAAATTAAAACAATTAATTTTTCATCCGTTTTATCAGCTATAAAAAATAAGGACACTAATTTCTTGTATAAATAAAAAAATAGTTATATATTTGCACTCACAAATCGCGGGATAGAGCAGTAGGCAGCTCGTCGGGCTCATAACCCGAAGGTCACAGGTTCGAGTCCTGTTCCCGCTACTAAATAAAAAAGGCTTAAATCACATTCGATTTAAGCCTTTTTTAATTTTATCTATTGTCCAGATAATATTAGTTTTCTTTGTTCTTCGGTTTTTTAACCAGTTTTACTATAACAGGAATTGTAGTAATAGTTACTAGCGTAATAACAATTAGTCCGATATTATCTTTAAGTTCGATTCCAAAGGTTCTACCAAAAAGATCATTGAGATAATGTCCCGCAAATATTAAACTAAATGCCCATATTATAGAACTGATAATATTAAATAGCATAAAACGATTCTTATTCATTCCTGCAATTCCAGCTACAATAGGTGCAAAAGTTCTGAAAATAGGGAAAAAACGAGCAAAAATGATAGCTCTACCTCCATGTTTGTCAAAAAACTCTCGTGATTGTATTAAATACTTTTTCTTAAACCAGAAACTATCTTCGCGATTATATAAATAGGTTCCGCTTTTGGCTCCAAACCAATAACCTACCATATTTCCGAGAATTCCGGCAAAGGCTACTAAAGAAGATAATACGAAAACGTTCATAAAATCACCTTCAATATGAATAAATTGACTTACCAATTCAGTAGAATAAACTCCAGAGAGGAACAAAAGACTATCTCCTGGAAGGAAAAAACCGACAAATAATCCGGTTTCGGCAAAAACAATAAATAAAACAACCCAAAGCCCTATATTTATACCACCAATTTTCATATTGATATAAAATTCAGGATTTATTAGTTGTACCCAATCGAAACCTTCTTGCATTTTGTGTGTAATTTTAATGTTTTAATATGAAGAAAAACTAAAAAATAAGTCTTTTTTTGGTTGGTGAAATTACCCTTTTTATGATTAAATGAAGTTAAAAAAAATTAAAAGTTCAATAATATTATTTGTATTTATAAAAAGAGTAAAATGAGATAGAATAAAAAGCTTAAAGATTGTTATTTTGAACCGTTATTTTAATGTTTTGTTCCTCTGATTTGGGATAAATCAGAAGCGTATTTTCGGTTTCTACGATTATAAAATCATTCAACCCTTTGAGTACAACTTTTTTTCCTTTTTGAGTTCTGATCATGTTATTTTCTGCATTTTCTGCAATAACATTTGCATTGATAACCGCATTATTTTCTTCGTTTTTTTGAAGTTTTTCATACAGAGAGCCCCAGGTTCCTAAATCATTCCAATCAAAATCAGACGGGAGTACAAAAACATTCTGAGCCTTTTCTAAAATAGCATAATCAATAGAAATATTCTCAGCTTTTGGGTAATTTTCTTCTATAAATTGTTTTTCACCCTCGGTATTATACCATTTTTCACCTTTTTTAAATAGAGAAAACATTTCAGGTTGATGTATTGAAAACGAATTAATTATAGATTGTACGGACCAAACAAAAATACCTGCATTCCATAAAAAGTTACCGCTATTTACAAATTTTTGAGCGGTTTCAAAATTAGGTTTTTCGCGAAATTGCTTTACTTTTTTGATAGTATTTGAATCGCTTTTATCGAATTCAATATATCCGTAACCTGTATTTGGGTGAGTAGGATGAATACCTAATGTCATTAAAGCATCATTGTTTTTACAAAACATAAAAGACTGTTTTAGGTGTTCTAAAAACAGGCTTTCATCCTCAATCCAATGATCAGATGGAGCAACAATCACTTGTGCTTCAGGATTTTTTTTCAGGATTTTTAGCGACGCATACAAAATACATGGAGCTGTATTTTTCATTTTAGGTTCAAGGATAACCTGTTCTTGATCAATATTTAACTGACTAAGAACCAAATTATTATACCTTTCATTCGTGAGAATTAATATGTTTTCTGAAGGGATGAGCTTTGATAAACGAGAAAATGTTTTTTGTAAAAGAGTTTCTCCTGTTCCTAACATATCGTGAAATTGTTTCGGAAAGTCAGGAGTACTTACAGGCCAAAACCTCGAACCCACACCTCCAGCCATCAAAATAGCATAAAAATTAGTATTCATTGTATCTGTAGAAAATTATATCAAAGATAATTTTTTCATTTCTAATACCCAAAAGATAATTTTTCACATATAAAACATATTTTTTTATATTATACCCTAAAAAAAATAGGGGTGAATGTTTTATAAAGTCATTTTTTTATATTTTTGCATTGAAAAAACAGGGTCTAAACAAAAAACAACACATTATGTCGACATTTCGATTTCAAGCAATCAAAGAAGCCACCTCAAGAACTCCCGTTCATGTAGATGACTTAGGTAGAAAATCTGATATTTTCGGGCAAAACGTATTCAATGACAAAGCCATGAAGCAATTTTTGAATATCGATGCCTATAAAGCACTTAAAGATGCTATTAATCTCGGGAAAAAGATTGATAGAAATATGGCTGATCATGTGGCAATAGGAATGAAACAATGGGCTTTATCTAAAGGAGTTACACATTATACACATTGGTTTCAACCTCTTACCGGAACAACAGCCGAAAAGCACGATGCTTTTTTCGAGACCTCTCTCGACGGGAGCGACCCTGTAGAACGACTCTCTGGAGGAGCGTTAGTACAACAAGAGCCAGATGCTTCAAGCTTTCCGAATGGAGGAATTCGAAATACTTTTGAAGCACGTGGATATACCGCTTGGGACCCAACATCTCCGGCTTTTGTATACGGAACCACACTGTGTATACCAACGGTTTTTATATCTTATACAGGTGAAGCGTTAGACTTTAAAACTCCGCTTTTAAGAGCCTTGAGTGCTATTGACGAAGCAGCAACAGATGTTTGTAATTATTTTGATAAAAACGTAAAAAAAGTAACGGCTACTTTAGGTTGGGAGCAAGAGTATTTTTTGGTGGACAAAGCCTTAGCAACTTCAAGACCTGATATTTTACTAACCGGAAGAACTCTATTAGGGCATACATCTGCAAAAGGACAGCAGTTAGAAGATCATTATTTTGGTTCCATCCCTTCTCGTGTGCTCAATTATATGAGAGATTTGGAGTATGAATGTATGTTACTCGGAATTCCTGTAAAAACAAGACATAATGAGGTAGCGCCTAATCAATACGAGTTAGCTCCAATTTTTGAAGAAACTAACCTTGCTGTAGATCACAATTCGCTGCTTATGGATGTAATGCAAAAAGTAGCAGAAAGACATCATTTTAAAGTGTTATTTCACGAAAAACCATTCAAAGGAGTAAATGGTTCGGGTAAACATAACAATTGGTCGTTGGCAACCAATACGGGGATTAATCTATTGAGTCCGAGCAAAACTCCAATGAACAACCTACAATTTTTGACCTTTTTTATCAATACCATTAAGGCAGTTCAGACTCACGAAGAACTCTTAAGAGCATCAATTGCATCTGCCAGCAATGATCATAGATTAGGAGCTAACGAAGCTCCACCTGCTATTATTTCTATATTTATAGGAAGTCAATTAACCAAAGTATTAGAAGAACTCGAAGGCGTATCTAAAGGAAAACTTTCTCCTGAAGAAAAAACCGATCTAAAACTAAACGTGGTTGGTAAAATTCCTGATGTTTTATTGGATAATACAGACAGAAACAGAACTTCTCCGTTTGCATTTACTGGTAATAAATTCGAATTTAGAGCGGTTGGGTCAACAGCAAACTGTGCCAATTCGATGACGGTTCTCAATACAATTGTTGCCAAACAACTCAAAGATTTCAAAAAAGAAGTAGATACACTTATTGATAAAAAAGGTCTTAAAAAAGACGAAGCAATTTTTAATGTCTTAAGAGAATACATCAAAACTTCTAAAAACATTTTATTTGAAGGAGACGGATATAGCGAAGCTTGGGAAAAGGAAGCCAAAAAGCGCGGATTGAGCAATCATAAAACCACTCCTGAGGCTTTAAAAGCCAAAGCTTCTAAAAAAGCGTTGGATTTGTTTTCAGAAATGGGAGTAATGAACCAAACCGAAATGGAAGCTCGTTACGAAATCGAACTAGAAGATTACGTAAAGAAAATACAAATCGAGGGAAGAGTATTGGGAGATATTGCTCGAAATCACGTAATTCCGACAGCAATTCGCTATCAGAATTTGGTAGTAAAAAATGTAAGCGGACTGAAAAATGTTTTCGGAAACGAATACGAATCGCTCGGAAAGCAACAAATTGCCATTATTAAAGAAATTTCTAAACATATTGAAGCTATTAATTCGTTAGTCGAGCAAATGACAGAAGAAAGAAAAAAAGCAAATATACTTCCGGATGTAGAACTTCAAGCTAAAGTATATTGCGAAAAAGTGAAACCTTTCTTTGATAAAATTCGTTACCATTGTGATAAGCTAGAACTTGTTGTAGACAACGAAATTTGGACACTAACCAAATACAGAGAACTGCTGTTTACAAGGTAAATAAAAGATTAAAAACCTAAGAGCCATTATCCTTATGAATAATGGTTCTTTTTTTAAAGAGTAATCACTTATAAAATAGCTAACTCCGAATAAAACTATCGATTATTTGTGATTTTATAAAATCCGTTTTCGTAAGTGGAGTGAAAGTGAATTTTGTGCTTTTCACAGCTTTGTTTCCAAAGATGTACGTAAGATTTATAATTAGAAGCATCTGCTATAATGATTTCGGGTTTATAATGGTGCAAAAACCGCTCTAAATTGAGTTTTGGCGAGCCTGAAAGTAAAACCACATCAGGAAACATATCGTTGCCATAAACCGAAGAATTGTCAATAACGAGAATTTTTTTATTATTCGAATAATATACATTTTGCAACGAATCGGTTTTTACAATGCTCGAAAAGCTACCGACCTTATAACTTCGGAGCAGATAATCTTGTTCGGTAATCGAATCATTTGTAAAAACAGAAATTTTATTGGCTTTTCTGTCTGATAAAAGCGTAGTTCTGCTTTTGTTGTAAACAATAAACTCATCAGCATTGATAGTTTCGATTTTGTTTAAAATGTAAATAGTCTGTAAAAATATAATACCCGAAAATAAGAATACTAAACTGATGAATTTTCTGTTATTCAGCCAAATAAAAAATGTAAATATAATTACATACCAACCCACAAGCATATACACGTTAAACGAAACATCTGTAAACACAAAACTTTCATATTTGGCTACTCGAAACGAAACTTCATTAATATATTTTATTCCGTATTCCATTATTTTAGAGAGATAAAAATTCGTAATACCGAAAAGAGCCATAATGGATAGAATTACTCCGTAAATCATAAAAATAGATAGCGGAAAAAGTACAAGTAAATTGGTTATAATAAACAAGGTCGGAAATTGATTGAAATAAAAAAGACTCAAAGGCAAAACTCCGATTTGAGCAGCAAGCGAAACTGTTACAACGTCCCAAACATATTTCTTGATTTTATTTGTCGGTTGATAAAATGTATCCATCATCGGTTTTGTCCACACGATAAAAAACAAAGCCAAATAACTGAGTTGAAATCCAACATCAAACAAAAATGAAGGATTACAAAGCAAAATGAACAACATCGAAATCAAAAGGGTATAAATAATATTTGTATTCCGGTTTAGAAATGCTCCAATCGAAACAAACGAAAACATCGTAACTGCCCTTACAATAGCAGGAGCCATTCCGGCAAGTAAAGCAAATCCCCATAAAGACAAAAGCAGAATTAAAAGTTTAAACAATCTTCCTTTTTTGTGATTCGGAATAAGCTTCAGCACAAAATTTAAGAACAGATAAATATAGGCTACGTGCAATCCGGAGACAGATAAGATATGAACCGCTCCCGCATATTGATAAGCTTGTAATATTTCGGGAGAAATATCTTGTTGTTGCCCTAAAATCAAAGCGTGAAGTACGGTGAGCTCATCTTCAGAAAAACCGCTTTTACGTAGATTTTCTAAAATTCTATTTCGGATTTTGTGGGTATAGTATTTTAAAGTTTTATCCGTACTAACTATTCGATTATTAGTAGAATCTGTATAGATTTGAGCATATACTTTTTGTCTTTCGAGGTACTTTCCGTAGTCGAATTGACTTGGATTTCTAGGAACGGAGTTAGGAATAACTTTAGAAAAAACTTCAAATCTTGTGCCTATTTCCGACTCTTTAGTATATACTTCTTTGCTGAGATTTATGAGCAGAGTACCATAACTTTTTTGATTGTCAATCGAATTTACTTTTGCATAAAAACGGTGATTATAGGCATTTGGTTTTAACTTGGAATCCAAAGTGAGATTCACATGCTGTTTATCTTCAGATATAGCATGTAAATAATGCTTTTGATTCAGGATGTCTTGATGAAGTATTTGAGCCAGAATTCCAATCCACAATGCCGTTACACAAACTATAATTCCGAAAACCAGTTTGTTTTTGACAAAAAAATAAGTAAGCAATAAAAATAAGATTGAACACAATATTCCACTAACTCCGATTGATAAATCGAAATCAAAATATAAAGCTACCAAAAGACCAAAAATAAAACTGATGGTAACTTTTACAAGTGGAAATTGCAAAAGGTCCATAAATTATTTCATTTTCTTAAAAACTATAAAAATAATTAAAAATTTGAGAAAATGAAATGATTTATGTTAAAATAAGAAAGTGAATATGTTTTTTAAGAAAGAGCTTCTTTGATTCTTTTTAAAGCTTCTTTTAAAATATCTTCGCTTGTAGCATACGAAAGACGAATACAGTTAGCATCTCCAAAAGCAGATCCTGTTACTGTGGCTACGTTGGCTTCTTCTAATAGATACATCGCCAAATCTTCGCTATTATTGATCAGTCTGCCTTTTAAAGTTTTTCCGAAAAACCACGAAACATCCGGGAAAGCATAAAAAGCACCCTCAGGGACATTTACTTTTACGTTTGGAATTTCTTGCAATAGCTTAATTACCAAATCCCTTCTTTTATGAAACTCTTTAACCATGTGTTCTAATACGGTTGGCTCAGCCAAAACAGCCGTAATGGTAGCTCTTTGAGCGATTGAATTTGCTCCACTAGTTACTTGACCTTGCATTTTAGTACATGCTTTAGCTATAAATTCGGGAGCACCAATATATCCTATTCTCCATCCGGTCATAGCAAAGGCTTTCGATACTCCGTTTACGGTAATAGTACGCTCATACATTCCGTCTATCGAAGCCATCGAACAAAAGTTTCCGCTAAAATTAATATGCTCGTATATTTCGTCCGAAACTACAAAAATATTAGGGTGTTTTTTGATAACTTTTGCAAGAGCAGTAAGTTCTTCGCGATTATAAACCGAACCACTCGGGTTACAAGGAGAACTAAAGATTATCATTTTGGTGTTTGGCGTGATAGCATCTTCTAACTGTTGCGGAGTAATTTTAAAATTAGTATCAACCGAAGTAGAAACCACAACCGGAATACCTTCGGCCATTTTTACAATTTCTGCGTAGCTTACCCAATAAGGAGCAGGTAATATACACTCATCACCAGGATTTAAAAGCACTTGAGCTACATTGTACAAAGACTGTTTCGCTCCAGTCGAAACAACAATTTGCGAAGCTTTGTATTCTAAATTATTATCACGTTTGAATTTTTTTGAAATCGCTTCACGAAGTTCCAAGTACCCATCAACAGGAGTATAAGTGCTATAATTCTGTTCGATAGCCTCTTTTGCTGCTTGTTTTACAAATTCAGGGGTATTAAAATCGGGCTCTCCTAGACTTAAGCTAATTACATCTTTGCCTTCGGATTTGAGTTCCCTTACTTTAGCTGCCATTGCTAAAGTCTGAGAAACTTCTAACGAATTGATTCGGTCGGATAATAAATGATTCATAATTTATGCTGTTACAGGTTGAGCACCTAATTCTTTTAGATGTCTAAAATGTGAAGCCACCGCCTCTCTAGTTGTTTTAAACTCGTAGTAAGGCAAGTTGAATTCGCGAGCTGTTTGTTTAACAATTTCTCCGATTTTTCCATAGTGAATGTGAGAAATATTCGGGAAAATATGGTGTTCAATTTGATGATTCAAACCGCCTGTATACCAATTTATTAGTTTGTTTTTTGGAGCAAAATTAGCTGTAGTGTATAACTGGTGAATGGCCCAAGTATTTTCGATTTCTCCATTTTCGTTCGGCACAGGATTATGTGTATCTTCTACAACATGAGCCAACTGAAATACTACGCTTAAAATCAATCCGGCTACATAATGCATTACGAAAAATCCGATAAGAACTTTCCACCAAGCAATCCCAAGAATCATCGGAACAACTAACCAAATTGAAAAATAAATAGCTTTAGTAATTAGTAATATTGTCCACTGAATGGTAGGGCTTTTAAATTCTCCGTATGAAAGTTTTCTTTTCAGATAGCGCTTCATTTGTTTGAAATCTGCAGTAATAGCCCAGTTAAAAGTCAATAATCCGTATAAGAAAATAGAATAATAATGTTGGAATTTATGAAAACGTCTCCACTCAGCTTCCTTCGTAAAACGAATGATTCTTCCAGCATCTAAATCTTCATCATGCCCGTGAATATTG
Source organism: uncultured Flavobacterium sp. (assembly GCA_964581855.1). Classification (GTDB taxonomy): domain Bacteria; phylum Bacteroidota; class Bacteroidia; order Flavobacteriales; family Flavobacteriaceae; genus Flavobacterium. Next base: position 10,185 of record CAZOQH010000024.1, read on the forward strand.
GTGTAAGTATGATGTAATACATTGTGTTGCACTTGCCAGTTATATACATTCCCTGCTAAAATATAGATGCTTCCACCCATTATTTTATTGACCCAAGGTTTAGAGGAATAAGAACCGTGATTTCCGTCATGCATAACGTTCATACCCACTCCTGCCATACCTATACCAATAATTACGGTGAATAATAATTTCCACCAATCGGAAATGTCTAGGGTTAAAATTAAAAAATATGGACCTAAAAAAAGTAAAAACATTATTACTGTTTTAAGGTGTAGTTTCCAGTTTCCGGATTTATTAATGTTGTTTTCTTTAAAATAATTGTTTACTCTAGTATTAAGCGTTCTAAAAAACTTAAGTGAGTCTTGTCTTGAAAAAGTTGGTGCTTTCATTAAATATGGGTTTAACCTAAATAAATTAAGGGTCAAAGATAATAAATATAGATTTATATAGGACTTGATATAAGTCATTTTAAAAAAAAATAATTTTATGCTTGTTATTTTCAATTTATGATTATATTTGCACTCTCTAAACGAGCAAGTCTATCACTGCGGGCGTGGTGAAATTGGTAGACACGCCAGACTTAGGATCTGGTGCCGCAAGGTGTGAAGGTTCGAGTCCTTTCGCCCGCACAAAATAAAAACGCAATCATCTAAACTTTAGTTGATTGCGTTTTTTAGTTTACTGTCTTTCGAATTTTATTCTCTTAAAATATTTCTAGAAATAACCAGTTTTTGTATTTCTGTAGTTCCTTCTCCAATGGTACAAAGTTTAGAATCTCTGTAGAATTTTTCTACCGGAAAATCTTTGGTATATCCGTATCCTCCGTGGATTTGAATTGCTTCTGTAGAAACTTTTACACACATTTCAGAAGCATACATTTTTGCCATTGCTCCAAGAGTTGTCATCGGAAGGTCATTGTTTTTTAAATAAGCTGCTTTGTGCAAAAGCAACTCCGAAGCTTCAATTTCGGTAGCCATATCAGCTAATTTAAAACTAATTGCCTGAAAAGCACTAATAGGTTTTCCGAATTGGTGACGCTCTTTAGAGTATTTAAGAGCGGCTTCGTAAGCTCCTTTTCCTATACCTAGCGCTAAGGCTCCAATAGAAATACGGCCTCCGTCGAGTATTTTCATAGCTTGAATAAAACCTTCGCCTACCTCACCCAATCTATTAGCATCCGGGATTCTACAATTGTCAAAAATAAGTTCGGCTGTTTCGGAAGCTCTCATTCCCAATTTGTTTTCTTTTTTACCACTCGAAAAACCAGGAGTTCCTTTTTCTACCACAAAAGCAGTCATTCCTCTTGAGTCACCTTTTTCTCCAGTTCTAACGATAACCACTGCAATTTGACCTGATATAGCATGAGTTATAAAGTTTTTGGCTCCGTTCAAAATCCAATAATCTCCGTCTTTTACTGCTGTAGTGCTCATTCCTCCTGCATCTGAACCGGTATTGTGTTCTGTTAATCCCCAAGCTCCAATCCACTCTGCAGAAGCCAATTTAGGAATCCATTTTTTCTTTTGCTCTTCATTTCCGAAGGTTAAAATATGATTAGTACAAAGGGAGTTGTGAGCCGCAACGGATAAACCGATAGAAGAATCTACCTTTGATATTTCTTCGACAATTGTAATGTATTCGTGGTATCCTAATCCGGATCCTCCTAATTCTTCTGGAACCAAAACCCCCATAAAGCCCATTTCTCCTAGCTTTTTAAAAAGTTCTACGGGAAAAACCTGAGCTTCGTCCCATTCCATAATATAAGGTCTGATGTGGGTTTCTGCAAAATCTCGAATAGATTGTGCAATCATCTTTTGAGTTTCGGATGTCTGAAAATTCATAGTATTTTTAGTTAAATTTTTAGAATTCCAAATATAAGGCAATTATTTCTATTTTTTCAAAAGGAAAACCTTTAATTTCTGCCAAATCTTCATTGTTTTGGATTTCTCCGTTCATGCTTCTATATGTTACGATTTCTTTAGAAACAGGATACCTAAAATAAGGAAATGTTCCTAAATCCTTCATAGAAAGTTCATTTATTTTTATTTTCCGAATATTTGAAACATCTGAAATGACGAAGTATTTGCGCATTTCGTTAATAACCTCTTCAGACAAACCATACACTTCACTTAATTGTTCGAACGAAACAAAAGCTCCTAACGAAGTTCTATATTTTAAAATTCTCTCTGAAAAAGCAGGACCGATTCCTCTAACTGCCATTAAATCTTCTTGAGTAGCGAGATTTAAATCTTTAATTACAATATTTTCGACGTGCTTTTCGAACTTTTGATAAACGGGCTTTTTAGGATTGTTCACCCACTCCGGAAATTTGAAATATATTGAAATTTCATCTAGTAAGCTGTCTGAAACACCTGTGACTTCTTGGAATTCTCGAGCTGAATTTACATACTTGTTTTCTTTTCGAAACTCGTGTAATCGATCAATTTCTTCAACTGACATTCCGAGTTGATAACCTTTGAAGTCGGTAATGAAATTCGGGTTAAAAGGATACATTTGATAAGTCGGTTTTTCGATCGCTTTCAGACTGTCTATCCAACTTTGATTGGCAAGCCAATCTATTTTTTCAGGCTCATCTTCAACAAAATTATCCTTAAACGAAATATAAAAATAAATAGCTTGTAGCCCTAAAACTAAAAACAAAAATAATAGAATACCTTTTTGTTGGTCTTTATTGAAATCGAAAAATTTTTTAGTAGTTTTCATTTCATTTTTATAATATTTTTTGAAAAATACTACTATTTAGTCATTTAATCAAGTTTTTAAATTCAATAAATCAACTTTGATGCTGGCAGTAGGTTGATGTATAACTATTTTATGTTTTTATAAGTTTCTTTTTAGAAAGAAAAACAAATCAAAATATGTGAATTTTAAGACTTAACTTAAACCGTTCTAGCTTTTGACATTACAACCAAAAAAACTATCTTTGCAAATTAAACAAAAAAAGACTTAAACACTTATGTTTAACAATTTAACCGATAAATTAGACAAGGCTTTTCACGTGTTAAAAGGACACGGGAAGATAACTGAAATAAACGTTGCAGAAACCCTTAAAGAAGTACGTAGAGCATTGCTTGATGCAGACGTTAACTTTAAGATTGCTAAAGAGTTTACCAATCGCGTAAAAGAAAAAGCAATTGGTCAAAACGTACTTACTACCCTCCAACCAGGGCAGTTGATGGTAAAAATCGTAAAAGACGAACTTACCGAGCTTATGGGAGGAGAAACATCCGGAATTAATCTTTCAGGAAACCCAACAGTGATTTTGATGTCCGGATTACAAGGTTCGGGTAAAACTACCTTTTCAGGGAAGTTAGCTAATTTTCTAAAGACCAAAAAGACAAAAAAACCACTTTTAGTGGCTTGTGATATTTATCGTCCTGCAGCTATTAACCAATTGCATGTGGTAGGAGAGCAAATAGGAGTAGAAGTATATTCTGAACCGGAAAATAAGAACCCTGTCGAAATCGCTCAAAACGCTATCAAGCATGCCAAAGCAAATGGTTTTAATGTTGTAATTGTCGATACAGCAGGTCGTTTGGCTATTGACGAACAGATGATGACCGAAATCGCTAATGTACATAAAGCAATCCAACCACACGAAACCCTTTTTGTGGTAGATTCGATGACCGGTCAAGATGCAGTAAACACAGCAAAAGCCTTCAACGATAGGTTGAACTTTGATGGAGTCGTGCTTACCAAATTAGATGGTGACACTCGTGGTGGAGCTGCTATTTCGATTAAATCGGTAGTAAATAAACCGATTAAATTTATCGGAACTGGAGAAAAAATGGAAGCTATCGATGTATTCCATCCTTCTCGTATGGCAGACCGTATCTTGGGGATGGGAGACGTGGTTTCTTTAGTTGAAAGAGCTCAAGAGCAATTTGACGAAGAGGAAGCTCGAAAACTACAGAAGAAAATCGCTAAAAATGAGTTTGGTTTTGATGATTTCTTGACTCAAATCCAACAAATCAAAAAAATGGGGAATATGAAAGACCTGATGGGAATGATTCCCGGAGCAGGGAAAGCCCTAAAAGATGTTGAAATAGAAGATGATGCCTTTAAACATATCGAAGCCATTATCCATTCGATGACTCCAAAAGAAAGAAGCAAACCTTCTATTATCGATCATAAAAGAAAAGTGAGGATTGCTAAAGGTTCGGGTACAAAAATCGAACAGGTTAATCAACTGATGAAGCAGTTTGATCAAATGAGTAAAATGATGAAGATGATGCAAGGAGGAGGAGCCAAAAACCTGATGCGAATGATGGGCGGAATGCCTCCAGGGATGAGATAATTACTCTCATTTAAAATTAAATCTAAAGAACATGAACAAACTGATTAGAACTTTAGCCGACCTGCAAAGCCAATTTATTAACATAACGCGTATAGCGATACTAATTGTTATGGTTTGGATAGGCGGGCTAAAAGCTTTTCAGTACGAAGCAGACGGAATTGTCCCTTTTGTGGCAAACAGTCCGGTGATGTCGTTTTTTTATACCAAAGATGCTCCAGAATATCAACAATATAAAAATCCTGAAGGAAAAACCGTACAAAAAAACATCGACTGGCATACAGAAAACGGAACTTATATTTTTTCGTATGGTTTAGGCGCTGTGATTATAGTAATAGGGCTATTAACATTTTTGGGAATATGGTATGCTAAAATCGGATTAATAGGTGGGCTGCTGACTTTCGGGATGTCGTTGGTTACTCTATCTTTTTTAATTACTACTCCCGAAGTATATGTTCCTAATCTCGGAGGTGATTTTCCTACTCCTCAATTCGGATTTCCGTATCTATCGGGAGCAGGCAGGTTGGTCTTAAAAGATGTTATTATGATGGGAGCGGGACTCATTTGTGCTTCAGATTGTGCTAAGAAGCTTTTACAGAAAACTAAATAATTTTCAAGAAATACACATTACAACAACACAACACATTCATGCAACTATTAGACGGAAAAAAAACATCTGAGGACATCAAGAAAGAAATTGCTCAGATAGTAGAAAAAATCAAAGACAGAGGCGAAAAAGTACCTCACTTGGCAGCCATTATTGTAGGAAATGACGGAGCAAGTATGACTTATGTAGCCAGCAAAGTAAAAGCTTGCGAAAAAGTAGGATTTGAGTCAACTCTTATCCGGCTTCCTAACACCACTTCTGAAGTGGAGCTTCTTAAAAAAATCGAAGAACTCAATCAAGATGACAATATCGATGGGTTTATCGTTCAGCTTCCGCTTCCGAAACAAATCGATGAGCAAAAAGTGATTATGGCTATTGATCCTAGCAAAGATGTGGATGGTTTCCATCCGGAAAATTTTGGAAAAATGGCACTTGATATGAGTACGTTTATTCCGGCTACACCTTTCGGAATTTTAGAGTTATTAGAAAGATATGGTGTAGAAACTCAAGGAAAACATACGGTTGTTATCGGAAGAAGTCATATCGTAGGTCGCCCGATGAGTATTTTAATGGGCCGTAAAGGCTTTCCGGGTAATTCAACCGTTACGCTTACACACAGTCATACCAAAAACATTACTCAAATCACTTCACAAGCCGATATTATCATTACAGCACTTGGAGTTCCAAATTATCTGAAAGCCGAAATGGTCAAAGACGATGCCGTTATTATTGATGTAGGAATTACCAGAGTTCCAGACGAAACTAATCCAAAAGGATATGTAATAAAGGGCGATGTAGATTTTGAGAACGTAAGCAAAAAAGCATCTTATATTACGCCTGTGCCTGGAGGAGTAGGACCGATGACCATTGCCATGCTGATGAAAAATACGCTTTTGGCAAGAGAAAGAAGAAAATTATTACTTTAATAATCATTTTATGCAACCCAAAACACCTTCTGAATCGCTTACGGTTCTTACCGATGTGGTGCTTCCCGGAGAAACCAATCCTTTGAATAATTTGTTTGGAGGAGAATTACTGGCTCGTATGGATAGAGCAGCAAGTATTACGGCTCGAAGACACTCTCGCAGGATTTGTGTAACCGCATCTGTAAACAACGTGGCTTTTAATCGTGCTATTCCGCTCGGGAGTGTGGTTACGGTAGAGGCTAAAGTATCTCGTGCTTTTTCGTCATCAATGGAAATATTCTTAGATGTTTGGATTGAAGATAGAGAATCTGGAGTTAAAACCAAGGCCAACGAAGCTATTTATACTTTTGTGGCTGTTGACGAAACGGGTCGTCCGGTAGCGGTTCCGGAAATTATACCAGAAACTGATTTAGAAAAACAACGTTATGACGCAGCATTGCGAAGAAAACAATTAAGTTTGGTGATAGCTGGTAAGATGAAGCCTTCAGATGCTCACGAATTAAAATCTTTATTTATAGAATAAAAAAATCCCGAACTCTGTTCGGGATTTTTTGTAATATTTATTTTTTTAATAAGTCTCTAATCTCGGCCAATAATTCTTCTTGTGTTGGACCTGCAGGAGCTGGTGGTTCTGCAACTGGCTCTGGTTTTTTAAGTTTATTTATTGCTTTAATCATCATAAACAATATAAAAGCGATAATAATAAAGTTAATTACTGCCGAAAGGAATACTCCATACTGAACTCCTCCCCAAATGGTCAATTCTTCTACTTTGCTTAATCCGGCTGCTTCTAAGGCAGGATTTAATAATAATGGAGTAATTACATTTTCGATAAGAGAGCTAACAATCTTTCCGAAAGCTCCTCCGATAATAACTCCGACAGCCATATCGATTACATTACCTTTAACGGCAAACTCTTTAAATTCTGCAAAAAATCCCATAGTATTTCTATTTATTAGTTTAAAAACAAATTTAACAATTATTATATATCCACAAAAATTATTTTAATTTCTCATTATTGTGATGTCTATCGTGGTCTCTCTTGGTTTTTAATTCCATTTTTTTGTCAAAAGCTGCTTGTAAATCTACACCTGTTTGATTGGCCAAACATAACACTACAAAAATCACATCAGCCAGTTCCTCGCCTAAATCTTTGTTTTTGTCGCTTTCTTTTTCTGACTGTTCGCCATATCTTCGAGCTATAATCCGAGCTACTTCACCGACTTCTTCAGTAAGTTGAGCCATATTAGTCAATTCGTTAAAATAACGAACTCCGTGATTTTTAATCCATTTGTCAACTTCTATTTGTGCATTTTTTATATTCATCTTATTTCTCAATTAAATTTATATCTCTTTAGTATAGCAGCAAATCTTGATTTGATATCGTTTGAGGCATCAAAAAGCATTTGTTCGTTAGGCGGGAACATTACAAATTTATTTTTAGTCATAGCCAATTCGTCATTGTTTAGTACTCTATTGTCTCCACTAAAGGTTGCGAAAATATTTTCAAAGATAAATTCCGATTGTAACGGATAACTATTTATGCGTTGATTGTTTTGCAGATTAAAATAATGAACCTGACCTCCTACGGCAACTGATTTGGTTTGAATAACTTGTTTTAGCTTTCCTTTGACGTTAATTTTTTTCTCTTCTTTGATTCTGTTTCCTTTTTCATCCATAAGATAGTTTCCGTTTCTGTCCGTTCTATAAGTTGTTTCGATTATGTCTCTCTCAAGTGGTACTTCTTTTTCGGATATTCTTTCGGGAGAAACTAAGATTTCTCGAAACTCTAACACGACTTCATAATCGTATTTAACATTCGAGAGTTTATTTACATGATATTCCGTCCAAAAATCATCTAATCCGTAGGTGTTAAAGTCTAATAAATCTTGTTCTAAGCGAGCGGGAATTATAACATTCGTATTATTCTCTATTACTACAAATACGAAATCTGTTCCGTAATATCTTGCATTTTCACGAAGTTGTTTTGTGTTTTTATAGTTCGGATACAAATTCAGCAGTTGTCCAAAAATAGCATAGGCTTTTCGGTTGTCTGCTTTATTGCCTCTAGTTAAAGCAACTCCTTCATCATAAAGCGTATTAATATAATCTTGTTTAGCTTGTATAATATCATCAGAATAATCTTCGAATATAAAGCTTGCTTGAGTTCCGTTAGACTTATATAAAGGCAGTAAAGGCTTTATTTTATTCTGAATATTATCCATACTCAGGTACATATTATAAATTTGTTGGGTGTTTACGTTCGTGTCTTTTTTTAAGAAGTTGATTCTGTCCTGATACGTATTTTTCATTTTCGAAAAGGCATTCTCTAGGATTTCGATTTGTTGAAAATCAGTTTTTTTGTTTTTATTTTTTTGAAGTCGATTTACGGCAATATCTATAGCTTGTTCGTAATTTCCAGAATATAAAGCTTGGTTTGCTTGTTTTACGCTTGAACAACTTAAAATGAGCAAAAATAAAGGAAGGTAAAGTAGTTTTGTTTTCATAAGGTTGTCTTTAAGAGTTGCAAAATGGCTTTCCCAAAATGCTTGCCAAAGATAAATATTTGATTTGGATTTGTTAATTTTTTAGAAATGATATTTGGTGTTTTTTATGTTTTAAAAAGCAGATTCCGTTATATCTTTGCACCATGAAAAAAATTGCGGTAGTCATACTTAATTGGAATGGGAAGCATTTGTTAGAAAAGTTTTTACCTTCGGTGGTTGAACATTCTGATTTAGCTAAAATTTATGTTGCTGATAACGCTTCAACAGACAATTCTGTTTTGTTTTTGGAAGAAAACTATCCAACTATTCAAATTATCAGAAATTCCGAAAACTTTGGATATGCTAAAGGGTATAACATCGCTCTAAAACAAGTAGTTGAACCGTATTTGGTTTTGTTGAATTCTGATGTAGAAGTGACTGAGAATTGGTTAAAAACGATGTTGGATGTTTTTGAAAATGAACCTCAAACCGTTGCGCTACAACCTAAAATACTAGATTATAAAAACAAAGCATATTTTGAATATGCAGGAGCAGCAGGTGGTTTTATAGACAAGTACGCCTTCCCTTTTTGTAGAGGAAGAATTTTTTCGACTTTGGAAAAAGACCACAATCAATATGATAAGATAACCGAAATTTTTTGGGCATCAGGAGCTTGTTTATTTATCCGAAAAACTACATTCGAAGAATTCGGAGGTTTTGATGAAGATTTTTTTGCCCATCAAGAAGAAATAGATCTTTGTTGGAGAATACAAAATCAGAACCTAAAAATAAAATTTATTCCTCAATCAACTGTTTATCATCTTGGAGGTGCTACTCTTAAAGAGAATTCTCCTCAAAAAACATTTCTGAACTTTAGAAATTCTATTTTTACATTGCTCAAAAATCATCCGAAAAAAGGACTGTTTTATGTGTTTTTTATTCGATTGTGTTTGGATGGTATAGCAGGAGTCTTTTTTTTACTTCAAATCAAACCTAAACATACTTGGGCAATTGTTCGTTCTCACTTTGCGGTATATGCTAAACTGAAAAAAACACTTCAAAAAAGAACATTTGAACAAAAAAATAATTATTACTATTTAAATAGCATAGTTTTTGATTATTATATCAAGCGAAAAAAACTTTTTTCCGAGATAAAATAACAGACAGCGAAGAAAGTTATATTTTAAATTTCTACCTTTGTATAAACTAAAAAAAACATATAAAATTTATGAAAAAAGTCTTTTTATTATGTGCAGTTGCGGGGGCTTTAACGCTTACCTCGTGCGGTTCAAAAAAGAAAATTGCAGAACTTGAAGGGAAAAATAAAGAAATTCAAGATTTATTGAATTCTACTACCGTAAAGTTAAATACGTGCTTGACTGAGAAGAACGGACTTCAAGCTCAGGTTGATTTATTAAAAGAAACAAATGCTACTTTAAAAGAAAACTTTACGAATATTACTCACCTTTCTGCTCAAGGCGCTGCTAATTTAGAAAAATCTTTAGAGAGCATCAGAGAAAAAGACATGAAAATCACTCGTCTTCAGGATGCTTTAACCAAAAAAGATTCGGTTACATTAGCTTTGGTAACTTCTATCAAAAGAGAAGTAGGAATAAACGATCCGGATATTGAAGTAAACGTTGAAAAAGGAGTTGTTTTTATTTCTATTGCTGATAAAATGCTTTTTAGAACAGGAAGTTATGAAGTAAGCACTAAAGCTAGAGAAGTTTTAGCAAAAGTTGCTAAAATTATCAACTCTAAGCCGGAATTTGAATGTATGATTGAAGGTCATACAGATAACGTTCCGTATCGTTCGGGAGTTCTTCTAGACAACTGGGATTTGAGTGTTAAGCGTTCAACTTCTATCGTAAGAGTACTTCAAGAATTGGGCGTAAAACCATCTCAGCTTATTGCAGCTGGTAGAGGAGAACACGTACCGTTAGTTGCTAACAATACTTCTGAAAATCGTTCGACTAACCGTAGAACGCGAGTTTTAATACTTCCGAAAATCGACCAATTCTACGAGATGATCGAAACCGAAATGAAAAACTTAAGCAAAGAATAATTTCAAATTAATAGCTATAAAAAATCCGTCTTGTACCCACAAGACGGATTTTTTATTTATAACATCAATCTATTTCTTCACTATTTTTCCTGTAACTTCTCCTTCGTGTGTTTTAATCTTTAAAATATAAACTCCGTTGTTCAAGTTAATTACGTTTTGTTGGGTTTCAAAATCGTTTACTAAACTTGTTCTTACCAATCTTCCTGAAATGTCATATAATTCAACAGATTGAATCATAGCTTTAGAGGTAATATTGAAGTAATCGGTTGTTGGGTTGGGGTAAAACTTCAGCTCGATTGCTTTCGGATTGTCCTCAATACTCATTGTTGATTGGAAAACTGTAACCGCATCATTAGTAATTATCGGATAATTGTAATCAAAATAAATATCGGCTTTACTCTGAACAGAATCTCCCTCTGATAAAGAGTTTATAGTATTCATTACAAATAAAATATCTCCTTGAGCTTCCGGATCCAAATAGATTTGATTAAAAAACACTTCTAAAGTATTATCTGCTATTCTTGCAGTCGAAGAATGTGACGTGTTAAGAATTTGTAATGAATTTATATCATACTTTTGAGTGTCAATATCCACTACTACCACAACATTTTCTGCATAAAAATTTCCTGTATTTTCAAATCGAACACGATAATGCAGTTCTTCCCCGATATGGTCAGGATGTACAACTTCTCCCTCAACACAGGTAATATCGTTCGGGTCATAAGCTCCGACAACTACCTGATTAAATTCATAAATGTTGTCATCAGGGCTTATATCGGTTTGGTTAATGGTAATTTCAGCCACAAAAGGCAAAACATCATCAATATCCACACTCGGAATATCTGTTGGGGCATTTACATCTAATTTGACGGTAATCGCTTTTTGTTCAAAAGGTTTTAAATCAGTAAACTCATACGAAAGTAATCCTGTAGATTGGCTGTCAGCAATCGGGTTGCTTGAAACAAAATCCAATCTTGTATTGTCAAATTCAAAATCGATACTTCCTGAAACGATTTGATTTCCTTTGTTT
>CAZOQH010000025.1:0-20995 GCA_964581855.1 uncultured Flavobacterium sp.
TTGAAGATGCAGCACAAGCTCATGGTGCAATGGAGCAGAAAAGAGCAGGAAACTTGTCTAACGCATCGGGATTTAGTTTTTATCCAGGGAAAAATTTAGGCGCTTTAGCAGATGCAGGAGCCATTACAACCAATGACGACCAGTTAGCAAGCACTTTGTTTTCGTTAAGAAATTACGGTTCGCAAAAAAAATACGAAAATGAGTTCATAGGTCTGAATTCTCGTTTGGACGAAATCCAGGCTGCTTTTTTAAAAGTGAAACTTAAGGACTTAGATATACATAATCAAAGAAGGAGAGAAGTAGCCAAACGCTATTTATCTGAAATTAAAAACCCGAAAATTGTACTTCCGTATTATAACGGTTCAGAAAATCACGTCTTTCATTTGTTTGTTATTCGTACCGAAAACCGAGAAGAATTACAATCTTATTTGCTTAAGAATAATATAGAAACGCTTATTCATTATCCGATTGCTCCTCATAAACAACAAGCAATGGAAAGCTTTTGGCACTTATCATTTCCGATAACCGAACAAATTCACGATCAAGTGTTGAGCATTCCGATAAGCCCTGTTTTGACAAACGAAGAAGTTACTACTATAATTAATGTTTTGAATAATTATTAAAAACACTGCCTGAGAGGTTTAATAACTTTTTAGGTCTTACCTTAAAGCTGAAACTTGAAACTACTAAAACAAATTTTCCGAAATCCGGTTTTCAAAATCACTTCGATAAACAGCGTAAGTGTAATGATTCGTATGGTTACGGGATTGGTTTCGACCTCTGTTGTGGCTAAAGTTTTAGGCCCGAGTGGTGTAGCTTTATTAGGAAACTTGCGAAATTTTATCACTTCGCTCGAAACGATATCGGTTTTAGGTTTTAATCAAGGAATCGTAAAATATGTAGCGCAACACAACAACAATGACGAAGAATTAAAGAAAATTATTTCAACGGTTTTTTGGACACTTTTGGGTGTTTCGTTTTTAGTAGCGCTACCACTTTTTGTTTTTTCAAGCTATTGGAATGCACTCATTTTTGGAAGTGGATTTAATTTTTCAATCGTGTTTAAAGTGACCGCTTTAACTCTTCCGCTTTTTGCCTTAAATATTTTTTTGATTGCTATAATCAACGGTTTATCCGAATATAAAAAGGTGATTTACATCAATATTGTTGGAAATCTCCTCGGTTTCGGCTTTACAATATATATGGTTTTGCAATACGGAATAAGTGGAGCTCTGCTGGCTATGGCTTTTGTTCCTGCTATTTTGTTTGTAGTAAGCTGGTTCTGGATTTCAAAATCACTCGACTTAAAACGATACATCAAAAAAGGATTGTATGACTTTTCGGTTATCCGAAATTTGTCGGAGTATTCATTGATGGCTTTTGTTTCTGCTTTCTGCCTTCCGATTATTTACTTAAAAATCAGAACTAACGCTATAAATGTGGTAGGACTAGAAAATGCAGGAAATTGGGAAGCAATGAACAGATTGGCTAATTTTTATTTGATATTTGTCTCGACTTTGTTGTCGGTGTATTTCTTTCCGAGATTGGCTCAATCGGACTCGAATAAACAAACTCAATCCGTATTTTTTGATTACTACAAAAGTGTAATCCCGATGTTTGCTGTGGGAGGTTTGATTTTGTATTTTTTAAGAGATATTTTTATTACCCTTATTTATTCGGAGCGCTTTTTAGTGCTTTCAGACTTGTTTTTATGGCAAATAATAGGAGATTTCTTTAAGGTTTGTTCACTAATTTTAGGCTATCAATTTTTTGCCAAAAAGATGACAAAAGCATTTCTTGCGACCGAAATATTCTCGATAGCTCTACTTTATTTTTCGAGTGATTATTTGATGAGAACCTTCGGAACACAAGGACTTGTTATGGCTCATACGCTAACGTACGGAGTTTATTTTGTTGTGCTATTACTGATGTTTAGAAGAGTTGTTTTTTTGAAAAACAACAACATATAAACTCCTAAAAATAGAATCCGAACTCTACTTTTACGCCCCATTTATTAACATCGGGAGTATCTCTGTAGCTTCCTCTCCACGCAAAATCGATTCGCATTACTTTAAAAATATTTCCAACTCCGACGTTGTATTCCCAATAAGGTTTGGTAGGAGCAAGGTAGGTCATTCCCGAAGCATTGATAGCTCGGTTTTCGTCAGATACATTTCCTACTGCTGCTTTAACTCCTACAATTTCACGCAAATTCAGATCTCTGAAATAAGGTATTCTTGAAAATAATTTTCCGTTAAAATGGTGTTCTAGCTGTAGGGTTGCATATTCGTCAGTGATGAATTCGTAGTAATTCAACAAATTAAAGTTACTCGGGATTAAAAAATAGGATTGGTTACCCGGAACAACCGACATTAGTCCGAGCGGAATTTCTCCGAATGTTTTTCCGACTTCCGTGGTTACGAAAAGTCTTCCGAAAAGTCCGATCATAATGGGCTGTTTGTAATAAAACTGTAACTTTTCGTAGTTAAAATCGCTGTCAAAAACGCCTTTTAGACCTTGTGAATAGCTCAAATAAATCCGGGCATAATTATTATCAACTATACTTCTTTCTACTCCATATCCTACGGTTTTTATTCCGGGAGTATAATCGACCATAAAGTTGATTTCTGATTGTGTTACTTGACTCTGAACGTTTCCGTCTTTATCATAATAATCCAAACTAAAAGTTGAAGGAGAGGCTGATTCTAATGTTCGATAACTAAAGGCAGTCTTAAAAATCAGATTTTTCACCGGTTCGATTTCTAACATTAAATTAGATAGATTAACGTTTGTAAGTTTTGAGTTATCTCCACTTGCAAAAATAGCAGATGAAGCAAAACTACGTCCTAACACGTCATTAGTTGTAGTTAAACTTGCCCCAATTTGCTCTATATCTCTACGATTTCCACCACTAATTATAAGTCGGTTTTTTGTATCGATAAGCCACTTTCCTGAAATTCCATATTTAAATTTATTGTCTTTAAAACCATAAGCTGTGTAACCTTCGAGTCTCCATAAATCATTTTGTCCGAAATAGGTTCTTCCTCCTGCTCGGAGTCGTACTCCTTCTACATCATTATATCCGAAAGAAGAAAATATAGGTCCGAAATCAAAATTTCCCATTTGATAGTAGCCGCTTCCGAGTGTAGCTACTAGGTCATACATCCGTTGAAATTGTTTAACGGTTTGAAGTGTATCGAGCATTTTATAAATTCCTCGTTCATCCCGACTTAACGACTCAAAGCGGTTGTTGTTCCAGAACTCTTCATCTCGGTGATAGATAGCGTCATCGTAATAGTTGACTTCTTCTTTATAAAAATCTTTAGGTTTTTCTTGGTTAAAAACGTGATTTTGGTAGATAGTGGTTCTTCGTCCGTAAACTCCTTTGGATTCGTCTTTTTTTCTGAAAGCAAAATCTGACATAAAATGGTCTCTAGAAAGCAAGAACACAGAGTCGTTTACTACTTCGAATTCTTGTTCTATATAAATTTCTTTCACCCAATTTATATTTGCACTTTGGGTTACAGACATATTAATTTTTTTGATGGCAAAAGTTGAGTCGTTTACCCAAAAATCTCCTTTAAAGGTCAGTTCTCCTTTCCGTCTAGGATAATAAATAATATTATAACACCATTTATCTTCGATGTAAGCACTATCGGCTAAAACGTAGTTGTAAGCATCAATTCCGAATCTAGACAAAGGGCTGTGAAAACTTTTATCAAATATTGTTATAAAGTTGTTATAGATATCGTATTCGTTGTACAAGTCTTTGATAAAAGCCAATATGTGTTGATTTCCAGAAAAACCAGAGGTTTTATTGGCCGTTAAAATTTCTTTTTGTTTGTTGAGTACGTTATCTCCATATACTTCACTCAGAGATTCATTTATAAAAATAGGCAGATAAGTTTTTCCGGTAATATTTGAAGTATCCACCTGCTCAAAAATAAACTCCATTCCTTTGAAAATCCTTTTTTCTGTAAAAGCACTATCGATATTGTTTAAATCGAATTGAACTTTTTCGTACTTATCTATCTTGTATTGGTCATACATATACAATCCGTTTTTGCGTTTTCGCTCCCATATTTTTCTTAGAATATCAATGGCCGGATTATTTTTTTTAGATTGTTTTCCTCCTACTATAGTAATAGTTTCGATAACGTTTTCAGATTCAAGAACAAATTTAAGGTCGTAGTTTCCTCCAACTGTTAGTATTTTTTCTTGTGGTTGATACCCAATAAATGAAACGACTAAAGTAAGATTGTTGTCTGGCGATTCAAGATAAAATTTACCATTTTCGTTGGTTACCATTCCGATGGTAGTTCCTTTAAAGGCCACACTGGCATAAGGTAAAGGTTGGTTAAATTCATCATAAACGGTTCCGCTCACTTTGGTTTGAGCTAAAACAGACGCAGTAATAAATAGGTAGATATACAGAAAGAATTTTTTCATAAGAGACAAATGTACAAGATACAAATATATCAATTATCAGTTTATAATGAGTTAAAAAGCTGTACGATGTAAGTTTTACGGTAAAATAGTATTCACCTGTTTTTTTATCGGTAATGGCTTTTTAGGGCACAATTCTTAGTAATAATTGCAGTCTGTTAAATTTTAATTAAAACTAAATGTGAAATAATAGATAAAATAATAAAAATTATACTTTTGTTTTCGATGAGACTAAAAGCAATAACCTTATTATTCTTTTTTGTAACTTTTTTGACCTTGCCAACTTTTTTGAGTCAAACAAGTGCTGATATAGATATTTCTATGGCATATACAATTGCCGAAGAGGAAGAAAATCACAGCAATAATATTTCAGAAGTTTTTAGTGACTTTACATTAGAAATCCAAGAAATAAATTTAGGTTTTTTTGGACTAAAAGCTTATAAAATAAAAGGAAAATTCTTACTTAGGCATGCTAATGGTTTCGCTCAAGTTTTTTCCCCACCTCCCGAACAAAAATTAGTGTAATTCCATCATCTTTATAGGTAGAGATGATGGTTGAATTTAACCTACTGGTTAAATTCTATGTTGGATTGTATTGATTTTTAAGTCAATACAGTAGTATTGTTTTGCACTAATTTTATATAAAATGTCAAAAAAAATAAATCTTTTTGCCAATCTGAAGTACGATTTTTCTTCAGGTTTGGTTGTGTTTTTGGTGGCTCTTCCGTTGTGTTTAGGAATCGCAATGGCATCAGGCGCACCGTTATTTTCAGGAATTATAGCGGGAGTAGTTGGAGGAATTGTAGTAGGTTATCTCTCAAACTCTCACATAAGTGTATCGGGACCTGCAGCCGGACTAACGGCTATTGTTCTTTCAGCTATTCTGTCATTAGGTTCCTTCGAGGTATTTCTTACAGCGGTTTTTTTGGCTGGAATTTTACAACTTGTTTTAGGTTTTCTAAAAGCAGGAGCGATATCCAATTATTTTCCGAATAACGTAATTGAAGGAATGCTTGCTGGTATCGGAATTATCATTTTTCTTAAACAAATTCCAAAAGCGCTAGGTGCTGATATTGAAGTCGGAAACGGATTAGCTATTTTTTCCGATATCGTAACAGCATTTACTCAAATTCAATTAGGAGTAGTAATCATTGCAGGAGTTTCTCTACTAATTATTTTAGTATGGGATAGGGTGGATGCTCTTAAAAAAATCAAATTATTACCGAGTGCTTTGGTTGCTGTTATTGTCGGAACATTACTCAACGAAATCTTTAAAATGATGGGTAGTCCTTTAGCAATTACTTCGTCCAAATATTTAGTAGAACTACCTGTTGTTACTAATTTTAGTGATTTTAAAGGAATTTTCATTTTACCTGATTTTTTAAACTTTTCAGGAGGAATGAATTTTTCGAGTTTGGTTAATAAAGAAGTTTGGATAGTCGCTTTTACTATTGCTATTGTAGCTTCGGTCGAAACACTTTTATGTATTGAGGCATCAGACCGAATGGATCCACAAAAACGTTTAACAGACACTAATTTGGAGCTCAAGGCACAAGGAACAGGAAATATTGTGAGTTCACTTTTAGGAGGATTACCGATGACTTCAGTTGTTGTGCGTTCGTCTGCGAACGCTAATGCAGGAGCAAAATCTAAAATGTCAGCTATTATTCACGGTTTTTTGCTGCTTATAAGTGTACTTTCGATTCCGTTATTACTCAATAAGATTCCTCTTGCCGTACTTGCGGCTGTATTATTGGTAATTGGATATAAATTAGCAAAACCAGCTGTATTTAAACATTTCTTTAGTAGAGGTAAATACCAATTTACCCCTTTTATTGTGACTGTTTTAGCGGTAGTGTTTACTGATTTATTAACAGGAGTTGCGCTAGGTATGATAATGAGTATATTTGCGGTCTTAAGAGGAAATATGAAAAGAGCCTACTATTTTCGTAAAGAAGAATACGAAGATGGGGATGTAATACACATTCATTTGGCTCAAGAAGTTTCGTTTTTAAATAAAGCGGCAATATTGTTTACGCTTGATGCTATTCCGGAAGGTTCAAAAGTAATTATTAATGCTTCAGATACGGTTTACATCGCGCATGATATTTTGGATAGTATTAAAGAGTTCCGAGATATTCGTGCTCCGCTTCTAAATGTAGATGTTACGCTTATCGGATTTAAAGAAGTGTATGATTTGGCAAATACGGAAACTGATATTCGAAAAGTTTCTATAGAACACGATTTACTGATGAAACACCGAAAAAGACACAAGACTTCAAGTCAAGTAATTACAGAAATTCAAAAGAAATAAAAAATAAATAAAAACTATATTAATTATGTCAGATTTTTATAAGCAAATAATAGAAAACAATAAAAAATGGGTGGAATCAAAATTAGCTTTAGACCCAGATTTTTTTAGAAAACTAAAAGACACACAATCTCCTCCACTTTTATGGATAGGATGTTCAGACAGTAGAGTTCCTGCAAACGAAATTATAGGAGCTCAACCCGGAGAAGTTTTTGTACACAGAAATATTGCAAATATGGTTATTCATTCGGATATGAATATGTTGAGCGTATTGGATTATTCGGTAAATGTACTAAAAGTTAAACACGTAATTGTTTGCGGACATTATGGTTGCGGAGGAATAAAAGCAGCTATGGAAAGAAACTCTGTAGGAATAATTGACAATTGGATTCGTCATATTAAAGACAGTTATAAATTCCGTAAAAACGATATCGAAGCTATTAAAGACGAAAAAGAAAAGTTTGATAAATTTGTAGAGTGGAATACCAAACAACAAGTGCTTAACTTATCGGTAACTTCAATTGTTCAGGAAGCTTGGAGTAGGGGACAGGAGCTATCGGTTCACGGTTGGGTTTACGGACTGGATACCGGATTGGTAAAAGACCTGGACGTAACTTTTAGTTCGCATGACGATATACGAAACAGCAGTGTTTATAAACTTGATTTTTAAGAATAAAAAACGGGAGTTATAGCTCCCGTTTTTTTATTTATTTTTCTTCGATTTTATCATTGCTTCTAGCATATCCCACATTTCTTCAGGAATAGCTTCAAGAAGGTTGAATTGTCCGGCTCCTTTAAGCCATTCACCACCATCAATTGTGATAACTTCGCCATTTAAATAAGCTGAAAAATCAGATACCAGATAAGCAGCTAAATTCGCTAATTCCTGATGGTCTCCAACTCTTTTTAAAGGAACTTTTTTGGCTAAATCAAATTTGTCTTTTAAATCTCCCGGAAGAAGTCTATCCCAAGCTCCTTTTGTTGGGAAAGGACCAGGTGCAATAGCATTGGTACGAATACCGTATTTAGCCCATTCTACAGCTAAACTCCTTGTCATAGCAAGTACGCCTGCTTTGGCAGTTGCGCTAGGCACAACATAAGCAGATCCCGTCCAAGCATAAGTGGTAACAATATTTAGAATATTGGTATTGGTTTGTTTGGTATTAATCCAATGTTTGCCAAATGCTAAAGTACAGTTTTTAGTTCCTTTCAAAACAATGTCAATAATGGTATCGAAGGCATTTGCAGACAAGCGTTCGGTAGGCGAAATGAAATTTCCTGCTGCATTATTCAATAAAATATCGACTCTTCCGAAAGCTTCGAGAACCTGTTGTAACATCTTTTCAACCTGTTCATAATGACGTACATCGCATTGTACAGCTAAGCATTTTCCTCCTGTCTCGGTTTCTAACTCTTTGGCTGTATTTTGTAATTTCTCTAAATCTCTTGATGTAATGGCAACTTTAGCTCCAAGTTCTAGAAAGTATTTGGTCATAGATTTTCCTAGTCCACTTCCTCCGCCAGTAACTACAATTACTTTATCTTCAAGAGCTCCATCACGGAGCATTTTTTTTGTAAAATCCATAGTTATAATATATAAACTATAAATATATGCATTTTAGAGAGACAATAAATATTATTAGTATATAATTAATATATTATTATATCCTAAAACATTCGGATTATTAAATATACCAAACCTGCTACTAATGCCGAAATAGGAATGGTAAGTATCCAAGCCCAAAGCAGTTTGATGGTTACTCCCCAACGTACAGCAGATACTCTTTTAGTCGCTCCAACTCCAATAATACTTCCGGTTATGGTATGAGTAGTAGAAACAGGAATTCCGAAAAACTCTGACAAATAAAGCGTCATGGCTCCAGCTGTTTCGGCACTTACTCCTTCAAGTGAAGTTACTTTTGTAATTTTGGATCCCATTGTTTTTACGATTTTCCATCCTCCACTCATAGTTCCTAGTCCGATAATCAAGAATGATGTAAAGGGTACCCAACCCCATTCTTCAACAAAATGTGCGAATTGGTCGGGAGAATTTATCCATTCGGCATGTCCTGCATCAATGTGATAAAAAATCACAGCAGCTCCGATGATTCCCATTACTTTTTGAGCGTCGTTAGCTCCATGTCCTAAGCTAAATAAAGCAGAAGATAATAGCTGTAATTTTCTGAACCATTTATCTGCTTTATGTGGAGTAGTTTTTCGGCAAATCCACATAATGAGTACGGTCAGTAAGTGCGCTATAAAGAAACCAATGGTAGGTGCTAAAAATATAAACAATATAATAGGTAAAACTACAGCATAATTCACTACTTCGTTAAGACTAGCAGAATTTACATAAGCATGCATTAGAGCGGCTCCCATAAATCCTCCGATAAGTGTATGAGAAGACGAAGAAGGAATTCCGAATTTCCAGGTTAATAGATTCCAAAAAATGGCTGCTATAAGTCCTGCAAAAATAACTTCAAGCGTAATTAAAGGTACTCCATCTGAGGTTAAAGGATGAACGGTTTTAGCAATAGTATTACCGATTTTAAACTCTCCAATCCAGTATTTAGAGATAAAGTAGGCCATGAAATTAAAAAAGGCTGCCCATAATACTGCCTGAAAAGGTGTCAAAACTCGTGTAGCTACAATAGTAGCAATTGAGTTTGCTGCATCGTGAAAACCGTTGATATAATCAAATATAAAGGCTAATACGATGATAATGATTAATAAAGTAAAACTATCCATTAATACAGTATTTTATAATATTTATGAATATTTTACTACAATAGTTTCTAGAACGTTTGCTACGTCTTTACACTTGTCTGAAGCGTCTTCTAGAGCAGTAAGCACTTCTTTATATTTAATGATTTTTATAGCGTCAGTTTCGTTTTCAAAAATATCCATAACGGCATTGTCAAAAACTACGTCAGCCTTACTTTCTAGCTTAGAGATTTTTTTACAAGCAACGGTAATTCGCTGTAAGTTTTTATGCTCTTTTAAATCAATTATCGCTCTTTGAATAAGTTGACAGGCTTCTAGGTTGATTTCGGTAAGTTTACGTATTGACTTCGAAATCTTCTCTACCTGATACATCTTCATTCTACTTGCA
Source organism: uncultured Flavobacterium sp. (assembly GCA_964581855.1). GTDB lineage: Bacteria > Bacteroidota > Bacteroidia > Flavobacteriales > Flavobacteriaceae > Flavobacterium. The sequence continues at coordinate 9,870 of CAZOQH010000025.1, forward strand.
GAACCATGAAGAAAATCGGTTACATCATCAATTGATTTAATGAGTGAGTGAATATCTTCTCGGTCAAACGGAGTAAGAAAGTTTTTGCTCAATTCAATGTTAGTCTTATGAGCAATTTTGTCAATCTCTACCTCTAATTGGTCAATTTTTTTAAAGTAAGTGTCTCTTTCTCCTTTAGGAGCGTTTACAGCTTCGTTTAAAGCAGATGCTAATTCTACAAGATTGTTTGTAGCTTCCTCGAACAACGGAAAGAACTTTTTGTCTTTCGGTGTTAAAAACTGAAAAATATCATTTATTGAAAATGCCATTTTAATTAAGATTTAAATTTTCTGCAAAAGTATTTTAAAAACTGTAAACTTTGACGCTTCAATGTTAAGTTAGTGTTAAGCCAGTGTTATCAAATTTAAATTTGCATTAAATAGTGTTAGAATTTAAATACATAGTTTATAATATTAGCCCCCATTTTTAGAGCTTTTTCTCGTGTTTCTATCGGATTGTTATGTACTTCTTCATCTTCCCACCCGTCACCCAGGTCGGTTTCGTACGTATACAAACAAATTAGTTTTCCGTCTTTAAATAACCCAAAAGCTTGAGGAGGATTATTATCGTGTTCGTGAATCTTCGGAATTCCGTTCGGAAAAGCGTAAGGTTCTTTGAAGATTGTATGTTCTTTAGGTATTTCTACAAAATCCATTTCAGGAAATACTCGTTTCATTTCTCGTCTAATGTATTGGTCCATCCCATAATTGTCATCTATATGAAGAAAGCCGCCTCCTAAAAGATATTTACGTAAGTTTTGAATCTCAACCTCGCTAAATACTATATTTCCATGTCCGGTAATATGAATAAAAGGGTACAAAAAAAGAGCTGAACTTGATAACTCGATAGTAATCGGATTAGTATCTAATTTTGTCTGGATATTGTGGTTACAAAACTTTATTAAATTAGGTAAAGAAGTAGGGTTAGCATACCAATCTCCACCACCCGAATATTTGACCAATGCAATTTCTTGAGCGTATAAACTACAGCTTAAAAATAGAGATAGGATAAATATAAAACGGATTCTCATTGTTTTGATAAAAATAAAAAGGTTACCAAAGGTAACCTTTTTTGATTTTAAGAACCTAATTATTTGTTATAAACAGACTCTTTTTTGAAATGTTTTGTCAATAAATAATAAATAACGGCTCTGTATTTGTTTCTGTTTGACTTTCCGTATTGTTCAATAACAGAATCAATCGCTTTGTCTAAATCAGGTGAGTCTTTAAGGCCTAGTTTTTTAATTAAGAAGTTGTTTTTCACTCTATCTAGTTCGGCTTGGTCAGAACCAGCTACCGTTTCGGCATCGGCTTTATATATAGAAGGCCCTAATCCGATAACTACTTTAGTAAGTAAATCCATATCAGGAGTTACTTTAACCTTGTCTTTTAAGTCTGCTGCATATTTTGCAATCATTTCGTCTCTTTTACTCATGAAATATATAGTTTTGGGTTAAACATTGTCGCAATATAACTGTATCAAAACTAAACATTTTTTTTCAAACTTCCTAAATTTATTTCTGAAGTTTTGTTTCTTAACCTTAAATTTAAAAATGACTTTGATAATACTCATTGCCTGAAACAAATTTTGATTCGCTGTGCAATATTTACCCAGAGCGTTCTTTTTTTATCTAACTTTGAGGCAATATTCAACTAAAAATAATTTTCCAATGAAAAAGATTCTGAGCCTTATTTTTCTTTTACCTTTATTAAGCTGTGCTGAATTGCAGCAAATAGCAGAACAAATCCCGCAATCCAATACTTTAGATATCAGTCAAGGACTTAAAGAGGCTTTAAATAAAGGAATTTCTGAACAAGTAACTAAATTAACAACTACAGACGGATTCTTTAAAAATGAAATGGTTAAAATCTTGTTGCCAGAAGAACTCCAAAAAGTAGATAAAACGCTTCGTGATATAGGTCTTTCGTCTTTAGCTGACGAAGGTCTTAAAGTTTTGAACAGAGCAGCAGAAGACGCTGTAAAAGAAGCCACACCTATATTTGTCAATGCCATTAAAGAAATGTCGTTTAACGATGCTCGCAATATTTTGATGGGAGCTGATAATGCCGCAACACTGTACCTTCAGAACACCACCTCAAATGCGTTATACACCAAGTTTAGTCCGGTGGTCAATAATTCGTTGAGCAAAGTAGGAGCTGATAAAGTTTGGACTCAAATTATTGATAGATATAACAAAGTACCTTTGGTTAAAAAAGTAAATCCTGATTTAACGGATTATGTAACTAATCAGGCAATGCAAGGAGTATTTACGATGGTAGCCGTAGAAGAAAAAAATATACGAACCAATGTAAGTGCTAGAACTTCGGATGTACTTAAAAGAGTATTTGCTCTTCAAGACAACAAATAATCACACCTATAAAATAAAACTCAAATAGTGTCTGTAAATCATACTCATGGAGATAAGGCTGTAAAAACGATTTACTTTAGTATTTTCGGAAATTTACTACTGGCTGTAATAAAATATATAGCAGGACTTTTCGGAAATTCGTATGCGCTTATAGCGGATGCCATCGAGTCAGCTACCGATACATTTTCGTCAGTTTTGGTATTGTTAGGACTTAAATATGCCAGCCGACCAGCTGATGAAAATCATCCGTACGGACACGGTAGAATAGAACCTTTGATTACTTTTTTGGTGGTCGGATTCTTGATTGTATCAGCAGTTTTTATTGCAAAAGAAAGCATATACAATATTCAAAATCCACATGCTCCACCCAAAGGATGGACACTGATTGTCTTGGGAGTGATTATTTTGTGGAAAGAAATGTCATACCAGATAGTTATCAGAAAGAGTAAGGAAACTAATTCATCTTCATTAAAAGCGGATGCTTGGCACCATAGAAGTGATGCAATAACCTCAGTAGCAGCTTTTATAGGAATTACCATTGCTTTGGTTGTAGGAGAAGGATTTGAATCTGCTGATGATTGGGCAGCTTTGTTTGCCTCGGGGTTTATTCTTTATAATTGCTATCATATTTTTCGACCTGCTTTAGGCGAGATAATGGACGAAAATATGCATCATGATTTAATTGATATCATACGAGAAAAATCGGTTGAGGTTCCGGGAGTAATCGCTATTGAAAAATGCTTGGTCCGTAAAGTGGGAATGAAATATCAAGTTGATTTACACGCAGTGGTAGATGCTGAAATTTCGGTTCGAAAAGGACATGAAATCTCTCATGATCTCAAAGACTATTTACTCTATCAAATACCCGAAATAGCTAATGTTTTGGTTCATATAGAACCAAGCTGCAAAACTATAGAAAACTCTAAAAATAAGTAAAGTGAAAAAAGTATTTGAATTTCTGAGGCAGGTAGAGCAAAACAATAATAGAGAATGGTTTGTTCAAAATAAATCGTGGTATGAAGAGATTGTCAAACAAAATAAAAGCTTTTTTAATCATATTTATATCGAATTACAAAAATACGATTCCCTCCAAGACATTCATATTTATAGAATTTATAGAGATGTTCGGTTTTCAAAAGATAAATCTCCGTACAAAACTAATTTTGGAGCAGGTTATTCTCGTACAAAACCGTTGCTTAGAGGAGGATATTATATTCATTTAGAGCCTGGCAATAGCTTTGTAGGTGGAGGATTTTGGGCTCCAAACAACCAAGATTTGTTACGTATCCGTAAAGAATTTGAGATGGATACTTCCGAAATTAATAAGATTACCTCCGATAAAACTTTTATCAATTATTTCGGAAAGCTCAAAGGTGAAGATGCAGTAAAAACCGCTCCCAAAGGGTTTGATAAAAATCATCCTGCAATTGAATTAATCAAGAAAAAGCAGTACGTGGTGATGAGAAGCTTTTCGGATAAAGAGGTTTTTTCGGATACTTTTTCTCAAGAAGTTATTCAAACTTTTTTGGCCATGCGACCTTTCTTTGATTATATGAGTGAGGTGCTCACAACAGATTTAAACGGAGAATCTTTGTATTAAATCCAAAAAGAAAAGCACCTAACTATTGAAGTAAGATGCCTTTCTAACATAAAATGAAAAAAGTAAGGTTTTAGTATATTGCTTTCTCTAGCACTTGTGCGTTCGGAAACAAAATATTATTTTCTAAATGAATGTGTTTGTGCAAATCTTGCTCAAACTCTTCTAACATCAAAAACGTAGTTCGATACGTATTACATCCATCAGCAGGTGGAGTGTAATTGTCTGTCAAACGAGCGATTTCTCTAAAGCGTTCACCCTCTGTGTCGTGTTCGTGTTTCATCATTTCGATAGGATTGTCTACCGTTCCAAAATGAGGCTTTTCGACAGGACGATCTGTAATTCGGGCTGTTACCATTTTTCGGATAAACGGAAAAAGTATAAGTTCTTCCTTTTTCAGATGAGCGGCTAAATCTTGAGCGGATTCATTAAATAAACGATTGATTTCAAATAACTCCGGATGTCTTTCTCCGTGTACTTTACATAGTTTATTCAAAAAAGCCAATATAACCGGTGTTTTATCTTCGATGTATCGGTGATGTGTTTTTTCTACATAATCAGCCAATAAATCTATAGGCCAAGCCTTAAAATCGATAGTATTACCTTCTTTTTTCTGGATAATTTCTTCTAAATCTCGTTGTAAATCAGAAGTTTTCAAAGATTTTTTTTGGCTTACTTCGTCTAATGTTCGATGTCCTCTACAGCAAAAATCAATTCCTAATTTAGAGAATAGAGCTGCGGTCCTGAAATCGTGAGCCACAATTTCACCAATGGTTGTGTTTTCTGTAATTTCCATAGCTATTCTATTTTATTATTCTGCAATAATAACTCCTCTCATAATGGCATAATGTCCTGGAAAGGTGCATAAAAACTCATACGTTCCTGCTTGCTCAATAACAAATTCAATAGTATCAGATTCTCCGCCTCCGATTACTTTGGTATGAGCAATGATATTTGATTTTTCAGACGAAGGAATATAATCGGTGTCAGTAGCAAGAGCTGCTTTTTCGGCAAAGTCTTTAAAATCAACTCCTTGTTTTAAAATAACCAGATTATGTCCCATTACATTCTTCGCCATTTTTCCTGTATGTTTTAACGTAAGCGATATAGGTTCTCCAACCGGAACTTTTAATTCATTTTTATCAAATTGCATTTGATCATTACTTCCGATAGCAACCGAAAATCCAGTTTCTTCAACTGCGGTTTCTTCGACCACGGTTTCTTGATGTTGGTGCACTTCTGTTGTGTCGGGTTTAGCTTGTTCTTTACACGCTGCTAAAGCAAAAAAGCTCATTAATACAATGCCTTTAATAAGTGTACTTTTCATAGTTTATAAAATTTAATATTAAACATTCATTTTTTAATTCGGAGTAAAATTACTAAGTACTACTTCGTTATTTTATGACCTAAATCATAGCGAGTTGATTTAACATTTAAATAACAAGCTCCACATTCAGATAAATGTTTCTTCCGGTTCTCGGGATGTTATTCCAATCGGCAAAAGTGGTATAATATCGATCGAAAATATTCTCAACTCCAGCTTTTACATTCAATGACTTTTTATCGAATTCAAATGAATAACCGCTATTGAATCCGAAGATGATGTATTCATCCGTTTTATTTTCTCCGTAAAATGGTGCATAATCACGATGTTTTGCATTTCCGCTAGCAGTAATTTGACATACAAAGTTGAGGTGGGCATAGCTCATAGCTAACGAATAGCGAAACGGACTTATAAAAGGTAAGTTATGGTTGTTGTTTCCTTTTCCGTAGCTATAAACCAATTGTGCTTCGGCTTTAAAATCATCCAGAAAATAATATTCAAGATTATAATCGGTTGTAAAAATAGTTGCATAATCCAAAGCCGAATAGCGTTTTGTTCCCACAGCTCCAATGGTCATCGGAAGCACAGAATTATCTACTAATCCAATGATATAATCTTGTATATGAAAATAGGAAGCAGATAATGTAGAATGAAAATTGTTGGAATGATAATGAACAGAAGCGTTTATTTCCCATGATTTTTCGTTAGACAAATACGGATTTCCTATATAATCATAAAAATCATTGCTGTTATATAAATAAAATCCATAGCCCTCCGAAACTGATGGTGCTCGTTCTCCGTATGCCAAACCAAAATTATAACTCCATTTATCGTGATAAAACAAATAATTTCCTGAAAAACTTTTTAATAAACGGTTTTTACTTTTGTCCATCTCTGGATAAAAAATCCGAAGACTCGACAAACCAAATTCATCCGCAACTCGGTTAGTATGAAATCCGATATTGGCAGAAAATTTAATCTCATTTTTTTCATCCAAACGATACGAATCACCAAGGTATAACCCGCTATAAAGTGTTCGTATGTCAGGCCAAGTGTACATAAACATCAGATTTTCGTTCGGATTATTCGGATACATGGTCATTTCGGCTACGGATTTGTTATAAAATGCATTGAACTGAGCTGAAAACAAGTGTTTTTGATGTTTTCCTTTTATTTTTGAATATATTCCGTACGTATCTGACCATCCGGGCATATCCATATGAATAGGTACATTGGGTCGTTTGCTATCATCCATAGTATGAGTAATGGAGTTGTAATACACTTTGGTTTCCCAATTTTCAAAAGTTTCTGAAACAGGGAGATGTTCGTATTTTAGCGAAGCAATTAAAGCTTCTGCCAGCGATACATCCATAGGTAGGGCAGGGTAACCTATATCGGTAGCTTTGTCGTAAATAACCGACGCTTCTATAAGATTGCGTTTGCTCAAAAAATACCCCAATGTTCCGGAAGCATTATATTTAGTAAACTGCGAAAAAGAAACTTCACGGTTTTTGCCCGCTTTATAATTTTCAGCATCGCGATACATAAAATCGGTATGAGCATACCATAAGCTATCGTTATAGCCCAACGAGGCACCTATTATTTTTTGTTTATTATTGGTTTCGTATCCGCTAATTACTCTTCCGTTCCATCCAAGGGGTCGCTTGCTAATGGTTGTTCTTTTTAAATCCAAAGCTCCTCCGATAGTGGCTCCGTGTGTGTTGCCTTGTTGCCCTGAAATAACTTCTGCTTTGGATAAATTCGATACTTCTACATACGAAGTTATAGGGTCCATTTTATCGGTGCAAGCCCCAAAAATTCGCATTCCGTCAATAGTAATTATGGTGCGTTCGGTTGCCATACTATTGATGAGCGGTTCCCAAGCGTATCCACCTCGTTTGACCATATTTATTTTAGAAGATTTTTCTAAAAACTCGTCAAGCGTAGAAAGGGATTTGGCTTGTTTTTGATGTAAGGGTTGATTATTTGCTGTGATGATGATTTCGTCTATCGTAAAGTTCAGATTGACACTGTCGGTTAGACTTTCTTGAGAATAAGATGTCATCCCCAAGAAAATCAAACTCCACAACATGATGATTCTGTCTTTCATAATCTGTTTATTTAGAATTCTACTTCTAGATACAAACTGCTCGACGGGTTGTTTTCTCCAACTTCTTCGCCTTTCAAAACTTCATTTATTTGATTTAACAGCTGTAAGTTAATTTTCCAATATCCGGTCATGGTGAGTGATAGTTTTCCGTGGTAAAAACCATCTGCTTTTTGAGTTAAATCGACATTGTTAGGCGAACCATGATTCCCCATACTCGGCATTCTTGGGTCTATTTTAATGGTATAATTATTTACTATCGAAAAGTCCATCATGTTTTCCATTTTAAACAAGCCTACTACCATGTCGTTGATGGCAACTGCAGGAGAAGAAGGTTCGACATAACACAAGACATAACGCTGATTATCTGTTCCCATAAATGACGTTACACGTTGTTTGTCTGAAGCAGTTACCGGAACAACTTCAGTTACGGAAAAATCATTTTCGTCAACAGAATAATCAATGGTTAGCTCCCAATATTCTGAATGGTGCGATGCCATCTGAAAAACGATATAACCGTTGTATAGTGTTTGTTTTCCGATGGTTTTTACAATTTCTGATTTCGGACAAGAGTGTTGCATAGTAGCCATGTGCATCACAGGATTCCAGCTGAGTGAAGCATTGTTTATAAAATTACCGGTGCTTTTGTCTTTAATGCGTATCGATATGGCGTTGTAGCCTTGCTCCAAAATACCTTTTTCGGAATATAACTCTACGGTATGTTCTGAGTTTGACAACTCTTGAATTTTAACAAGACCGTGTGATTCATCTATAATTGTTGGGGTTGTATCATCGTCTGAGGAACAAGAAAAAGTTAGTAATGCTACAAAGAGAACGGATAAATATTTTAAGGTTTTCATTTTAATAAATTTAAAGTTTAGACATACGTAATTGGGTTTTGATGGATAGTATGCCATCAAAACCATGGTTTATAATAAATAAGGTCTAAAACTTAGCGGGAGGCTGAAAAATGAAATTTGTAGTAAGGTGTGAATACAAATTCAGATAAACCGAATATTCTTTCTTCACAAGTCTGTGAATTATTTCGAGATTAAAAAGCTGAGTACTTTCAAAAAACAGATGCGAAAACTCAATAAGTGGTCGGTTGTGCTTATCGGTCGAAAAAGGATTTTCGGAGTCAGATGCTTTCGAGAGTTCTTTTTTAAGGTGACAAGTACCGTTACATTCTAGTTCGGGAGTTTCTTTATTCTCGCATAATTCAGTAGTGATATAATCATAAAAAACTATGTATTCAACAATCGGTAAGACCGGTTTGAAAACAATAAATAGTGAAAATATGAATATAAAACTTTTCAAATGAAGATGAAATTTTAACACAACAAAGATACTTTATAAAGTTTAGATTCTTTTATGATTTTAATCATAAAATCAATAGTAATATTTATGTTTTTAAACAATGGAAATCGCGATTAAAACAAAAAAAATGATAAATATCATATTTTTTATTTCATTTTTCATTAAATTTACGGAGTTATGCCCTAAAAGTTTAAAGAATTATTTTTTTGTTAACTTATGATTTTAATCATAAAATTAAGCTAAAAATCATAAGACCTTTGCTCGAGAAAACCTGTTGTACTAAACATTGAAAACCAAAAATTAATTAAAACAAATTGTATTATGAAAAAATTAGCAGCACTTTTTTTGTTATCACTATTTATTATTTCTTGTGGTAAAAAAGAAAAATCCGGAGAGGACTTTTCGACATCAACTTCTACCGAAACAAAGACAACCTCTGATTATGATCCGCAAAGGGGGTTGGGAAAATATGAAAATATGCAATTACCAGCTACTCTCGACCATCAGATGGCAGCTTTAGGAGAAAAAGCATCCGGGACAAAATGCCTTTCTTGTCATAAGCTAAACAGCGAACGCTTGGTTGGTCCGGGATGGGAAGGGGTAACCGAACGAAGAACTCCAGAGTGGATTATGAACTTTATTACGAATCCAGACCCTATGATTGATGTAGATCCAGAACTACAATCGCAATTAGAAATTTGTTTGGTTCGTATGCCTAATCAAAATATTTCAGACGATGAGGCACGACAAATCCTAGAATATATGCGTCAAAATGACGGAGTACAATAGGATTACAATAGAGCAATAACATTTAATAGCAACTTAATTCTTTAACTTATGAAAAACAATTTAATAAAAGCGACCCTTGCGTTTTCGGTCATAGCTTTCTTCGGAGCTTGTAAGCCTAAGACAGCCTCAGATGCAGTTACAGGAAATGCAGCTCAAAAAGTGTATGTAGCTCCGGGTGAGCATGACGAATTTTATTCGTTTACTTCCGGAGGATTTAGCGGTCAGGTTTCTGTTTACGGAATCCCTTCCGGACGTTTATTAAAAGTATTACCCGTGTTTTCGCAAGACCCAGAAACGGGCTATGGCTATGGCGAAGATACAAAGCCAATGTTGAATACCTCACACGGATTTGTACCTTGGGGAGACCAACACCACTTGGCAATTTCTCAAACAAACGGAGAATATGACGGAAGATGGTTATTTGCAAACGAAAATAACACTCCTCGTGTAGCTCGTCTGGATTTGACCACCTTTACAACAGACGAAATCATTGAAATCCCTAATTCAGCAGGAAATCACTCTTCTCCGTTTGTTACTGATAACAACGAGTATGTTGTGGCAGGAACACGTTTTAGTGTGCCTTTTGAAGATGTAAACGGAGATATACCGATTAGTACGTATGCAGAAAACTTTAGCGGGGCAATTACCTTTATTAAAGTTGATCAAGAAACTGGTAGAATGGCAATCGATTTCCAACTCAAAACACCACCGGTTAATTATGACTTGAGCCGTACCGGAAAAGGTGCCAGTAGTGGTTGGTTTTTCTTTTCGACCTATAATACCGAAAAAGCACATACCTTGTTAGAGGTAAATGCTTCACAAAACGACAAAGACTTTATCTTGGCTGTAAACTGGAAAAAGATTTCAGAGATGGTAAAAGAAGGTAAAGGAAGAAAAGTAAAAGCCAAATATGCACACAACGTGTATGATCACAATTCACACTCGGCTACTTCTACTATATTAGATGAAGTACATGTATTGGATATTCAAGATTTGAAAGACGTGGCTTTTTACATCCCATGTCCGAAATCACCACACGGAGCAGACGTTGACCCAAGTGGAGAATACATTGTAGGAAGTGGAAAACTAGCATCGCTAATTCCGGTGTTTTCATTCTCTAAAATGATGAAAGCCATCGAAGAGAAGAAATTTGACGGTGACTTTGACGGAATTCCGGTATTAAACTACGAAACCGTATTACACGGAGAGGTTCAAAAACCAGGTTTAGGACCATTACACACTGAGTTTGACGCTAACGGAAATGCTTATACTTCATTCTTTGTTTCTTCTGAAGTAGTAAAATGGAACGTAAAAACCTTAGAGGTAGTAGATAGACAACCTACGTATTATTCAACCGGACACTTAACCGTAGCCGGAGGAAACACTAAAAATCCGTACGGAAAATACTTAGTAGCTTGGAACAAGATTACTAAAGACCGTTACCTACCAACAGGACCAGAGCTTGCACAAAGTGCGCAACTCTTTGATATTACCGGAGAGAAGATGGAATTATTGTTAGACTTCCCAACCATCGGAGAGCCTCACTATGCACAAATAGTACCGGCTTCGCTTATTGTAGATAAAC
>CAZOQH010000026.1:0-20923 GCA_964581855.1 uncultured Flavobacterium sp.
GACGTAAAAACGTTTGGACAGTTGCTAAAAATGCGGTAGAAAAAGCAATGCAATATGCTTACCGTGACAGAAAGCAGAAAAAGAGAAATTTCAGAGCTTTATGGATTACCCGTATCAATGCTGGTGCAAGACTTCACGGAATGTCTTACTCTGAGTTTATGGGGAAAGTAAAAGCTAACGGAATCGAACTTAACCGTAAAGTTCTTGCTGATTTAGCAATGAACCACCCGGAAGCTTTCGCAGCAATCGTTAACAAAGTAAAATAATCGTCTAACAAACAATTGCTTAATCTTATATAAGAAAACCACTCTCAAAAGGAGTGGTTTTTTTATACTTCGTCTTTTATTTAACCATCCGGAAAAAAATGCTATTTTTGTAAGGCTTTTAAACTGGGAAGAAATGAGAAAAGAACAAGATTTTAAAGCACCTACTTTTATACGACCTCAAAAAGATGATTTTTTTAAAAAATTAGTAAAAGAAGTACAAGAAAATGTATTGAAGGATAAATCCATACAAAGAAAGAATATCTATAAAGCTCTATTTATGCTGATGATGTTCTTTGTCTTTTATGGATGTATACTCTACTTCGGAAACTCTACTCCGCTATTATTTTTATTCTACATTTTAATGGGATTCTCGATGATTATCGTTTTTGTGAATTCCTTTCATGATGCTGCTCACAATGCTGTTTTTTTCTCTAAAAGACAGAACCGCTTATATTGTTATGTTTTAGAACTTTTTGGCAGCAATAGTGAAATTTGGATACAAAGACATATTTCGCTTCATCATCCTTATCCAAATATTCAAAATTGGGATTGTGATATTAAACAAAGTGATGTAGTTCGTATTTTTCCGAATTCACCTTGGTATAAATTCCATAAAATTCAACATATTTATATGTGGTTTTTATATCCTTTTTATACGCTAATCTGGCTTTTTAGTCGGGATTTTAAAGACTTTTTCGGAACTAAAGACAATTATCTAAAACGCGTTTATAAGATTCCTACAATCGAATATATAAAACTGTTTGCAGCTAAGTTTTTTAACTTGTTTTATATGTTGATTATTCCGTATTGGGTATTGAATCAAACTTTTGGAACCATATTTTTAGCTTGGTTTATAATGCATTTATGTGCGAGTTTATTAGGTGTCATCGCTTTAATATCTACGCATGTAGACGAAGAAGCGATTTTTCCTCTTCCTCCCGAGGATGGTAAAATGGATACCACATGGGCTTATCATCAAATGTTAGTAACTAAAGATTTTAGTGCAGGAAATCCGATTACTGATTTTTTATACGGTGGGTTTACGCATCATGTGGCACATCATTTATTTCCTACAGTCGGACATACTTATTATCCTAAAATTACTCCGATTATTCGTAAGTACGCTAAAGAATATGATTTACCTTATACCTGCTATCCAGTATTTTCGGCTGTTCGATCGCATTTTGTATTGCTCAAAAATCAAGGAAAAGAAGGGAAAACGGACTCCATTTTTACAGCGAGAGAGTTGTAATTTAGGAGTATCCTTATTATTTGTTTTTAATTTTTTTTTTTAATTCTATTATTTCCTGATTCATTTGCTTGACATGATATATCAGTTCTTTAACATCCTCAATAATAGCTTCATATAAATTATTAGTAATATTATAAGGTTTATGAATTAAATTTACTTGGCTTTTTTTTATATTTTTAGAGGGATTTTTTACGCTTTGTAATTCTATGAAGTAGTTAAAATCTTTATGGAAAAACTCACATATTTTATATAAAAGTAAAACATCTATTTTTTTTGATTGTCCTGTTTCTATATAATGTAGTGCTTTAACGCTTGAAGAAAGTTTTAGCTTTATAAAAGATAAATTGCAATTATTATAACTATCCATAATTCATCATTGTATCGTAAGATTCTTATTTCAATTCCTTTCGATTGTTCATAATTCATAAATTCTAAATTCTAATTCCTGAGTCAATTTGACTAACTTTGTTTTTTTAAAAAATAAAGCCATAAATGTCGAGTATAATTCAGTTACTTCCTGATCACGTAGCCAATCAAATCGCTGCTGGAGAGGTTGTTCAAAGACCTGCTTCGGTTGTTAAAGAACTCTTAGAGAATGCCATAGATGCAAAATCAAACGATATAAAACTTATCGTAAAAGACGGAGGAAAAACACTTGTTCAGGTTATTGATAACGGAATAGGAATGAGTGTAACCGACGCACGACTTTGTTTTGAACGTCACGCAACTTCCAAAATCAGAATTGCTGAGGACTTATTTAATCTCAACACCAAAGGCTTTAGAGGAGAAGCCTTAGCTTCGATTGCAGCTATTGCTCATGTAGAACTCAAGACCAGACAAGAACAAGACGAACTAGGAACACATCTAATCATAGAAGGAAGCAAAACTATTTCACAAGAAGCAACTGTTACTCCTCGAGGCACTTCTTTTTCGGTTAAAAACTTATTTTATAATATTCCTGCCCGTCGAAATTTTTTAAAATCTGACTCAGTTGAGATGCGTCATATCATTGACGAATTTCAAAGGGTAGCATTAGCACATCCTAAAATTTCATTTTCACTTTACTCTAACGGAAGTGAATTATTCAACTTGCCAGTTTCGAATTTAAGACAGCGTATTGTTAATATTTTTGGAGGAAAAACCAACGAAAAGCTAGTTCCGGTTAATGAAGAAACCGAAATCGTAAATATTACCGGATTTGTCGGAAAACCTGAATTTGGAAAGAAAAATAGGGGAGAACAATTCTTTTTTGTAAATGATCGTTTTATTAAAAACGGATATTTGCATCACGCTATTATGAATGCGTACGAAGGTCTTTTGAAAGAAGGAGTTCAGCCCTCTTATTTTATTTACCTTCAAGTTCCACCTCATTCGCTGGATATTAATATTCATCCGACCAAAACAGAAGTCAAATTTGATGACGAACAGGCTCTTTATGCTATTTTGCGCTCAACTGTTAAACATAGTTTAGGACAGTTTAACGTAGCACCGGTTCTTGATTTCGAAAAAGATGCTACGCTCGAAGTACCGTACGAATTTAGGAATAAAGAATCAACTACTCCTACTATCGAGGTGCGTTCTGACTTTAATCCGTTTAAAGACGAAATGACTCAAAAATCCTCGAATTCGGGTACGAGTTCATACAAAAAGAAAACTCCACCATCGTCTTGGGAAAGTTTGTATATAGGCTTAAAAGAAGAAACTTCTATAAGTTCGATAGGAGAAATAGAGTCAGACCAAATTATAGGTTCGCTTTTTGACGAAAAATCTGATGAAAAGGCTGAAGAAAACTCCGTAAAAACTTATCAAATTCACCGAAAATACATCGTAAGTCCGATTAAATCAGGTATTATAGTTATCAATCAGCAACGAGCTCATGAGAGAATTTTGTATGAAGAGTTTCTTAAAAATATAACTATTTCTAAATCCATGACTCAAAAACTACTGTTTCCTCTCGAAATGGTGTATTCGGACTACGAGGTCGCCTTGCTGAAAGAATTGCAACCTTCATTAGAACAAGTTGGGTTCGAATTTGAAAGTATTGGGCAAGGAAAAGTTATTTTATCAGGACTTCCGATAAACGTAAATGAAATCGAAGCCAAAAAAGTTTTAGAACAGCTTGTTTATGATTTAAAAGAAGGAATACCAGAGAGTAGCTTTTCTCAAAATGATAGCATCGCTAAGTCTATCGCAAAAAGTCTGTCCGTAAAAACCGGAATCTCACTTTCAGAAAAAGAGCAATCTAACATTGTAGATTCTCTTTTTGCTTGTAAAGAGCCTGACATCTCTCCGCAAGGTAAAACAACTTTTATTACGATGAATCTGGAGGAATTAGACAAGAGATTTTAAATTGGAATTCCTTGAGACATTCAACTTGCATCTAACGAAAAAAATGTATTTTTGCCTTTATGAATAAAACAGATATCAAGCTCGCAGCTGAACTTTTAGATAAAAAGAAAAAAATTGTTATTATTCCACATCGAAATCCAGATGGCGATGCCATGGGTTCGACTTTAGGCTTATATATATATCTAAAAAAACTTGGTCACCAAGTAACTGTTGTTTCACCCAATGAATTTCCTGATTTTTTAGCTTGGTTACCCGAAAGTGAAACGGTTCAGATTTTTGAAAAAACAGTTAATCAATCAACAGAAACCTTACAACAAGCCGAACTCATCTTTACATTAGATTTTAATGCATTGCACCGAACAGGAACGGCTATGGAAGGAGTTTTAAGCCAGCTTAAGGTTCCGTTTTTGATGATAGATCATCACGAAAAGCCGGATGATTATGCTACCTACATGTTTTCGGATATAAGTTTTGGTTCGACTTGCGAAATGGTATATCACTTTATTGATAAATTAGGGGATTTAAATAAAATTGACCAGCAGATTGCCACTTGTCTTTATACAGGAATTGTTACCGATTCGGGTTCGTTTAAATATCCTAATACAAATAGCACCACTCATAGAGTTGTAGCAGATTTATTAGACAAAGGAGTAGAAAACACTAAAGTTCACAATCTTCTTTACGATAATAATTCTTATAATAGGCTTAAGCTTTTGGGTAGAGCCTTAGAAAAATTGGTCGTTATACCACAGTTTAAAACAGGTTATATTTCTCTTTCTCAAGCTGATTTGGATGAATTTAATTTTGAAAGGGGAGATACCGAAGGAATTGTAAATTATCCGCTTACAATAAAAGGAATTGATTTTTCAGTTATCTTTATCGAAAATTCACAAGAAGGAATTATTAAAATGTCACTTCGTTCGCAAGGAAATTTTGACGTAAATGTTTTTGCTCGTAATTATTTTAACGGAGGAGGACATAAAAATGCTTCTGGTGGACGTTCAGAGAAAAGTTTAGAAGAAACAATTCAAGAATTTTTACAAATTATAGAACGAGATAATCCTGCAAAAATATAAGTTATATGAAAAAAATATCTTTAATTACTCTACTTTCAATTTCGATGTTGAGTTGTGCTGATAGAGAAGAGGCCAGACGTCCGGTTAGTCACGGTTCCGGATCGTTTTTAAAACAATCTATCGAAATTGGAAAAGAATTGGTCTCAGAAGAAGAACAAATCTTTGACTCTATCATCCAAGCCAATCCAGACAAAGAGTACTTTTTATCTCAAAAAGGATATTGGTATACCATTTTGGAAGAATCAGAAACCAACGATCATTTACCCAAAGCAGGAGATTTAGTATATTTTGATTCGGAAATTTATAGTGTGACAGGTGATACTATATACAGAAAAGGCGAACTCAAAACTCGAGAGTATATGGTAGATAAGGAAGAAATCATTATCGGACTACGAGACGGTTTAAAACGCCTAAAAAAAGGTGACAAAGCAGAGTTTTTGTTTCCTTCGCACGTAGCATACGGATATATAGGAGATAAACAACGTATTGGTATGAATGTTCCGATTGTGTATACCGTTACCATTTTAGATATTAAATATAAAGAAGAATAATTTTTGACAAACTGAACTAATTAAAAACTAAATGAAAAAGATGACAAATTTATTATTAGGTGCGATGGCACTATTGTTTTCGTGTACAGATAGTCAGTCGAATCAGGTAGAAGGAATTTTTGCTGATATTCAGACTAACAAAGGAACGATTACGGTTGAATTAGAATACGAAAAAACTCCGATTACCGTAGCAAATTTTATCTCATTGGCAGAAGGTACTAATCCGTTTGTAAAACCAGAACTTAAAGGAAAAAGATATTACGATGGGTTAAAATTTCATAGAGTAATTGCAGATTTTATGATTCAAGGAGGCTGTCCTGAAGGAACCGGGAGAGGAGAACCAGGTTATAAATTTATTGATGAAATCACAGATTTAAAACATCATAGAGCAGGAACTCTTTCGATGGCTAACTCAGGTCCGACAACTAACGGAAGTCAATTTTTTATTACTCATAAAGATACTCCATGGCTTGACGGAAAGCATACGGTTTTTGGGTATGTAACTCAAGGGCAAGACATCGTAAACAAAATTCAACAGAATGATGTAATCGAAAAGATAACTATTGTCAGAAAAGGTAAAAAAGCTGAAAAATTTGATGCTGTTAAAGTTTTTTCAGACTACTTTAAAAAAGAAGCAGAAGCTCAAAAAGAATTAAAGGCAAAGTCAGCGAAACAAAAAGCCGAAAAACAAGCTTTCTTAGAATTAAATAAATCAAAAGCCATTAAAACCAAATCGGGCTTATCATACATAATTATCGAAAAAGGAAGCAAAATAAAACCTACACAAGACCAAACTGTTTTTGTGAATTATTCAGGATTTTTAGAAGATGGTACTTTGTTTGATTCTACCGATCCAGAAGTAGCTAAAGCTTTCGGAATGTTTAATCCACAAAGACCCTATCAACCGTTTCCTTATCAATTAAGTAACAAAACCGGACTTATACCAGGGTTTTTAGAAGGATTAGAACAATTAAATTTCGGAGACAAAGCACTATTGTATATTCCTGCTTATTTAGGATATGGCGAAAGAGGACAAGGACCAATTCCACCTAACTCTAATCTAATTTTTGAAGTACAATTATTAGAGAAACAACAATAAAAATATTCTAAAAGAGTAAAAATCGGTATAGAGTAAATTCTATACCGATTTTTTAATGGTTTTTAAGGCGAAAATAATTATTTTTGCGGTTTTTTATCAGTAGTAAAATGCAAAAGGAAATAGTTCTTCTAATAGGAGGTCCTGGAACGGGAAAATCAACATTAATAGATGTTTTATCTAAAAGAGGATATGTGTGTTATCCAGAAATTTCCAGACAAGTTATAGTAGAAGCACAACAACAAGGAATAGACCAATTGTTTTTAGAAGAGCCTCTTTTGTTTAGCCAGAAATTATTAGAAGGAAGAATCAAACAATATCAGAGTGCTTTAGACGAAAAAGAAAACATCGTTTTTATAGATAGAGGAATTCCTGACGTATTGGCTTATATGCATTATATAGGAGACAAGAATTATCCAGAAAGCTTCGATGCGGCTTGTAAAGAACATAAATACACTAAGCTTTTTATACTTCCGATATGGGAAGAAATATACGAATCTGATAACGAACGATACGAAAACTTAGAGCAAGCTAAACAGATTCAAGAATATTTAATCCGTACGTATCAGGATTTAGGATACGAACTCATTGAGGTTCCTAAAGATACACCACAAAAGAGAGCTGATTTTGTTTTGAGCTTTTTTTAATCATTTCGATTGCTTTTAATTCTTTTTAATTATATTTGTAGAAATCATTAGAATATGAAATACTATAGACACTTTTATTGGGCCTATTTAATTTTGGCAATATTGTTTGCTTATGATGGGTACGAAAAGCTTACAGGAGAAGAAGGAAATCCTTATATAAGTTTTGCTATTGCCGGTTTAGCAGTTTTTATGTTTTTTTTCAGAAGAAACTTTGTAAAAAAGATGGAAAGCAGAATGAAAAAATAATTTATTTATTTAATATATAAAAAATCCAACTCTTAGGAGTTGGATTTTTGTTTTTATGCTATTTATAGGATGATTATTTTTTAGAAATTCCTCTAGAGATAACAATCTTTTGAATCTCAGAAGTTCCTTCATAGATTTGAGTAATCTTAGCATCACGCATCATACGCTCTACATGATATTCTCTTACATAACCATTTCCTCCGTGAATTTGAACAGCTTCGGTCGTAACTTCCATAGCAGTTGTTGATGCATAAAGTTTTGCCATCGCTCCTGAAATAGAAATATCTTTTCCTTCGTCTTTTTCGGAAGCAGCTTTATAACATAACATACGTGCAGCTGTAATTTGAGTAGCCATATCTGCTAATTTAAACGCTATGGCTTGATGATGAATAATTTCTTTACCAAATGCTTTACGCTCTTGAGCATACTTGAGAGCCAATTCATACGCTCCTTGTGCAATTCCAAGTGCTTGTGAAGCAATTCCGATACGTCCTCCGTTAAGTACAGCCATAGCAAAGTTGAAACCAAAACCATCTTCTCCGATACGGTTTTCTTTCGGAACTTTTACGTCAGTAAACATAAGCGAATGTGTGTCTGACCCACGGATTCCCATTTTTTGCTCCTTTGGGCCGATTTCAAATCCTTCCCAACCTTTTTCAACTATAAAAGCATTAATACCTTTATGTCCTTTTTCTGGATGTGTATGAGCAATAACAATATAAGTTGAAGCTGTAGAACCGTTGGTAATCCAGTTTTTAGTTCCGTTCAAAAGATAATAATCTCCCATATCTTTGGCAGTAGTTTTTTGCGAAGTTGCATCACTTCCTGCTTCTGGTTCGGAAAGACAAAAAGCTCCGATAACTTGTCCAGAAGCTAGAGGAACTAAGTATTTTTGTTTTTGTTCTTCGCTACAATACTTTTCCATTCCTGCACACACCAAAGAGTTGTTTACAGACATCACCACAGCAGCAGAAGCATCTACTTTTGCGATTTCTTCCATAGCTAAAACATACGAAACGCTGTCTAATCCGCTTCCTCCGTATTTTGGGTCAACCATCATCCCTAAAAATCCAAGTTCAGCCATCTTTTTTACTTGCTCGGTTGGAAAAGTTGAATGCTCATCACGCTCGATAACTCCAGGTAACAGTTCTTGCTGTGCAAAATCACGAGCAGCCTGCTGTATCATTTGCTGTTCTTCTGTAAGATTAAAATTCATAATTGTTTTTTTTATATATTTTGTATTGTGTAATGCTATCTTGAAAAACTATACAGATATTTTTTAGCTCCCAAAAGTAAGGTTTTGAGAATGAAAATCAAAAGAAAACTTTATTTAAAAGCTCTAAAAATATCATTACCATTAGCGAATAATAATAATGCGATTAGAATAAAGAAACCTACCATTTGAGCTTTTTCCATAAAATTTTCGCTTGGTTTTCTTCGAGTAATCATTTCGTAGAGCAAAAACATCACGTGTCCTCCGTCAAGAGCCGGAATCGGAAGCAGATTCATGATTCCTAACATAACCGAAAGAAAACCTGTTACACTCCAAAAAACTTCCCAACTCCACACATCCGGAAAAATGTTATAAATCCCGTAAAAACCTCCCACACCTTTATAAGCCCCAGTGCTAGGATTAATCATTTTTTTGAGTTGTTTCCCGATACTTGTAAATTGATCCGTTGCTTTTTGTATTCCTAAAGGAATAGATTCAGCAAAGCTATATTGATTTTTATAAACCTTGTAAATGTTTAATTTTTCTAAATCTGAGATTCCAATCATAGAAGCATAGGCAATACCTATTTTTCCGTCATTATCCACCTGTAATTCGACGTTTTCTTCTTTTTCGTTACGTAAAACTTTAGCAGTAACGGTTTGTCCTTTCATGTTTTGCAACATCGCAGGTAATTGATCTACGTATGGGATTTTTTGTCCGTTGATTTCCTTAACAATATCTTTAGGTTGTAGTTTATTAAGGTTTTGAGAATCTTCAGGAACTGCAGCTACTACAAAAGGGATTCTAAGCGATAACATTGTTTTTTTGTTCTCATCAACAATTTGACCGATAAGATTTTTGGGCAAATCAATTGTTGTTTGAACTCCATTTCTCTCTATTTCTACTTTTTCACCTAGCAAGATTTTTTCAGGCATTTTGAAAAAACTCTCTATTTCTTCTCCGTCAACCGCAATAATTTTGTCTCCGGTCTGTAGTCCGGCTTGTTCTAAAACAGTATTGGTAACCCATATTCCATCTTTGAGCTCAGAATTTTTAATATCCAAATTTCCGTAAAACCAAACTACTCCAATATAGATTATAAAAGCCAAGATAAAGTTTACTATAACTCCTCCCAACATAATAATAAGTCGTTGCCAGGCGGGTTTAGAACGAAACTCCCAAGGTTGTGGTTCTTGTTTAAGTTGTTCGGTATCCATACTTTCGTCTACCATTCCGGCAATTTTAACATATCCTCCGAGTGGTAACCATCCGATTCCATAAACAGTTTCACCTATTTTCTTTTTAAATAAGGAGAATTTTATATCAAAAAAAAGATAAAACTTTTCAACTTTAGTTTTGAATAATTTAGCAGGAATAAAATGCCCTAGTTCGTGAAGTACTATAAGAAGTGATAAGCTTAATAAAAACTGAGAAAGCTTTATTATAATTTCCATTTTTTGTTTTTAGATAAATAAGGTGCAAATTTAGTTTTTTTAACCCAAAGAACAATACTTTTGTTTTAAACCTACGAGGAGTTGTAGTTTTTAAATTTTTGACAATGTCAAAATGTCATTTTTTTAATAATTGGCAGCTATTTTGCTTTAGCAAAGGCATATTGAAATAATTTTATTCGAATTATGAGCACAGTAAATCAAAACGAAGAGCAGCAAGAATTAGAAAATCAAATTGAAAATCAAGAGAATACTTCTGATTTATCGGTTGAAGAACAACTAAAAGAAGAGTTGGCAAAAGAAAAAGATAAATTTATAAGATTATTTGCTGAGTTCGAAAACTATAAAAAACGTACGACAAAAGAGCGCATCGAACTATTCAAAACTGCCAATCAAGATGTTTTACAGTCAATGTTACCTATTTTAGATGATTTTGACAGAGCAATGGTTGAGATTTCTAAATCTGAAGAAAAAGCTCTTTTAGAAGGAGTCCAACTCATTCAGACTAAATTAAAGGATACATTGGCTTCAAAAGGATTAGAATTGGTTGAAGTAAAAGTAGGCGATGTGTTTGACGCTGATTTTGCAGAAGCAGTAACGCAAATTCCTGCTCCAAGTGAAGATTTGAAAGGAAAAATAGTTGATGTAATAGAAAAAGGTTACAAATTAGGAGATAAAATTATCCGTTATCCAAAAGTGGTAACCGGATTCTAATAAAGTATTGAAGTGTGTATTGAAGTATTATCTTTTATCAATACTCACATCTCAATTCTCAAATCTATATTAAATGAAAAAAGATTTTTACGAAATATTAGGAGTAAGCAAAAGTGCAACTCCCGATGAGATTAAAAAAGCATACCGAAAAAAAGCTATCGAATATCACCCTGATAAAAATCCAGGAGATGCTACTGCAGAAGAAAACTTTAAATTAGCAGCCGAAGCTTATGAAGTGTTGAGTGATCCTCAAAAGAAAGCTCGTTATGATCAATTCGGACATGATGCTTATACAAGTCAAGGAGGAGGTTTCGGAGGAGGAGGCATGAATATGGATGATATTTTCAGCCAATTTGGAGATATTTTCGGAAGTGCCTTCGGAGGAGCTTTCTCTGGTTTTGGTGGTGGAGGAGGAGTTCGCAGAACCAAAGGAGGTAGTTTGCGTATTAAAGTAAAACTTACTCTAGAAGAAATTGCGAATGGAGTTGAGAAAAAAATAAAAGTAAAACGTAAAGTTCAAGCCAAAGGAGTAACTTATAAAACTTGTACCACCTGTGGAGGTAGAGGACAAGTTAATCGTATAGCAAATACCGTTTTCGGACAAATGCAAACCTCAATGCCATGTAACGCTTGTGGTGGTTCAGGTCAAATTCTTGATTATAAGCCAGCCAATGCTGACAATCAAGGTATGGTTCTGGAAGACGAAACCGTGTCGATTAAAATTCCTGCCGGAGTAGTTGATGGAATGCAACTTAAAGTTTCAGGAAAAGGAAATGAAGCTCCGGGAGCTAATAGTATTCCGGGAGATCTTATAGTGGCTATCGAAGAAATTGAACACGAATTCCTAAAAAGAGAAGGAGAAAACTTACATTATGACCTCTATATCAGCTTTGCAGAAGCTGCTTTAGGTGTTTCTAAAGAAATCGAAACCGTATCCGGAAAAGTACGAATCAAAATCGAAGAAGGAACACAATCCGGAAAAATACTGCGTTTGCGTTCGAAAGGAATTCCGAATATAAATGGTTACGGACACGGAGATTTACTAGTTCATGTAAATGTTTGGACTCCGAAAAAACTTTCTAAAGAACAAAAACAATTTTTTGAAGAGAATATAAATCACGAAAACTTTATGCCAAAACCCGAAAAATCCGATAAGTCATTTTTTGAGAAGGTTAAGGATATGTTTTCGTAAGATCAACTACATTTATTGCAAACCACGAATTGCACAAATTAGCACAAGTTTTAGTTATTTATTTGTATTAATTTGTATAATTCGTGGTTAATAATTTTATCTTTGCCCACAAAATCAAAAATCAAAAATGCCAAACATACTTGAAGTAAAAAACGTAGTAAAAAGATACGGAAACTACACTGCGCTGAACAATGTTTCTATAACTGTTCCGAAAGGAAGTATTTACGGACTTTTAGGTCCTAACGGAGCAGGAAAAACTTCGCTTATCCGAATTATCAATCAAATCACGATGCCCGACTCAGGAGAAGTGTTTTTGGATGGAGAAAAACTAGCTCCTCATCACGTACAACACATCGGATATATGCCTGAAGAAAGAGGACTTTATAAAACGATGAAAGTAGGAGAGCAGGCATTATATTTAGCACAACTCAAAGGACTTTCGAAGGCAGAAGCTAAAAAACAACTTGATTATTGGTTCGAACGATTCGGAATTCAGGAGTGGTGGAACAAGAAAATTCAGGAGCTTTCTAAAGGAATGGCACAAAAAGTACAGTTTATCGTAACAGTACTTCACAAACCCAAATTATTGATTTTTGACGAACCGTTCTCTGGTTTTGACCCAGTAAACGCCAATATTATCAAAGACGAAATTTTAGAGCTCAAAAAACAAGGAGCAACTGTTATTTTTTCTACGCATAGAATGGAAAGCGTTGAAGAATTATGTGACGAAATCGCCCTTATCAATAAATCTCAAAAACTTATAGAAGGTAACCTTATAGATGTAAAACGTCAGTATAGAACCAATACGTTTCAGGTAGGAGTACTTACAGACAATGTAGAAGGATTGATGTATGACCTAACCCAAAAATTTAATATAACCCAAACCGATTTTAAATCGTTGAATAACGAACTTAAATTGGACATTTCGTTAGGAGATTTTACTTCGAATGAACTTTTAAGAACGCTCTCAGAAAAAGGAAATGTAACCCACTTTACAGAAAAAATACCGAGTGTAAACGAAATTTTTATCAGAACCGTAAAAGGAGAATAAATTCAGTTTACAAGAAGCGTAAAAAAACTTTAGAATATACAGAAATACAATATATAATGAGTATACTTTCATTAATCATAAAAAGAGAATTTATAGCAAAGGTTCGTAACAAGTCTTTTATTGTTATGACATTTTTGAGTCCGTTATTATTTGTAGCAATGGCTGTTTTAATCGGCTATTTGGCTAATATCAACCAAGGAGAAGTCAAAAAGATTGCTGTTTTTGATCAAGGAAATTTCTTTACAAAAGACGAGTTAGTAAGCGATAAAAAATACGAATATCAATATTTGTCAGACATGGATTTTGACAATGCAAAGAAAATTGCTTCGGAGAGTTATGAAGCACTTTTGTATGTGCCTGATAATGTAGCTAAAAAAGACCTGACTACTAAAATAGAATACCTTTCGGATAATAGTCCGAGCATGGAGTTTATCTATAAATTAGAAAATATTATCGAAGACAAAATCACGAAGTTGAACATCGAAAATTCTGGAATTGATTATGCTGTAATCGAAAACTCTAAAGTAGATGCTAATATTCATTTAGCAAAATTCTCAGGAGAAGACAGTATCAAAGGATTAAACGGAATTAAAGTTGCTATTGGTTCGATTTTCGGTTATCTAATCATGATGTTTATCATGATTTATGGAAATTTCGTAATGCGAAGCGTAATCGAAGAAAAAACCAATCGCATCATCGAAATCATCGTTTCTTCGGTAAAACCTTTTCAGTTAATGATGGGGAAAATTCTAGGAAATTCACTAGCCGGATTATTACAGTTTTTTATTTGGGCTGTAGTAGGAGTGGTGTTGTATTTTGCAGCTGCTAGCTTCTTAGGTCTTAATATGGGAGGAAGTACTTCTGCTTTAAACGAAATGAGTACACAAGTATCCGATTCAGATAAAACTCAAATTTTACAAACCGTACAAATTTATTTTCAGACGATTATCAGTGATTTACCTTGGATAACTATTATACTTTCGTTTTTTGTATTTTTTGCAGGAGGATATTTTTTATACAGTTCAATTTATGCAGCTATCGGAGCAGCTGTAGATAACGAAACTGATTCGCAACAGTTCTTAATGCCTATTATTATGCCACTGATGTTGGCTGTTTATATCGGATTTTTTACGGTGATGGACGATCCGCATGGTTCGGTAGCTGTAGTTTTCTCGCTAATTCCGCTTACTTCTCCGATTGTGATGTTGATGAGAATTCCGTTTGGTGTACCGATATGGCAAATTGTTTTAAGTGTAGTTTTACTTTATGCGACTTTCTTTTTTATCGTATGGAGTGCCGCTAAAATCTATAGAGTCGGAATCTTGATGTATGGTAAAAAACCAACTTGGAAAGAACTCTACAAATGGTTACGATATTAAAATTTAATCGCAGTCTTTAATACATTAAAAACTGCGATTTTTTTTATAAATTTCTTATTGCTTTTCGTTGAGATATTGCCAATATCGCTTCGGTACGTGTTGCAAATGTAGTTTAGTATTTTTCCGTTCCACTATATTGGTGCTTTTAAAATAATCTTTCCACAACTGATCATACAAAGCTTCTTTTTCATCATTTATTTGTAGTGTAGGTAAATTAGAATCAGAGTTTTTGGTCATCGGATTAAAAGTCAGATTTACAATCTCAACCGTTTCTGTATCGTAATAAATTCCGTATTTTCTAGCCTTGTCATAAATCAGCCAAGGTTGATCAGCATACCGGTTTTTAAAATGCCTTTGGATTAGTGGTAATACATTAAAATCCGGATTTACAATGGCATAAAAAAGTCCGTCAACTGCTTTTTTGAACCGTATAAAAGCTTCCATCCGATGTTTTTCTCTGCTTACACTTTTTGCCATTTGAGCCACTGCTAAAACATCCGGATGCCCGTAGTTGTGAGCTACATTATTTTTATGCTGAAAAACATATACAGCCATATCAAAAAGATGCTGAAATGTTTGCGAATTTTCAGACAAATAGGCAAAATAGAACCTTTTTTTAGCAATGGAATCCGTACGTTTTATAAATCCGTTCCAAACACGTTGAGCCTTTTCTTGGTCTGAATAAATTACTCTGTTTTGATCAAAGGCTGTGGGTTGATACGTTTTATCCCAAAAAATTCGAATGTTTTTTTCCTTCATTTCGAAAGCTTCAAAAACACAGCAGAGCAATCCTGTAAAACTTCCGTCAAAAACATAATGTATCATTATACGAATAAAGTAAGTTGTTGAGGGTCTTGTTTTAAAAATTTAGAACTACTTTGAGTGAGAATATTTCGTCTGATGATTTCAGGTTCAGGCTCTTTCATAGAATGAGGCGTATCGGCACAAATCATAAAATACTTAGCCCGATTATAGGCAATACCTAATTTTTGTAATTGATAGGTATATATTTTTCCGAACTTTCGAGCTTGTACAATTTTTTTGGCTGATTTTACTCCAATTCCGGGAATTCTAAGAATCATTTTATAATCGGCCGAATTGATATCAATAGGGAAGAAGTCAGGATTTCGTAAAGCCCAACTCAGTTTAGGATCTACTTGTGTATCTAAATTCGGATGTTTATCATTGACAATTTCGTGAACTTCAAATCCATAAAACCGCATCAACCAATCGGTTTGATACAACCTATTTTCTCGTAATAGAGGAGGTTGAGAGCCTAAAGCCGGCATACGAGTATCTTCGCTAATCGGGATATATCCAGAATAATATACTCGCTTAAGGTTGAATCCTTTGTAATAAGCATCGGCTGTATAAAGTATGTCTTTGTCGGTTTCGGGAGTGGCGCCAATTACCATTTGTGTACTTTGTCCAGCCGGAACAAATTTTGGAGTACTTTTGATGATTTTTTTTGTATTCCGATATTCTGTTAACTTGTTGTTGATAGTGCCGAGCCCTTCTGCTACTTCTTGATGTGATTTTTCGGGAGCCAATAATTTAAGTCCTTCATCGGTAGGCATTTCTAAATTGATACTCATTCTATCTGCATATAAGCCAGCCTCGTGTAATAATTCTTGGCTTGCTCCAGGAATAGACTTTAGATGAATATATCCATTAAAACGATGTTCTGTACGGAGTTTTTTGGCTATTTTAACCATACGTTCCATAGTGTAATCAGCATTTTTAAAAATACCGGAACTCAAAAATAAACCTTCAATATAATTGCGTCTGTAAAAATTTAAGGTAAGTTCTACCACTTCGTCAACAGTAAAAGCAGCTCGTTTTAAATCATTACTTCTACGTGAAACACAGTACGCACAATCATAAATACAAACATTTGTTAAAAGAATTTTCAACAGCGATACACATCGACCATCTTCGGTATAAGTATGGCAAATTCCTGAGCCTGTATCTCCTAAACCTTTGTTGGTGTTTTTACGGTTGCTTCCGCTCGAAGAGCACGATACATCGTACTTAGCAGCATCGCTTAAAATTTGAAGTTTTTCTCTAATTCTATCCCAAGACATCATCGTGAATTTCTCCAAAAATACAGCGAAACAAAAGAAGCTAAAAGTTAATTAACGGATAGGGAAGTGTTAAATTATAGCACAAGAGTTAACAAGATGCACTGTAGTGTATTTAGTATAACCACATCACACGGAATTTTTTATTTTCCAGCATAAAAAAATATTTATTTCAGCAATATTACAACTACCCAATTACATCTAGTTTGGCAAATCTCAATAATAATTTTTTGATTCCTCCTACGTCAAATTTTATTTCGGCTTTTTTGTCAGCTCCAACACCTTCGATATTCAGGATTTGTCCTTTTCCGAAACGTTCGTGCAGTACTATATTTCCTACTGCTAGTTTGCTATCGTTTACAGGGGTTGAACTTTGACTTTGGCTCGAGGTGGGTTTTAATTTGCGTAAATTTCTAACCGTATCGGGTTTTTGCATATCGCTTTGTGCCCATTTGGGTGGAGTTCCACCTACGGGTTTTGTCTGACGAAGTTTTGATTTATCTACATCTCCAAAAATATCAATATTAAAGCTTGGCTTATATCGGTAACCTTTATTAAAGTCCGGATTGCTGTATTCTAAATATTTATCATCGATTTCTTCGATAAATCTCGAAGGTTCACAATCCACTAATTTTCCCCATTTGTATCGGCTTTGTGAATATGATAAATATGCTTGTTGTTCGGCTCGAGTTAAGGCAACGTAAAATAATCTTCTTTCTTCTTCGAGTTCGGTTCTAGAGTTCAAACTCATAGCATTCGGAAACAAGTCTTCTTCTAATCCGACGATGAACACTTGCGGAAACTCTAATCCTTTTGCTAGGTGAATGGTCATCATAGCTACTCGGTCATCATCACCAGTATCTTTATCTAAATCTGTGGCTAAGGCTACGTCTTCTAGGAATTCTGAAAGATTTCCGGTAGCTCCGTCCACTTCTTTTTGTCCTTCGATAAAATCTTTAATACCGTTCAATAATTCTTCAACGTTTTCCATTCGTGCGACATCTTCGGGAGTAGTAGCTTCTTTTTTAAGCTCCTGAAAGAGTCCTGATTTTTTGGTTACGTAATCAGCTGTAAAAAAGGCATCGTTACTTTGGCTTATAACCTGAAAACTTTTAATCATAGTTACAAAATCCTGCAGACGTTGTTTGGTAGGTCCGTTGAGTTTTAAATCAATTTTATCGATGTTTTCCATCACTTCAAAAATCGATCGCTTGTAATGATTGGCAGCAACGGTAAGTTTCTCTAAGGTTGTTCCTCCGATTCCACGAGCCGGATAATTGATAACCCTAACTAGAGCTTCTTCGTCTTTAGGATTGATAACCAGTCTTAAATAAGCTAAAACATCTTTGATTTCTTTGCGTTGATAAAACGATAAGCCTCCATAAATTCTATACGGAATATCTCGTTTTCTGAGTGCATCCTCTATGGCTCTAGATTGTGCATTGGTACGATACAAAACAGCAAACTCTCCGTTAAGGAGTTGATTTTGCATTTTTTGCTCAAAAATAGTCGAAGCTACAAAACGTCCTTCTTCAGCATCAGTTAGACTTCTGTGAACTTTGATTTTAGCTCCGTCTTCGTTATCTGTCCATACGGTTTTCTCTAATTTGGTTTTATTTTTATCTATTACAGAGTTAGCGGCTTCGACAATGTTGCGAGTAGAGCGGTAATTTTGCTCCAAGCGATACATCTGTACATTTGGATAATCTCTTTGAAAGTTCAAGATATTGTTGATATTAGCTCCTCTAAAGGCATATATACTTTGCGCATCATCACCCACCACACATATATTGTGGAAACGATCTGAGAGAGCCTTTACTATCAAGTACTGCGAATGGTTGGTATCTTGATACTCATCCACTAAAATATATCGGAAACGATCTTGATATTTAGCCAAAACATCCGGATGAACATTAAGTAGTTCGTTAGTTTTGAGTAATAAATCATCAAAATCCATGGCTCCGGATTTAAAGCAACGTTCTACGTAATTTTGATAGATTTCTCCCATACGTGGCTTTTTACTCATCGCATCGGCTTCCATCAATTCCGGATTGTTAAAGTAAGCTTTAACCGTTATCAGGTTATTTTTATAAGACGAAATTCGGTTGAGTACTTGTTTGGGTTTATAGACATCTCTATCGAGTTGCATTTCTTTGATAATAGCTCCGATAAGGCGTTGTGAATCTTGAGTATCGTAAATCGTAAAATTTGACGGATAACCAAGTTTATCGCTTTCTGCTCTAAGAATTCGTGCAAAAACGGAGTGAAAGGTTCCCATCCACAAGTTTTTGGCTTCGTTGCTTCCTACAATTTGAGCGATACGATTTTTCATCTCGCGAGCTGCTTTGTTGGTAAAAGTTAAGGCCAAAATATTAAAGGCATCAACTCCTTGACTCATCAAGTTGGCAATTCTTACGGTGAGCACTCTAGTTTTTCCGGATCCTGCACCTGCAATTACAATCATGGCTCCGTCTTTTTGTAATACAGGAGCTCTTTGGGCTTCATTGAGTTGAGCTATATATTGTTGGATGTTGTTTGACATTTCTTCTAGTTTAGGCAAATTGCAAATTTAAGTATTTTTAAACCATAAGCCTATAGACTTAGTAAATCAAATTCAAAACACCTTATCTAAACCCGAATGTAGTTTAAATAAGGTGTTTTATTTATACTTTTAGCTAAACTATTCTGTTTCGAAAATAGTAAGTCCTACTCTGAATTTAGGCTCGATATAAGTGCTTTTAGGAGGCATAATAAGTCCTAAATCGGCTATTTGTTTGATTTCTGAAATATCGGTTTTATGCATCAAAAAAGCCACTTCGAATTCTTCATTATCTACTTTGTTTTTAAGTTCGGTCACAGATTGTTTGCCTGATAAATACTCGATGCGTTGGTCGGTACGTAAATCTCCGATACCTAATATAGGGTTCAGTACAAAGTCGTATAAAATTTGAGTGTCTAAACTTTGCAAAATATTGGTTTTATCAACCTTGTTATCTTTAAGTTGTAATTTATAAAACTCTCCGTCGAGATACATCCCGAAAGTAAATTTTT
Organism: uncultured Flavobacterium sp.; assembly: GCA_964581855.1. Lineage (GTDB taxonomy): Bacteria > Bacteroidota > Bacteroidia > Flavobacteriales > Flavobacteriaceae > Flavobacterium. Next base: position 19,616 of record CAZOQH010000026.1, read on the forward strand.
CTTTTGGAGTATATAAGGTTTGTCTTTTGTTTTCGATTAAAAAATGTTGTTTTAATAGTCTGACAAACTCTGTTTTGCTATGTCCGTTTAAATCTTTGATCACTCGATTGTATTCATTGATTTTTAAGCTACTTTCGGCTATGAGATAGCTCATAAAAAACGGATTTTTGCCTGTTTCTTCATGCAGTTTTGTAGCTGATTCGGTACGATGATGTCCGTCAGCGATATATAAACAATCCATTTCTGCAAAAGTTTGCTGGATGAATTGAATATCGTTATCATTATCAATTTTCCACAAATAATGAATTTCTTTTTTATTGGTGGCAAACTCAAAATGAGGTCTTTTATTTTTTTGGTTTTTTATCCAATGGTTTAATTTATCTGAATCCGGATAGGTAATCAGAACCGGTTCGGTATAAAATCCGGCATACTTCATATAATCGCGAAATAAATCAACGCGATAACCAAAGGTATCTTCGTGTTTTTTGATTTTGTTTTGTTTGTATTCTTCGATAGATAGGCCTCCAACAATTCCGACAAAAGTATTGGTTTTAGTAACAATTTTATGCAAAAAAAAGCTTTCAGAGGTTTCTTTCTGGATTACTTTTTCTGCTTTAAACTCTTTGTATTTACTATTTACTTGTCGTAATCTCTTTTCGTTATCAACTTTTTGTTGGTTCAGATAAAACGGATTGACCACATGTAAAAACGAGTAGGGGTTATAATCGAGTTGAGAAGCCAATTCGGCTACAGAGTAATCTTCGTAAGCACGAGAAGTTACTAAAGCAACCTTATCTTTGGTCGGGAGTGCGGCTTTAAAAGGAATTATCTTCATGTAAAATATGAATTTCAAATTACGAATCAGGATTCAGAAGCAGTCTGATTTCCTCTATCTTTTCTTCAAATAAATTTTTGTAATCTTTATCTAAACCTTGTGTTGATATTTTAATGGTTGTCGTGGGTGATATTATTTGATATTCATCAAATACTTTTTTGATTTCTGTAATATCCTTGATTTTAATTTCTTTTGATGGAAATTGATAGAGTTTTATAGTGTCCTGGCTGATTTCAAAGTATCCTTTTTTAGTTCCGTATATATATTGAAACCCAAAAAAAAGAGAAAAAATAATTTTAAAAAAAGTAAACCAAGATACGTTATCAATAAAAAAGTCTATACCAGACATCACCAACCATAAAATACTCATAGTTAGGTTAAATCGGTTAGTAAATTTTTTATACGGAAACTTCACAATGATTTAATTAGGTTAAAGAACTATCATTAGGTTCAATAGGGTTAATTCCCAGTGC
>CAZOQH010000027.1:0-20724 GCA_964581855.1 uncultured Flavobacterium sp.
TTTAAAAATAAAGAAATTGATGTTTTGGTGGCTACAGATGTGGCTTCCAGAGGAATTGATATAGATTTACTTCCGTATGTAATCAATTACGAACTTCCGAATGTTCCAGAAACTTTTGTGCACAGAATCGGAAGAACGGGTAGAGCAGGAAATGAAGGAATGGCTATTTCGTTTTGTTCAAAAGACGAAAAAACGTATTTGCAAGACATTGAAAAACTCATTCGTAAAAAAATAAAAGTAGTTGAAGATCATCCTTTTCCGTGGCATGATAAGGCTTCAGAAGAGCAAAGTCAAACTCAACCAAAAAAAGACTTCAGGAATAAAACTAAAAATAATAATTCTAGAAAATCCGACAATTCTAAAAAGAATAAAAAAAGATGGTATTAAAATAAAAACGGAACTCATAGAGTTCCGTTTTTATTTTAATTAGAAGTAATATGGACCTGCCCAATCACTACTTTGTCCGTTTTGACAATTTGCTCTTACATAAAAAGCATCCCACAAACAATACCCTGTTATGGTAATTGATTGACTGGATGTAGTATAGTGATTTGAGGTTTCTGGGTTTTCGCCTTCAACAACCATAGTGAATGTGTAAGAGGTAGGTTGAGGGCTATGTAAATATGACCAAGAGAACGATCGGGTTACTATTCCACTACAAGAGCCAGAAACCACATAAGAATGCAAATTAAGCGGTGAAGGACAACCGGATATTGTAGTGTAAGTGTATTTTGTATAATCGCTTGTATCGGTTGGTGCCGAACTATTACACACAGCTCTTACATAAACATCATAGGTGGTGCTTGGTTGAGTATTGTTTATCTGTATGGTGTTATAATCAGATTGCACCCTTGTTCCTGTCCCTAAAGAAAAGCCTGTTATTCCATATTCGGCTTCATAATAAGAAGGGCTTCCGTCCGAATAACTACAATATACCTCAAACTCTTGAGTATTCATCTGATAAAAATCAGCACTAACAGTTCCGGTACATTGGCTTGGCTTTGTGGTTACACTTGTCAGTTTTGTAACGAGGCTGGTTTCAGAAGAACTACAAATTCCTGTGATATATAAATCATAAGTAGTGCTATGGTTTAAATTATCAATTTTGTAATAAGTTTCTGAGGTTGTGATAACCGTTCCCGTTCCTGGTGTAAAACCAGTCAGACCATATTCTATTTTAGCAGAATTAGTGGAATTTGGATAATAAATATTTAGCTCTATGCTAGTAGATTCTGTGTCAAAATCTACTATTTTTATCTTTTCACAAGAAGGGCTGTCATCTTCTTTAGAACAGGATAAAACAAAGAATAATGTAATAAAAGGTAAAAGCTTAAATGATTTTTTCATAAGCAATAAAATTTAGAGCGAGCTATCGAATCAACTTTTTGTACTTAATTCTGGTCGGATTAACATCTCCTAAACGCTTTTTACGGTTTTCCTCGTAATCAGAGAATCCTCCTTCAAAGAAATATACTTCAGAATTTCCTTCGAAAGCTAAAATATGTGTACAGATTCTGTCTAAGAACCATCTGTCGTGCGAAATCACCACGGCACATCCGGCAAAATTCTCCAGACCTTCTTCTAGAGCACGAAGCGTATTGATGTCCAAGTCATTGGTAGGCTCATCAAGCAAAAGTACGTTTCCTTCTTCTTTTAAGGTCATTGCCAAATGCAAACGATTTCGCTCTCCTCCCGAAAGTGTAGCAACTTTTTTGTTTTGGTCGCTTCCTCCGAAGTTAAATCTGCTCAAATATGCTCTTGAATTAACTTGTCGTCCGCCCATCATAATGAGTTCCTGTCCGTCACAGAAGTTTTCCCAAATGGTCTTTTCAGGGTCAATGTTTTTGTGAGTTTGGTCAACATAAGCGATTTTTACGGTATCTCCCACCACAAATTCTCCTTTGTCCGGAGTTTCTTCTCCCATAATCATTCGGAAGATAGTAGTTTTTCCGGCTCCATTCGGACCGATAATTCCAACAATTCCGGCTTGAGGGAGTTTGAAATTTAGATTTTCGTAAAGTAATTTATCTCCATATCCTTTTGATACACCAACTGCTTCAATCACGTTAGTTCCTAAACGTGGACCGTTCGGAATATAAAGTTCTAATTTTTCTTCTAATTGTTTTTGATCCTCGTTTAACAAGCGGTCGTAGTTTTGTAAACGAGCTTTTTGTTTGGTTTGTCTTCCTTTAGCTCCTTGACGAACCCATTCGAGTTCTCGCTCTAAGGTTTTTCTACGTTTTGAAGCTGTTTTTTCTTCCATTTCTAGGCGTTTTGCTTTTTGATCAAGCCAAGAAGAGTAGTTGCCTTTCCACGGAATTCCTTCACCTCTGTCTAATTCTAAAATCCATCCTGCTACATTATCCAAAAAGTAACGGTCGTGGGTAACCGCAATAATAGTTCCTTTGTATTGTTGCAAATGCTGCTCTAACCAATGTACCGATTCGGCATCCAAGTGGTTGGTAGGCTCATCTAATAAAAGTACGTCAGGTTGTTGTAAAAGCAAACGACAAAGCGCCACTCTACGTTTTTCTCCTCCCGAGAGAACTTTGATAGGTGTATCCGGATCTGGAGTACGAAGAGCGTCCATCGCAACTTCTAATTTATTATCGATTTCCCAAGCTCCTAAACTATCAATTTTATCTTGCAGCTCAGCCTGTCTGTCCATGAGTTTTTGCATTTTGTCTGCATCCTCATAAACTTCAGGAAGTCCGAACATATCGTTGATTTTATTAAATTCATCCAAAACTGCCATGGTTTCGGCTACACCTTCACGAACGATTTCGATAACAGTTTTATTTTCGTCTAATTGAGGTTCTTGTTCGAGATAACCTACTGTATAACCAGGTGCAAAAACCACATCACCTTGATAGTTTTTGTCTACCCCGGCAATGATTTTTAAAAGAGAAGATTTTCCCGAACCGTTAAGACCGAGGATTCCAATCTTGGCTCCATAAAAAAAGCTTAAATAGATATCTTTAAGAACTTGCTTATTTGTCGATGAGTAAGTCTTACTTACTTTAGACATCGAAAAAATTACTTTTTTATCGTCTGACATTTTTTATTTAGGATTTTTGAAATTTATAATTATGCTTAACCTTACCCGAAAACGCTGTCTATCCTTATATAAATATTGAAGATGAAGATGATAGAAGCAACAAAAAATAAAATAAACTTCGGAGATTTGTATTCTTTCTTTTTTGCCATAGCCACTAAACTTGACACAGTGAGCATCAAAGTAAAACTAAAAAAGAAAAAGAAAATTTTATCTAAATTCATGATTTGCAGAATTTGCATTAAACAACAAAGGTAACTTTAAGTTACGACAAAGACAATAAGTTATAAAAGGAAAAGATGTAAAATTGAAAATTAATTTGATTGCTATCACACCACAACATTTATTACATTTGTAAAAACAAAACTATTTTGAACTCATCTATACAAGACATCTTCAAAAATCTTTCTTTTCGAATTATCGGAAACAAAAAGGCGATGGTCAGCAATATTTCTATCGATAGCCGCTCGTTACAAAACAACAAAAACACCTTGTTTTTTGCTTTAAAAGGTAAAAATAACAATGCACACTTATATATCAAAGAATTACGCGAAAAGGGAATTCAAAATTTTGTGGTATCAGAACTTCCAGAAGATAGCTCAAAGGGCAATTATATTTTGGTTGAGGATACCTTAAAAGCCTTACAAAACTTTGCCTCGAATTACAGAAGTAATTTTAATTTCCCGATTGTAGGAATCACCGGAAGCAACGGTAAAACTATTGTCAAAGAATGGCTGAACTTTCTGCTTTCGCCTGATTATAATATTGCTCGAAGCCCTAAGAGTTACAATTCGCAAGTAGGAGTGCCACTTTCGGTTTTAGGAATAAACGAAAATCATAATTTCGGGATTTTTGAAGCGGGAATTTCTCAACCCAACGAAATGCAAAATATAGAGCCGATTATTAAACCTACTATCGGAATTTTAACGAATATCGGAGATGCCCACAACGAAGGATTTGAGAGTAAAAGCCAGAAAATATCCGAAAAGGTAAAGCTCTTTAAAGATTGTGAAGTAGTTATTTATCGAAAGAATGAAGAAATCTCTAAGGCCCTGGAGGGGTATTACGTAAAGCAATTTGTTTGGAGTTTTCAGCAAGAATCGGATGCTTTATTTATTCAGAAAACCTCTCTGACAGATGTCACACAACTCCGTTTCAGCTATAACAGTCAAGATTTTGAGGTAGAAATTCCGTTTTTAGACGAGGCTTCGATTGAGAATGCTACGCATGCAATGATGGTTTTGTTGTATTTGAATTATGATAAAGCTACTGTCGAAAACCGGATGAAAAGGTTATATCCGATTGAAATGCGCTTGAAAGTTAAAACCGGGATCAATAACACTACAATTATTGACGATAGTTATATTTCTGATTTTCAGTCCGTAAAAATTGCCTTAGACTTTTTGGAACAGCAAAAAAAGCACCCTGAAAAGATAGTAATTATGTCGGATATTTTACAGAGCGGTGAAAATCAATCGGAATTATACCAAAAAGTTGCATTATTACTCAAGCAGAATCACATTTCGAAAGTCATCGGAATAGGAAAAAATATTTCACAACACAAATACCTGTTTGAACATATCGAAACTTATGAAAATACTGCAGAATTTTTGAAGAACTTCGATAGCTCGCATTTTTCAAACCAGACAATATTAGTTAAAGGTGCAAGGAGTTTTCATCTGGAAGAAATAGTATCGCTTTTAGAAGAAAAAACACATCAAACGGTTTTAGAAATCAACTTAAATTCGATTACACATAATCTGAATTATTATAAATCCAAGATTCGTCCTACTACCAAAATAATGGTGATGATCAAAGCTTTTGGTTACGGAAGCGGAAGCTTTGAAATTGCAAAGCTTTTAGAATATCACAATGTGGATTATTTAGGAGTCGCTTTTACCGATGAGGGTATAGCTCTTAGAAATGCCAATATTTCTGTTCCGATAATGGTTATGAATCCCGAACCTAATAGCTTTTCGGCTTTAATATCACACGATTTAGAACCCGAGATATATTCCCTGAAAGAATTACAAATTTTTAAGAATTCTCTCGAAAAACTTCAAAGAAAAAATTATCCTATTCACATCAAGCTTGATACCGGAATGCATCGTTTGGGATTTGAAGAAAAAGACATTCAGAAACTCACAGATTTTCTGAAAAAAAACCAAGATTTTTTTGATGTAAAGTCTGTTTTTTCGCATCTTTCCGCAAGCGATTCAGAACAATTTAAAGATTTTACTTTGCATCAATTTCAAGTCTTCCAAAAACTGGTTGATTGCATAAAAAGCGAATTGAATATCCACCCCATTTGTCATATTTCTAATACTTCTGCTATTTCTAATTATCCAGAACTGCAGATGGATATGGTGCGACTCGGAATAGGATTGTACGGAATTTCGAATGATGAAAACGAGATTAAATATCTTGAAAATGTAGGAACACTCAAATCGGTTGTTTTACAGATAAAAGAAATCGAAAAAGGTGAAAGTGTAGGTTATTCCAGAGGATTTATTGCACAACATCCCACGCGAACCGCAACTATTCCGATCGGATATGCAGACGGAATCCCTAGAGCATTGAGCAATAAAAAAGGTTATGTGATGATTAACAATCAAAAAGCCCCGATTATCGGAAATATTTGTATGGATATGTTGATGGTAGATGTTACTCAAATAAAGTGTAGTGAAGGAGATTTGGTTGTGATTTTTGGCGAAAATCCGAAAGTAACCGAAATTGCAAAAACCATAGGAACGATTCCGTATGAGATTTTAGCAACTATATCGCATCGAGTAAAAAGGGTTTTTTACAGAGAATGATTTAACTTAATATATTGATAACTGTTAATTAGGTTGTACGTCAGGTGTTGTATGTTTAAACAAAAAGAAATGAAAATCTAAAATAATGAACGAGCTACATAAAGAAACCAGTCCGTATTTGTTACAACACAAAAACAACCCTATTTTTTGGAAAAGTTGGAATGATATTGCTTTAAAGGAAGCTCAAAAACAGAATAAACTTATTGTCATTTCGGTTGGATATTCGGCTTGTCATTGGTGCCATGTAATGGAACACGAATCGTTTGAAGATATAGAAGTAGCCGAATTGATGAACAAAAACTTTGTGAGCATCAAAGTAGATAGAGAAGAGCGTCCGGACGTAGATGCAATTTATATGAAAGCAGTTCAATTGATGACCAAACAAGGAGGTTGGCCCTTAAATGTTGTAGCGCTTCCGGATGGAAAACCAATTTGGGGAGGAACGTATTTCCGGAAAGAACAATGGTTGAGTGCGTTAGAACAATTAGCACAAATGTGGCAGGAAGAACCCCAAAAAATGTTGGACTATGCCAATAATTTAGAACAAGCTTTGGATAGTCTTACACATATTATCGAACAACCCATATCAGAAAATAATCAGCAAATTCTAGATGAATTTTTAGAAAAATGGAGCAAGAGTTTTGATTTAGAAATGGGAGGTTATGCAAGAGCTCCAAAATTTATGATGCCTACAAATTATAGCTTTTTAATGCGATATGCTTATCAAAATCAACACCAGCCTTTGTTGGAATATGTAAATCTTACGTTGACCAAAATGGCTTACGGAGGAATTTTTGATGTAATTGACGGAGGATTTTCTCGTTATTCCGTAGATATGAAATGGCATGTGCCTCATTTCGAAAAAATGCTATATGACAACGGACAGCTTACAAGCTTGTATAGTGATGCATTTAAACTTACAAAAAAACCGCTCTATAAAGAAGTAGTCGAAAAAACCTTAAATTTTGTTGAAAGAGAATGGCTCACTGCCGAAGGAGGGTTTTACTCCGCTTTTGATGCAGATAGTTTAAACCAAAAGGGTCATACCGAAGAAGGAGCTTTTTATGTTTGGAAGAAAAGCGAATTAGAAGCTATTTTAAAAGAAGATTTCGAGCTGTTTTCGGCAATTTTTAGTATTAATGATTTTGGTTATTGGGAAGATGACAACTATGTTTTGATTCAAGAAAAACCTCTTGAAGTTATTGCAAATAAATTTAATCTTTCGACCCAAGAATTGCAATCTAAAAAAGAATCATTCGAAAAAAAACTTTTCGAGATCCGACAAAAAAGACCAAAACCCGGACTTGACGATAAAATTATTACTTCGTGGAATGCAATTATGAACCGAGGTTATACCGATGCGTATAAGGCTTTCGGAGAAGTAAAATATCTAGAAATTGCTCAAAATAATATCGAATTTATCAAAAGAAATCTGTGGAGCGAAAACGGGAATCTCTACCGAACTTACAAAAATAAAAAAGCCAAAATCAACGGGTTTTTAGAAGATTATGCCTTTGTTATTGACGCTCTTATCGGATTGTATGAAGTGACCGCAAACGAAAGCTATTTGTATGATGCTAAGCAATTGCTCGATTATTCCTTAGACAATTTTTATAATTCTGAAAAAGGATTGTTTCGCTTCAAATCTATCTTAGATTCCGCTTTGGTAAGCGAAAATTATGAAGTAGAAGACAATGTAATAGATAGTTCAAATTCGGTTATGGCTCGTAATCTTTATGTGCTTTCGATTTATTTTGGACTCACGCATTACGAAGATATTGCTCAGAGAATGAAGCGAATTGTAATTTCTAACATAGATTATCCAAGTGCTTTTTCGAATTGGCTGAATGTGTTTATGAATTGGGACACTCGTCAGCGAGAATTAGCAATTTGTGGAGAAAACGCGCTTGAGAGTTTAAATATTATCAATAGCAATTATTTGCCACAAATTACTGTTGCAGCAACCGAAAGCCCAAGCAACCTCCCTTTTCTGCGAAACAGATATACCAAAGGCGTTGTGTCTTATTATGTATGTAAAAATAAAGTTTGCGATTTACCTATATATAATATTGACGAAGCTATAAACCAATTAAAATAATAATTTTATGGAAGACGAACTTACCAAGATTGAATTAGCCATGGAGCGCTTATTAGATAATGCGTTTAATTTTTCTCTTAAAATAATATCTGCCTTAATCGTATTGGTAATAGGGATTCTTATTATACGAGTATTGCGATATTTTATAAAAAGAGTTACCGAAAAGAGAGATGTAGACCCTACTGTTTCTGGTTTTCTACTCAATATGGTTTCTTGGCTTCTGAAATTACTATTGTTTATTGCAGTAGTTTCAAAATTAGGAATCGAAACGTCTTCATTTGTAGCTGTTTTGGGTGCGATGGGATTGGCCATTGGTCTTTCACTTCAAGGCTCACTTTCTAATTTTACAGGCGGACTTTTAATCATTATGTTTAAGCCTTTTAGAGTCGGAGATTATATTACAGCTCAAAATATTTCAGGAACAGTAAAAAGTATTCAGATTTTTAGTACTCAAGTTAATACCGATAATAATCAAGCTGTTTTTATTCCGAACGGAATACTTTCGAACGGAACTATTGTTAATTTTTCAAGAGAAACTCACAGAAGGGCAAATATTCAAATTTCTGTTTCAACCACCAATGACTTAGAAAAGGTTACTCAACTCTTTATGGATATATTAAAAAATAACGATAAGGTTTTAAAAGATCCTGCTCCGGCTGTTGTTCTTTCTGATTTGTCGGGAGATGCAGCTGTTTTTTATATTCGACCTTGGGCTTTGCGTACTAATTTTTGGGAAATGAATGGTGAAGTTTTGCTAGAGATTAAAAACACATTAGAAAAAGAGAATATTAAAATTCCTACTCAGAGTATTGAGGTTTTTAATAAATAAAAAAAGAGGCTGTTTTATTAAAACAGCCTCTTTTTTATGGTAATATTTAGGAGTTTATCCTAAAACTTCTTTTACTTTTTTACCGATTTCGGCAGGAGAGTCTACTACGTGAATTCCGTTTTCTCTCATGATGCGCTTTTTAGCTTCTGCAGTATCGTCTGCTCCACCTACAATAGCACCTGCATGCCCCATGGTACGTCCTTTTGGAGCGGTTTCACCTGCGATAAATCCTACAACTGGTTTGCGATTTCCATCCGCTTTTATCCATTTTGCAGCATCAGCTTCTAGTTGACCTCCAATTTCTCCGATCATTACGATACATTTAGTTTCTGGATCGTTCATAAGCAATTCTACTGCTTCTTTGGTAGTGGTTCCGATAATTGGATCTCCTCCAATTCCGATAGCAGTCGTAATTCCTAATCCTTGTTTTACAACCTGATCTGCTGCTTCATAAGTTAGTGTTCCTGATTTAGAAACAATTCCTACGTTTCCTTTTTTGAAAACAAATCCAGGCATAATACCAACTTTTGCCTCTTCTGCTGTAATTACTCCAGGACAGTTCGGACCAATTAGCCTAGATTCTCTGCCTTTTACGTAATCATACGCTTTAATCATATCTGCTACAGGAATTCCTTCTGTAATAGTGATGATAACTTTGATTCCTGCATCTGCAGCTTCCATAATTGCATCTGCAGCAAAAGCAGGTGGAACAAAAATAATACTTGTGTCAGCTCCTGTTTTTTCTACTGCATCTGCAACGGTATTAAAAACTGGTCTTTCTAAGTGTGTTGTTCCTCCTTTTCCAGGAGTAACTCCTCCTACTACGTTAGTTCCGTATTCAATCATTTGAGAAGCGTGAAAAGTTCCTTCACTTCCGGTAAATCCCTGAACGATAATTTTCGAATTTTTATTTACTAAAACACTCATTTTATAAAATTTTGATTAAAGCTACGCAAAAATACGCTTTTTGGTTTATTATATAAAATAAATAAGGCTTTATTTCTTTAAAATGTCTCGAATTAAATATTCTAGTCCGTTGAGTTTGATTTCGTATATTAATTGGAGCTGACTTCCGAGTTTTCCTTTTGGGAAACCTTTGTTTTTATACCATACAAGATAATATTCTGGTAAATCGATAAGATTTCTGTCTTTGTACTTTCCGAACGGCATTCTAGCATTAGCCAATTCTAAAAAAGACTTTCGTTGTTCCTCAAGATGCATTAAAGAGCTTTGTTTTTGTGTTTGTTTTGTAAACTTGAAACAGCATGTACTACATCCATCTAAAGCTGATTTCTTTTTGAATGTCAGGATGTAAACTTAAATAAACTGGACAAGTAAGTGCAGCTCTCTCTAAAATAGTTTTAGTTTTTTCGTCTGCATTGAGTTTCATGTCAAATTCGACAATTATTTTAGAAATCATACGAGGTTCAGGCTTCATGATTTTGGTAACCAAAGCTGTCGAGCCCTCAAAGTTGATGTCCATAGAGTTTGCCTTTATTCCCATAATTGTCAGCATACATGTAGCTAAAGAATTGGCTACCATATCTGTCGGAGAAAACGCTTCTCCTTTTCCGTTGTTATCGGTTGGTGCGTCTGTTATAATTTCGCTTCCTGATTGTAAATGGACAGACTTGGTTCTTAAATCTCCTGTGTAAGTTACTTTTGAGGTCATTACTTGGCTTCTTTGATGGTTAGGTCTTTATCGTAATATAAGATATATGCTCCGGTGTTATAATAACCTCCTTGTGGAGATTTAACATAGATAAACTTGCTTTCTTGTTGTTGGGTCGCAACTTTTTCTGCGGTTTCTTCAAAGTCGCTATTTTGTGAAAGTCGCAGCAAAACATCATACGTAACATCATAGCCTTTAATAGCCGGAACGTTTGGCAAAACCTTGTTTAAAGCTCTATATTGCGTATAGAAATCACTTAATTGCTCAGTTGTAGATTCGTTTAAAGAAGAAGGGTAATGCAAGTTTAGGTTGGCTAAGGCTTGAGATCTGATTTCGTGAGACTCAAAAGCATCATTTTTGTCCAGAGTAACTAATACTATATTGTAAGTTTCTTGTAATTTTGATAACTTATTTACGGTATTAAGCACCATAGAAGTAGATTCAGTCTCTAGAATTACGTAATTTGTTTGGTCTGTATCTAATAAGGCGTTTAGGCTTTCGGGTATAATTTCTCCTTTTTCGTTAAGACTAACAAAACGAACACCATTATAATTTTGACTGATAAAATCTTTTGAGCTTGCTTTTTTAGGGTCAACAATAGCGATAGTGTTTTGATTTTTTTCTTGAAGATACTTCAGCATTAGTTTTTTAGTGATTTCATACGAAGGGGTAGCTAAGTACAAATTTTTGTAAGAAGCGATTCCTTCTGTAGAAAGCGGTGAGACTACTAGAACTCCTTTAGACTCTAAGGCCGCAGCAGTTTTTTCTGCATGAGACTGAAAAAAAGGTCCTATAACCAAATCTACATTCGAAAAATCATGAGTTTTAATCAAGTGCTCAACCGATGAAGTATTGGAGTTTATTTCTTCAGAGTCATAAATAGTAATATTGAAGTTTCCTCCCATTTTTTTTATCTCTTCGATGGCCATCATCATACCCGAATAAAAATCGACGGTTATATTTAAAAAACGGTCTGTTTTAAAAGACTCCTGAGCATTTGCTATTCTGGACGCTCTAAAAGGAAGCATTATAACTACTTCTTTTTTGTCTGTATTGTTTATTTTTAATTTCTTAAACTCTTTGTTTTCGAGTGTTTTAAATAAAAAGTCGGAATTCAGCTCTTCGTTGTTTTCTGCTTTTTTAATAGCTATTCTCAGAGTATCTCCAGCCTTTAATCCCTCTTTGAGCTGTGGATTTTGTAAAATAAGTTCTTCTTCTGAAACTCCGTATTTTTGTATCAGAGCAAATTTAGTTTCTTTGGGTTGTACTACATGAACAATCTTGTCGTGTTGCATTATAGTACTAGTGTTTTCTGCTTTTTTGCCTGTAGGAATCAAGAGTTCCGTACCTGGTTGCAATCCATTTTCGAGTATTTCTTTGTTTGCATCCTGTATGGCTTGAATAGTGATTCCGTATTTTTGTGCAATTCCAAAAAGAGTTTCTTTAGATTCCACAAGATGATAGGTCCCTTTTGTTTTTGCAAACTTGGCGTTTTTGGGGTTGACAGGAATAATAAGAACTTCGCCTAACTTTATTCCGTTTTTAGCCTCCTTGTTTAGGGTGTAAATGTCATGTACGGTTACGTTATATTTTCTTGCTAAGCTCGTAACAGTATCGTCTTTTACTATTGTGTGACGAATGTAATTTTGTGCAAAAACTCCAACAGATGCCATCAAAAACAGCATCGAAAAAACTATTTTCTTCATATTTTTATTTTATCATTTTTGCACTACTGCAAAAACTATTCCCATTCTATAGTTGCAGGTGGTTTTGAACTTATATCATATACTACTCGATTCACTCCCTTGACTTTATTGATTATTTCGTTTGATATTTTCATTAAGAACTCATACGGAAGATGTACCCAATCTGCAGTCATTCCGTCTGTGGATTCTACAGCTCTGAGTGCAACTACTTTTTCGTATGTGCGTTCGTCTCCCATAACACCTACGCTATTTATAGGCAACAGGATTGCTCCTGCTTGCCATACTTTATCATACAGACCGTTTTCTTTTAATCCATTGATAAAAATAGCATCTACTTCTTGCAAAATTCGAACTTTTTCATGAGTGATATCCCCTAAGATTCTAATAGCCAGTCCCGGACCAGGGAATGGATGTCTTCCGAGAAGTTCATCGTCAATTTCGAGTGCTTTTCCGACTCTGCGAACTTCGTCTTTGAATAACATTCGTAAAGGTTCTACGATTTTGAGCTTCATAAAGTCGGGAAGTCCTCCTACGTTGTGATGTGATTTAATAGTGGCTGAGGGTCCTTTTACCGAAACCGATTCAATAACATCCGGATATATTGTGCCTTGAGCGAGCCATTTTACATCTTCTATTTGATGCGCTTCATCATCAAATACCTCAATAAAGACTCTTCCTATAGTTTTGCGCTTGGTTTCTGGATCATCAATTCCTGCTAATTGCGACATAAATCGTTCTGAGGCATCTACGCCTTTAACGTTTAGTCCCATTCCTTTGTATTGGTTCAAAACGTTTTCGAACTCGTTTTTACGCAAAAGTCCGTTGTTGACAAATATGCAATACAGGTTTTCTCCTATGGCTTTGTTTAAAAGCACAGCTGCCACAGTAGAATCTACTCCTCCAGAGAGTCCTAAAACAACTTTGTCATTTTGTAATTTTTCTTTTAACTCTTTTACGGTGCTTTCTACGAAAGAGTCTGAAGTCCAAATTTGTGGAACTTCAGCAATTTTTACTAAAAAATTTTCCAGCATTTTTTTGCCATCCGTAGAATGGTAAACTTCCGGGTGAAATTGAATAGCATAAGTGTTTTCGCCTTCAATTCTGTAAGCGGCATTTTCAACATCTTTAGTCGAGGCCAAACGGATTCCTCCTGTTGGAAGTTGTTTAATGGTATCCGAATGACTCATCCAAACTTGGCTTCCTGTATGTATTCCTTCAAAAAAGGCTTCATCTTGTTTTAGGTACGAGAGGTTGGCCCTTCCGTATTCTCTGATGTTAGAAGGAGCTACTTCGCCTCCTGAAAAATGAGCTAAGTATTGTGCACCGTAACAAACGGCCAAAAGTGGTTTTTTTCCTCTAATCTCGCTTAAATCCGGATGAGGAGCATCTTCAGCTCTTACTGAAAAAGGACTTCCGGACAAGATAACCGCTTTGTATGAGGTTAAATCTTTAGGAGGATTATTATACGGAAAAATTTCGCAGAAAATATTTAATTCTCTGACTCTGCGGGCAATAAGCTGTGTGTATTGTGACCCGAAATCTAAAATAAGTACGTTGTGTTGCATGGGTGCAAAAATAGGAATTTTGTTTAAAATTTTTAGACTAAATTGTAAAGATTTAGTCTAAAAAACAACTTTAGCAACTCGGTACACTTTTTGACTAAAGGATATTAAATTTCTGTTTTTGCAGAAAGATTTCTAAATTTACAAAGTCTAAAAAAAACATAATGACTAAATCCTATATTTCCTTTATCTTCTTTTTAGCGGTAATGGCTTTTGGCTATTCGCAAGTTGAAGAAGAAGTTGCTCCTCCTTTTAATATCAAAACGGCTTCATTTGTTCAGAATGGTCAGAATGTCGTCCCCTTTTTTAGGTTGGGAGAACGTTTTCAATTTAGATTTGACGATTTATATGCTTCAGAGCAAGATTATACTTATACGATTACACATTGCGATTATAATTGGGAGCCATCATCTCTTTCTAAAAACGAATACATACAAGGATTTGATAATGTAAGGATTCAAGATTATCAAAATTCTCAAAATACACTTCAAGGCTATTCACATTATTTGCTTGCAATTCCGAATTCTCAAACCCAGCAAATAAAGTTATCCGGTAATTATATTCTTAAAATTTTTAATAGCCATAACGAACTTGTTTTATCTAGACGTTTTATAATGTACGAAAATATAGTAGGAGTTCCTGTAGAAATTAAACGCTCCAGAAATATCGAAAACATAAATCATATGCACAATATAGATTTTTCGATTAAGCCCGGAAACCTGATTCTGCAGAATCCTAACCAAAATATACGAGTAGCTTTATTGCAAAACGGTGTGTGGAAAACGGCTATCAAAAACATAAAACCCCAATACAACATAGGTACTGATTTGATATATAAGTATGATAAAGAAACAAGTTTTTATGCTTCTAACGAGTATTTATACTTAGAGACCAAAGATATTCGAGCCGCAAATAATACAGTTTATAAAATCACCTCAGGCGAAATTTATATGACTTATTTATACCCTAATCAGGAAAGATCAACCGAACCTTATACTTATTTTCCGGATGTGAACGGTAATTTTGTCCCATCGGTAATTTTAAGAAATAACCCGAACATAGAAGCAGATTACACTTGGGTGTTCTTTACTCTAAGAGCACCTAATTATTTCGGAAACGACAATGTTTATATAAATGGGATGTTTAATAATTATGCATTGACGGACGAATACAAAATGGATTACGACCCGAATGAAGGCATTTATAGCAAGGCATTGCTTATAAAACAAGGATTTACCAATTACCAATATGTTTTGGCTAATAACAAACAACAAATAAATCAAAAAGACGCTATTGACGGCAATTTTTATCAAACCGAAAATGATTATTATGTCTTGGTTTATTATAAAGGGACTACAGACCGATATGATAGAATTATCGGAATTGGAAAAGCAAACTCTGTTGATATTACCAACTAAATACACAAGTTATACTATTAAATAAGGGAGTTTTGCTCCCTTATTTTTTTTCAACCCCATTTTCTACGGTTCTTTTGTTGAATTTCACCCCACAGTACGCGCTGTTTCTACATAAAATCTTCTTTTTTTAAAGGCAAATTCTACTGGCATAGTAGTTGAAAATATGTCTTGCGAAATTGCTTGAAGCTCTAGTTTGCTATTGCAGAAGGATTGGAGCTAATAAGATCAAGCGTTACGTATATTTTTTAAATATCAGCCTTAAGAAGATGAAAAGATTAAACCAAAAAATCAATCAAACAGGGGTAGAAGCACCCTTTCAAAAAGTTTATCAATCAAAATTTATGGAGAGTAAACTGGGCAAACGCATTAATGAACTAATGCTAAAACGCTCTGACTTGCTATTGCTTTCAGCTACATTTTTATTGATGTTCGGAGCGATGTATGTAGTATATCAGCTACAACCGTATTTTTACCAAGTTCACCTCGAACGTATGCAAACTACTTGGGGACCTATTGTTATGACTATTACTTTAGTCTTGTTAGCAATCAAGATTTGTTTTTTATTGTATATATTATATTTGTTTGTTAACTATCGTTCTGTAAAGTCTGTATCGGATCAAGAGTTGCCAGAAGTTACGGTTATTGTTCCTGCTTATAACGAAGGAGAACTGGTTTACAAAACTTTGATGAGTTTGGCAAATAGTGATTATCCTTCCGAAAAAATCCAAATTATTTCGGTTGATGACGGGAGTAAAGATGACACTTGGTATTGGATGCAAAAAGCCAAAATGGATTTAGGCGATAAACTTTCGATTTATCAACAGCCTAAAAATAAAGGAAAAAGACATGCTTTATATTTAGGGTTTGAATTGGCAAAAGGCGATGTTTTTGTTACGGTTGACAGCGATTCGATTGTAAAACAAAATACTTTGAGGAATTTGGTTAGTCCTTTTGTGGTTAATCCACTTTGTGGGGCAGTTGCCGGTAACGTAAGAGTTTTGAATAATACTCAAGCGATAATCCCGAGAATGCTGAACGTGAGTTTTGTGTTTAGTTTCGAATTTATTCGTTCTGCCCAAAGTATGTTAGGAACGGTTTTATGTACTCCGGGAGCTTTAGCAGCTTACAGACGAGAAGCTGTTTTAAAATGTCTTCCGGAATGGATAAACCAAACTTTTATGGGACAGCCTTCAGATATTGGTGAAGACAGAGCTATGACCAATATGATTCTCAAACAAGGATATCATGTGTTGTTTCAACGAAACGCGTATGTGCTTACGAATACTCCTGAAAAATACAAAAGTCTATATAAGATGTTTATCAGATGGGAGAGAAGTAATGTTCGAGAAAATATCATGATGACTAAATTTGCTTTTACTAACTTCAGAAAAGGCTCTAAAGTAGGAGCTAGAATTTTATTGTTAAATCAATGGCTCAAAGTAATAATGGCTTATCCACTTTTGTTGCTGATGTTGTTTTTTGCTTTAACTCATCCTATACTTTTTGTCAGTTCTGTTTTGCTTAGTATTTTTGTATTTTCTAGTATTCAGGTGTTTTTCTATGCCAAAAGACAAAAGAGCATCCTCGAATCGATATGGGCATACCCTTATAGTATTTTTTACACATTTACACTATTCTGGATAACACCATACGCTATTGCAACAGCAAGCAGAAGAGGGTGGTTAACTCGATAATACTTAAATTTATTGTAATAAATCAGGCAAGCAGCTTTATGTTGTTTTGCCTTTTTTTATGAAAACAAATTTGTACTTTTACTAATTCAAAAAAAACAGGTTATGTTACGAAGGGTTTTTTATTTATTTCTTTTTGTTTTTGGAATGACTTCTTGTGTAAGTACTAAGCTCACTATCAAAAACATTAACGAGTATGCAAAACAGCCCGAAATGCTAGACGAAACAACCTATAAACTCGAGATAAAAGCAAGTGATAAAAAGTATGGATTTCATCCAGACTATCCAGTAAATATAGGATTCGGGTTATTGAATCAAAGAGAATATAATCCTCAGAAATTTCTAAATGCTCTTCAAGGACCTAACGGAGAAAAAATAACCTATACACATGATGGAAATTGTTGTCCGTTTCCTACTGATAAAAGCGAACTCGGAGTAGGAATGCTAGAGGTGTATTTAATTACTTGGGAAGGAAATGCCAACCCATTTACGATTTATTTAAATATCTACGAAAAAGGAGATGTTATGATTCCGATAGGATTTACGGCTAAATAGAGTTAGATAAAATTGATAGATAAATCGTATTTTTACATCCAAAATCAAAAAAAATGTTTACAACCAATCAATTAATTTTTGCAGCCTGTTTTTTAGTGGTTTTTATAGGAGTAATGATCTATTCTTATACCAAAGACAGAAAAATGCACGATACATTTTATAAAGGAAGACTTTGGGTTCTCTTGGCCTTTTTGAGTTTTATCGGAATGTTATTTTTAATTAAGAAATATTTGATGTAAGATGAACAAAGAGAAACTTATCAGGCTCATAACAGGATTTCTAATCTATTCTGTTTTGTACTTTGTTGTAGGGTATTTTTTCAAACTCCCTAATATGTGTTACGAAAACCTGAAAGAATGGAGTTGTTTGAGAACTTCATTAGGACAAACTGCTTTTTTTGGAATCTTTATGATGGTGTTTGATTTTTTTGTCCTAAAAAAATTTTCGGGCAAAAAAGATGTAGAAAAAAAATAAACTAAAATATTATTACTATAATGAAACTATACCCGATAGAAAGTGGAAATTTTAAATTAGACGGAGGTGCAATGTTTGGTGTGGTACCCAAAAGTATTTGGAATCGGACTAATCCTGCGGATAGCAACAATATGATTGAATTGGCAACCCGATGTCTTTTAATCGAAGATGGAAATCGATTGATTTTGATAGATACAGGAATGGGCAACAAGCAATCTGAAAAGTTTTTTAGTTATTATTATCAATACGGAGACTTTACCCTTGAGAGTTCGCTAAAAAAACACGGCTTTTCTAAAGACGATATTACCGATGTATTTATGACGCATTTGCATTTTGATCATTGCGGAGGAAGTGTAGATTGGAATAAAGACAAAACGGGTTATCTTCCGGCTTTTAAAAATGCGGTTTATTGGACCAATCAAAATCATTGGGATTGGGCTGTTAAACCCAATGCAAGAGAAAAAGCTTCGTTTTTGACCGAAAATATATTGCCTATGCAAGAGGCAGGACAACTTAAGTTTGTTAAAAGAAACGGAGAAGACTTTCAACAGGATTCAGAACTTGGATTCGGAATATTCTTTGCAGACGGACATACCGAAAAACAAATGATTCCGTTGATTAAATACCAAGATAAAACAATCGCTTTCGCAGCTGATTTGTTGCCAACTGCAGGACATTTGCCGTTGCCTTACGTGATGGGTTATGACACTCGGCCTTTGTTGACTTTAGCAGAAAAAGAAAGGTTTTTGACCAAGGCTGCTGACCAAAACTTCTATCTGTTTTTAGAACACGATGCTCATAATCAGATAATAACTGTACAGCATACCGAAAAAGGAGTACGATTAAAAGAAACCCTAAAATGCGAAGACATATTTTAAAGTTTTCTAAAAATTCTACTTTTTGTAACAAATCTAAAAAATTATAGACATATTTGCACTGAACTTTTAATAAAACAATAAAATGAAACTTACTAAACCATTGTTTATATCCTCTGTAATGGCATTGGCTCTTGCAGGATGTGGTACAACAGGTAGTGTCTTAAATCTTAGTGAGGCAACACCTATTACTATTGAGAATGCAGTAAAAAAGCAATCTAAAATCGAAGAAAACGACTTACAAAGATGGAGTCACCTAGACTTGGTTCAGGACAGTATTCCGGGAATGAGCGTGGATAGAGCTTATGCAGAACTTATCAAAGAAGTAAAAGGTAAAAAGGTTATTGTTGGAATTATCGATTCAGGAATAGATATCGAACATCCAGACTTGGCTCCGGTTATCTGGACAAACCCTAAAGAAGTTAAAGCTAACGGAAAGGATGACGATAAAAACGGATACATAGATGATATACACGGATGGAACTTTTTAGGAGATGCTATCCACGAAAATTATGAGTTTATTCGTTTGTTGAAAAAACCCAATGACGGATCTGCAGATTATTTAAGAGCAGAACAAGAATACGAAGAGAAAATGGCAGAAGCCAAATCTTTTAAACAAAGAGTAGACTTCTTCCAAGAAATGATACAAACTATTAAGAAAGAACTTAAAAAAGAAGACTTTACCATTGAAGAAGTAAAAGCGATCAGCTCAGAAGACGAAAAAGTAATCTCGGCAAAAGAAATGATGGAAAGAATCTTGACATCTGAAACGCTTGAAGATTTTAATAAAAGAATGGTAAGCTGGACAAATTACTCGAATTCTCAACTTAAATATCACTTTAATAAAGATTTTGACGGAAGAAAAGTAGTAGGAGACAATCCGGATGATATCACCGATACTAACTACGGAAACAACGATGTTATCGGATTGGATAAAGACGAAGCTAAACACGGAACTCACGTAGCAGGAATTGTGGCACAAGTTCGTCATAACGGATTAGGAGGCGATGGAGTTGCAAATAATGTTGAGATTATGACCCTAAGAGCAGTGCCTGACGGAGACGAATACGATAAAGATATTGCTCTGGCTATTCGTTATGCTGTGGATAACGGAGCAAAAGTAATCAATGGAAGTTTCGGTAAATATTATTCTCCACATAAAGAGTGGGTAATAGATGCAATGAAATATGCTGCAGAAAAAGATGTACTTATTGTGATTGCAGCAGGTAATGATGCTTACGATTTAGATGCAATTGATAAATATCCGAGTGATTCTTACGGAGGAGACGACGAATATTCAGACAACGTGGTGATTGTAGGTGCTTTAAACCACAGCTACGACAAGAGATTGTTGGCAAACTTTACGAATTACGGAAAAAGAAACGTAGATGTATTTGCTCCGGGAGTAAAAATATATGCAGCTACTCCAAATAATTCGTACGAATATTTGCAAGGAACTTCAATGGCTTCTCCGAACGTAGCCGGAGTTGCAGCACTTATCCGTTCTTACTATCCTAAATTGACTGCAAACCAAGTAAAGCAAATCTTAATGGATTCTTCAATTAAGCCAACACTTGATGTAGTAATTACAGATGGAACATCAGGAGAAGTAATAACTAAACCATTCTCTGAGTTCTCTAAGTCAGGAGGAATCGTAAATGCTTATAATGCACTAATTATGGCTTCTGAAATGTCTAAAAGATAATTTTAAGCTACAGTATAATTAAAAAAGGTCGGAAGATATTCTTCCGACCTTTTTTGTGGGTTTTACTTACTTTAATTGGATAAATAAAAGAGGTTAATTATAAAACGCAAGACATAAGAATTTTGTTAGAAACATAAGAACTATCAGTGAATGTACTTTTTTGCCAAGAGAAACCTAACGGTTTGAAAACGACCTATAAGCTATATATTCTTTATTGTTTTCAATAAACTATAGCGTTAATAGATTAAATTTATATCTATAAAAAAAA
>CAZOQH010000028.1:0-19706 GCA_964581855.1 uncultured Flavobacterium sp.
GTTGGCTGATGCAAATATTTTTTATCTTGCTGATATTTCAGGGCTTAATGCTCAAGCTACTTCAGATTTAAGAAGAGCTGCTTTTAAAGCAGGAATTCAATTGGAAGTGGTTAAGAATACATTGCTTGCAAAAGCAATGGAAGCAGATGAAAAGAACTATGGTGAATTACCAGAAGTGCTTAAAGGTAATACTGCAATCTTTATTGCAGATGTGGCTAACGGACCAGCTAAAATCATTAAAGAATTTCGTAAGAAATCTGATAAACCAGTTCTTAAAGGAGCGTATATCAACGAAGAAATTTATATTGGAGATAACCAATTAGACGGATTAGTTGCTATCAAATCTAAAGAAGAAGTTATCGGAGAAATTATCGGATTACTACAATCTCCTGCTCAAAGAGTTATTTCAGCTCTTAAAAATCAATTTAAAGACGGAGAAGAGTAATATCTTAATTTGCGCACTTATTAAAACATATATTAAAAACGATTAAAACGCTAGAAAAAAATGGCAGATTTAAAACAATTCGCAGAACAATTAGTTAATTTAACAGTTAAAGAAGTTAACGAATTAGCTACAATTTTAAAAGAGGAGTATGGTATCGAACCTGCTGCTGCAGCTGTAGTAGTTTCAGGTGGTGGAGATGCTGGTGCTGCTGCTGAAGAGCAATCAGAATTCACTGTAGTCTTAAAAGATGCAGGAGCTTCTAAATTAGCTGTTGTTAAGGCTGTAAAAGAACTTACAGGGCTTGGACTTAAAGAAGCTAAAGACGTAGTTGATAGTGCACCTTCAAATGTAAAAGAAGGAGTTTCTAAAGACGAAGCTGAAGGTCTTAAGAAAGCTTTAGAAGAAGCTGGAGCTGTAGTAGAGCTTAAGTAATTCATATCGCTTTAAAAGCTAGGTTTAGACCTTGAGAAAAGCTTCTCAAAGGTCTAAACCATTTTTCGTATAAAATCCTTTTATACGATTTCTATTTCTTATTTTAATAAAAATTTTATCTATTGATGATAACAAATCAGACTGAAAGATTAAATTTTGCCTCGACAAAAAACATCCCTGATTATCCAGATTTCCTAGATATTCAGGTTAAGTCGTTCAAAGATTTTTTCCAGTTGGAAACTAAATCTGAAGAAAGAGGTAACGAAGGGTTATATAACACCTTCATGGAAAACTTTCCAATTACAGACACTCGTAACCAATTTGTACTTGAGTTTTTGGATTATTTTATTGATCCACCTCGTTATACAATTGAAGAATGTATTGACAGAGGGCTTACTTATAGCGTTCCTCTTAAAGCACGTCTTAAATTGTATTGTACAGATCCAGAACACGAAGATTTCGAAACTATTGTTCAGGATGTATATTTAGGAACTATTCCTTATATGACACCAAGTGGAACATTCGTTATCAACGGAGCTGAAAGAGTAGTAGTTTCTCAACTACACCGTTCTCCAGGAGTGTTCTTTGGCCAGTCTTTCCACGCAAACGGAACCAAACTTTATTCGGCAAGAGTAATACCTTTCAAAGGTTCTTGGATTGAATTTGCAACAGACATCAATAGCGTGATGTATGCTTACATCGACAGAAAGAAAAAACTTCCTGTAACTACACTATTTAGAGCCATCGGATTCGAAAGAGATAAAGATATTCTCGAAATTTTCGACTTGGCAGAGGAAATAAAAGTGTCTAAAACAGGACTTAAAAAATATATCGGACGTCGTCTGGCAGCACGTGTACTTAATACATGGCACGAAGACTTCGTTGATGAAGATACAGGAGAGGTTGTATCTATCGAGCGAAACGAAATTATACTAGATCGTGATATTACGTTAGACAAAGATAATATTGAAGAAATTATCGAAGCAGACGTAAAAACGATTCTTTTACATAAAGAAGATAATAATCAGGCTGATTATACTATCATTCATAACACCCTACAAAAAGACCCTACTAACTCCGAAAAAGAAGCAGTAGAACACATTTATCGTCAACTTCGTAATGCAGAACCGCCTGATGAAGAAACTGCTCGTGGAATTATTGATAAACTGTTCTTCTCTGACCAACGTTATAACTTAGGAGAGGTAGGACGTTATAGAATGAACAAAAAGTTGAATTTGTCTATCCCTATGGATAAGCAAGTTTTGACTAAGGAAGATATCATTACTATCGTTAAATACTTAATTGAGTTGATTAACTCAAAAGAAGAAATCGATGATATCGACCACTTATCAAATCGTCGTGTAAGAACTGTAGGAGAACAACTATCTGCTCAATTTGGAGTAGGATTGGCTCGTATGGCTCGTACAATTAGAGAACGTATGAACGTTCGTGACAATGAGGTGTTTACTCCGATTGATTTGATTAATGCAAAAACACTCTCGTCAGTAATCAATTCGTTCTTCGGAACTAACCAGTTGTCTCAGTTTATGGATCAAACGAATCCACTAGCAGAGATTACTCATAAACGTAGATTGTCAGCATTAGGACCTGGAGGACTTTCAAGAGAAAGAGCAGGATTTGAGGTACGTGACGTTCACTATACGCACTACGGAAGACTTTGTCCTATTGAAACTCCAGAAGGACCAAATATTGGACTTATTTCATCTCTTGGAGTGTATGCAAAAGTGAATTCAATGGGATTCATCGAAACACCATACCGAGAAGTTAAAGATGGTAAAATCAACTTTTCAAATGCTCCAGTTTATTTAAGTGCAGAAGAAGAAGAAGGAAAACTAATTGCTCAAGCTAATATTGAGGTAGATGGCAAAGGAACGATTTTAGAGGAAAGAGTAATTGCAAAGCAAGATGCAGACTTTCCTGTAGTTGAGCCAACAGAGCTTGACTATGCAGACGTTGCTCCAAATCAGATTGCTTCGATTTCAGCATCGCTTATTCCATTCTTAGAGCACGATGATGCGAACCGTGCATTGATGGGATCAAACATGATGCGTCAGGCAGTTCCATTATTAAGACCTGAAGCTCCAATTGTAGGTACAGGATTAGAAAGACAAGTTGCGTCTGATTCAAGAGTACTTATTAATGCAGAGAGAGAAGGAGTCGTAGAGTATGTAGATGCAGAAAAAATTACAATCCGATACGACAGAACAGAAAAAGAAAGAGCAGTAAGTTTTGATACGGACGAAAAAACATATAATCTAATTAAGTTTAGAAAAACCAACCAAAGTACTTGTATTAATCTAAAACCAATCGTAAAGAAAGGTGATAGAGTTAAAAAAGGACAAGTTCTTTGTGAGGGATATGCTACTCAAAACGGAGAGTTAGCTCTAGGAAGAAACCTTAAAGTGGCATTTATGCCTTGGAAAGGATATAACTTCGAGGATGCTATTGTAATTTCCGAAAAAGTAGTTCGCGATGATATCTTTACTTCGATTCACATAGACGATTATACATTAGAGGTTCGTGATACGAAGTTAGGAAACGAAGAGCTTACCAACGATATTCCGAACGTTTCTGAAGAGGCAACTAAAGACCTTGACGAAAACGGAATGATCAGAGTAGGAGCAGAAGTTAATCCAGGAGATATTCTAATTGGTAAAATTACTCCGAAAGGAGAGTCTGACCCAACTCCAGAAGAAAAGCTTCTACGTGCTATTTTCGGAGATAAAGCAGGAGACGTAAAAGATGCTTCACTTAAGGCAACACCTTCGCTACACGGAGTAGTGTTAGACAAGAAAATCTTTACAAGAATAGTAAAAGATAAGCGTAAACGCTCGAAAGATAAAGAAGATATCGACAAATTAGAAGCGGATTTCTTGGTGAAATTTAATGAGCTTAGAAATATTCTTATCGATAAATTATTTGCTATAGTTAATGGTAAAACTTCGCAAGGAGTAATGAATGACTTAGGAGAAGAAATTCTTCCAAAAGGAAAGAAGTTTACTCTAAAAATGCTTACCGCTGTTGAAGATTTTGCTCACTTGACCAAAGGAACTTGGACAGCAGATGCAGAAACTAACGATATGGTAACCGATTTGATTCATAATTACAAAATCAAATTGAATGACCTTCAAGGAGCCTTGCGTAGAGAGAAATTTACAATTACTGTAGGAGACGAATTACCATCAGGAATTTTGAAATTGGCTAAAGTTTATATTGCTAAAAAACGTAAGCTAAAAGTAGGAGATAAAATGGCAGGACGTCACGGTAACAAAGGTATTGTGGCTCGAATCGTAAGAGACGAAGACATGCCTTTCTTAGAAGACGGAACTCCAGTTGATATCGTACTAAATCCGCTTGGTGTACCTTCACGTATGAACATCGGACAGATTTATGAAACAGTTCTTGGATGGGCTGGTCAAAAACTAGGTAAGAACTTTGCAACACCTATCTTTGACGGTGCTTCGTTGGAGCAAATTAATGAACTTACGGATGAAGCAGGAATTCCTAGATTCGGTCATACCTATCTATACGACGGAGGAACAGGAGAACGTTTCCACCAACCAGCAACCGTAGGAGTAATTTATATGCTGAAACTAGGACACATGGTTGACGATAAAATGCACGCACGTTCTATCGGACCATACTCACTGATTACGCAGCAACCACTTGGAGGTAAAGCTCAATTTGGAGGACAGCGTTTCGGAGAGATGGAGGTTTGGGCTCTTGAGGCTTATGGAGCTTCAAGTACGTTAAGAGAAATCTTGACAGTTAAGTCGGATGACGTAATCGGTAGAGCCAAAACGTATGAAGCAATCGTTAAAGGAGAAAGCATGCCTGAACCAGGATTGCCAGAATCATTCAACGTATTGATGCACGAACTCAAAGGTCTTGGATTAGATATTCGTTTAGAAGAATAAATTTGTTTTAGGTTTCAGGCTTTAAGTTGTTACAACTTAAAACCTGAAACTTGAAATGAATAACAAAAGTTATTGACTATGACAACAAACAGAAATAAAGATAAAAATACAATCAAGAGATTTAATAAAATTTCTATAGGATTGGCTTCTCCGGAATCAATCTTGGCTGAGTCCAAAGGTGAAGTTCTGAAACCAGAAACGATTAATTATCGTACTCATAAACCAGAAAGAGATGGTTTGTTTTGCGAAAGAATATTCGGACCTGTAAAAGACTATGAGTGTGCTTGTGGAAAGTATAAGAGAATCCGTTACAAAGGTATCGTTTGTGACCGTTGTGGTGTTGAAGTAACTGAGAAAAAAGTACGTAGAGATAGAGTAGGACACATTAACTTAGTTGTTCCAATTGCTCATATCTGGTACTTCCGTTCGCTTCCTAACAAAATCGGATACTTGCTAGGACTTCCGTCCAAAAAACTGGATATGATTATCTACTACGAAAGGTATGTAGTAATTCAGCCAGGAATAGCAAAAAATATAGATGGAGAACCATTAAACAAATTAGATTTCTTAACTGAAGAAGAGTATCTGAATATCTTAGATACACTTCCGATGGAAAACCAATACCTTGATGATACAGACCCGAACAAATTCATTGCTAAAATGGGTGCGGAATGTATCATGGATTTGTTAGCAAGAACTGATTTGGACGAACTTTCGTATCAATTGCGTCACGCAGCTAATAACGAAACTTCAAAACAACGTAAAACAGAGGCGCTTAAGCGTTTGAACGTTGTAGAATCATTCAGAGAGGCTAACCTCAATAGAGAAAACCTTCCTGAATGGATGATTCTTAAAGTAATTCCGGTGATTCCACCAGAATTGCGTCCGCTTGTTCCGCTTGATGGAGGACGTTTTGCAACATCGGATTTGAATGACTTATATCGTCGTGTAATCATACGTAACAACCGTTTGAAAAGATTGATGGAGATTAAAGCTCCTGAAGTAATTTTACGTAACGAAAAACGTATGTTACAAGAATCAGTTGATTCGCTTTTTGATAACACACGTAAAGCTTCGGCTGTAAAAACAGAATCAAACCGACCGCTTAAATCACTTTCTGACTCCTTAAAAGGTAAGCAAGGACGTTTCCGTCAAAACTTACTCGGAAAACGTGTGGATTATTCAGCACGTTCGGTAATTGTGGTAGGACCAGAGATGAAACTGTACGAATGTGGTCTTCCCAAAGATATGGCTGCAGAACTGTACAAGCCTTTTGTGATTCGTAAATTAATCGAAAGAGGAATTGTAAAAACAGTTAAATCGGCTAAGAAAATTATAGACAGAAAAGAACCTGTAGTATGGGATATCCTGGAAAACGTAATTAAAGGACATCCGGTACTCTTAAACCGTGCTCCAACGCTTCACAGATTAGGTATTCAGGCTTTCCAACCTAAACTAATCGAAGGAAAAGCAATTCAGTTACACCCGCTTGTGTGTACAGCTTTTAACGCGGATTTCGATGGTGACCAGATGGCAGTTCACTTGCCATTAGGACCAGAAGCTATTCTAGAAGCCCAATTATTGATGTTGGCTTCTCATAATATCTTGAATCCTGCCAACGGAGCTCCGATTACTGTACCTTCACAGGATATGGTTTTAGGGTTGTATTACATGACGAAAGAAAGAAAGTCAACAGAAACTCATAAGGTTCTAGGAGAAGGACTTACTTTTTATTCTGCGGAAGAAGTTAACATCGCTCTGAATGAAGGTAGATTAGAACTGAACGCTCAAGTAAAAATTAGAGCAAAGGACTTTGACGAAAACGGAGAGTTGGTATATAAAATTATAACAACTACTGCTGGTAGAGTACTATTTAACGAAGTAGTACCTGAGGCAGCCGGATATATTAACGAAGTTTTGACTAAAAAATCACTTCGTGATATTATCGGAAAAATATTAGCTGTAACTGATGTTCCAACTACATCTGCATTCCTTGATGATATTAAGGATATGGGATATAAATTTGCATTTAAAGGAGGTCTTTCGTTTAGCTTAGGAGATATTATTATTCCTGACAAAAAAGAAGAACTTATAGCAAGTGCAAACGAACAAGTTGAAGCCATTACCATGAACTATAACATGGGACTTATTACCAACAACGAAAGGTATAACCAAGTAATTGATGTTTGGACCTCAACCAACGCATTACTTACTGAGTTGGCAATGAAAAATATTAGAGAAGACCAACAAGGATTCAACTCGGTATATATGATGCTTGATTCTGGAGCTAGAGGATCTAAAGAACAGATTCGTCAGCTGACAGGTATGCGTGGATTGATGGCTAAACCTAAAAAATCGACAGCAGGAGGAGGAGAGATTATCGAAAACCCGATTCTTTCTAACTTTAAAGAAGGTCTTTCGATTTTGGAATACTTTATTTCTACTCACGGTGCTCGTAAAGGACTTGCGGATACTGCTCTTAAAACAGCAGATGCTGGGTATTTGACCAGAAGACTTCATGATGTAGCTCAAGATGTTATTGTAAATGAAGAAGACTGTGGAACTTTAAGAGGAGTAGAAGTTACCGCTCTTAAAAAGAATGAAGAAGTTGTTGAGAGCCTTGGAGAAAGAGTAGTAGGACGTGTGGCGCTTAATGATGTGATTAATCCGCTTACTTCTGAAGTGATTATCCCAGCAGGAGAACAAATCGTGGAAGCACACCTAAAAGCTATTGCAGCATCTCCTCTAGAAAAAATTGAGGTTCGATCAGCACTTACTTGTGAATCGCTTAAAGGAATTTGTGCTAAATGTTACGGACGTAACCTAGCAACAGGAAAAATGGCTCAAATTGGAGAAGCGGTAGGAGTAGTTGCAGCACAATCAATTGGAGAACCAGGAACCCAGCTTACACTTCGTACGTTCCACGTAGGAGGAGTAGCAGGAGGAATTTCTGAAGAATCTAATATCGTGACCAAGTTCAGCGGACGCCTTGAAATGGAAGAGCTAAGAACTGTAAAAGGTGAAGATAGTGAAGGAAAAACAGTTGATATTGTTATCTCTCGTTCGACAGAACTTAAGTTGGTAGATGTAAATACAGGAATCACCCTAAATACGCATCATATTCCTTATGGAGCAACTATCTTTGTAAAAGATGGAGATGTAGTAGATAAAGGAACCACTATCTGTAAATGGGATCCATATAACGGAGTTATTATTTCTGAATTTACAGGAAAAGTTGAATACGAAGATATCGAACAAGGACAAACGTTCCAGGTTGAAATTGACGAGCAGACAGGTTTCCAAGAAAAAGTAATTTCAGAGGCGAGAAACAAAAAGTTAATCCCTACACTACATATTTACGGAAAAGACGGAGAACTTATTCGTTCGTATAACTTACCAGTAGGAGCTCACCTTATGGTAAATGACGGAGAAAAAATTAAAGCAGGTAAAATTTTAGTAAAAATCCCAAGACGTTCTGCTAAAACAGGAGATATTACGGGAGGTTTACCAAGAATTACCGAGCTTTTAGAAGCACGTAATCCGTCGAATCCAGCAGTGGTTTCTGAGATTGATGGAGTGGTTTCGTTTGGAAAAATTAAACGTGGTAACCGTGAAATTATCATAGAATCTCGTTTTGGAGAAATTAAAAAATATTTGGTTAAATTATCTAATCAGATATTAGTTCAAGAAAACGATTATGTAAGAGCAGGAATGCCACTTTCGGATGGAGCTATCACTCCTGAAGATATTTTGAGAATTCAAGGTCCAAGCGCTGTTCAACAATATCTTGTAAATGAAATTCAAGATGTGTATCGTCTTCAGGGAGTAAAAATCAACGATAAACACTTTGAAGTGATTATTCGTCAGATGATGCGTAAAGTACAGATTCTTGATCCGGGAGATACCTTATTCTTAGAAGAACAATTGGTTCATACTAAAGATTTTATCTACGAAAATGATAAACTTTACGGAATGAAAGTTGTTGAAGATGCAGGTGACTCAGACAACCTCAAACCAGGGCAAATTATATCGGCAAGAGTATTGCGTGATGAGAATTCATTATTGAAACGCAACGACAAAAATGAAGTTGTGGCTCGCGATGTGATTCCAGCAACGGCAACTCCTATACTTCAGGGTATTACAAGAGCTTCGCTTCAAACAAAATCATTTATTTCTGCTGCATCGTTCCAAGAAACGACAAAAGTATTGAATGAGGCTGCTGTAGCAGGTAAAGTTGATACTCTAGAAGGACTGAAAGAAAATGTTATTGTAGGACATAGAATCCCTGCAGGAACAGGTATGAGAGAATACGATAATATAATTGTAGGCTCGAAAGATGAATACGAAGAACTAATTGCTTCAAAAGGATTTTAATAATTCAGATTATGAGTGAGAAAAATCAACAACAGCAAATCAACATAGAGTTGGACGAAAAGACAGCTGACGGAGTATACTCTAATTTGGCTATCATCAATCATTCGGCTTCTGAATTTGTTATAGACTTTGTTAGTATAATGCCAGGAACTCCAAAGGCAAGAGTAAAATCAAGAGTTATCTTAACTCCTCAACATGCTAAGCGATTGCTCAAAGCATTAGCTGAAAATGTGCAGAGATTTGAAAATACCCATGGAGAAATTAAAGAATCGGAGAACCCTTCAATTCCTCTTAATTTCGGACCGGCAGGACAAGCTTAATAAAAAAATCCCAACTCGAAAGAGTTGGGATTTTTTTTATTATTGATATTTTTTGTCAATAAATTTGGAGTTTAATAATCGTGCTACAGCCATATAATTTGGTATAAAACCAATTGTATTTCCTACACGATATTTATTTTCATCTTTATTGTTACCGATATCGATAACAAGCATATCAGATGTAATTCCTACAAAGTTTAGATTGTCATCTATAAATTCGATATCATGATGATCCACATCCAATAATCCGAAATCTACTATAGCTTTATACGATTTTACTTCTTGTTTTTTTTCATCAAAATCAACAGTATGACCAATATTAGCATCACCAATTATTCCGTCCGGTACTATTTTTTTATATTCTAATTCGATGATATTGGCATTGAATTCGAAAATATCCGTTTTAAGTTCCTTAAAAGGTTGGTTATCAAGCGGACTAATTCCGAAGAAGGCCGCTTCACCAATCCTAAAGTGATTGATGTCTTTTGGTACTACTCCGTTTTCGACCAAAGGCAAAGTAATAGAGCTCCCTCCTGAGATAAGTTCGAGGTTTTTGTTGAATTTTGTAGAAATAAGCTCTTTGTAAAGAGAAAGTTGTAAAAGCTTGTCATAGGTAGGTTCTACTCCGTACATACATCCTAGATTCGAACCAATTCCGATAACTTCAATGTTTGAAAGTTGAAAAACTTTTTCGTAAAAATTCATCAAGGATTCTCTATTTACTCCTTCCCGAAGTTCACCTAATTCAATCATAATGATGATTTGATGAATCTTATTAGCCTTTTTAGCAGCCTCGTTCAGTGCTTTTATAGTAGACAAAGAGCTATTTAATGATATATCAGCATATTTTACGACTTCGTCTGCATAAATCTTTGAAGGAGGTTTGATATAAATTGTTTTCATTTCAGGATTGACCTCTTTCAGATTCTTAAGGCTTGTAAGTCTTGAGTCACCTACAGAACTAATGTTTTCGATAACATCTTCTGTAAGTATATTTCGCAAAAACTCTTTATCACCAGAAAATACCTTAGTTACTAAGCTCCATTTGATATTTTTTTCTTTAAAATAGTTACTTAAATATTTGATGTTTTGCTTAATCTTGCTTGAATGTATAATCAGCTCTGCCATTTTTTATTTTTTCAATCTCATTTCGAGATATGGGTTAGTAAATCCGAATTTTTCGTATAGTTTTTTTGCTGGATTATTTGCCTCTACATGAAGTGCAATATCTCCTTCGGTTTCAGAAATAACTTTCTCCATGAGCCTTTTTCCTAATCCTTCGCCTCTGTAATCTTTGTGAGTAGCGATATACACTAAAATATTTTCGGGAATATATCCTCCCATTCCTGTTTTATTGATTACTACGGCTCCTTTTAAGATTTGATTGTCATACAAGAGTATCGTTGCACCTCCTTTTGAGTTATTTTCACCTAACGAATAATCAATAGCTTTTTCAATCGAAGATTTTTCATCTCCGTATTGTTCCAGATTGGAATATAGAAAATTTATAATTTGACTTTTTACTGTTGCGCTTGGCTTGTTTGTGTGGTTAAAAACCTTTGTTTCTGTCATTTTTTTGATTTTAAATTAGAGGGTAGTATAATAAAAAAACGACAAAAATCAAAAAATATTTTATAACTCGTTGTATTCGAGGTGTTTGGTTTGGTCTGAAAGTTCTTATTGGTTTAGATGTTCATCCATTCGGTAAACAGAGTCGTCTCCTTCTAGAATTTGTATATAACTTCGGTATCTGGACCAAAATATTTCATCATTATCGAGTGCTTCTTTCACAGCACAATGTGGCTCGTCTTTGTGTAGGCAATTATTGAATTTACAGTGCTCTTTTAGTTTAAAAAATTCCGGAAAATAATCTGTTACTTCTTGGGGTTGCATATCCACCATTCCAAATCCACGAATTCCGGGAGTATCAATAATTTTTGCTCCAAAACCCAAGTCATACATCTCGGCAAAAGTAGTGGTGTGCTGTCCCTGCTTATTGGATTCCGATATTTCGGATGTTTTAAGGTTTAATGAAGGCTCAAGGGTGTTTACTAATGTAGACTTTCCGACTCCTGAATGTCCTGAAAACATACTTGTTTTTCCTATCATCATCTCCTTTAGCTCTTCTAAACCTGTGCCTTGGGTGGCTGAAACTCTTAAACATTTGTATCCAATAGAAGAATAAATATGTTGTAAAAAAAGTTGATTTTCAAGCTCTTCACCCTCTAGAGTGTCAATTTTGTTAAAAACAAGTACAGCTTTAATACTATAAGCCTCAGCAGTAGCTAAAAAACGGTCGATAAATGTAGTTGAAGTAAGAGGGTAGTTCATGGTCACTAACAAAAACATTTGATCGATGTTCGAGGCAATGATATGAATTTGTTTAGAGAGATTGACTGATTTTCTGACAATATAATTTTTTCTGTCGTGGATATGTGTGATAAGCCCAACTGTTTGGTCGGAAGAATCGTCTAAATCAAAATCAACGATATCTCCTACAGCAATGGGGTTTGTGCTTTTAATTCCTTTGATACGAAATTTTCCTTTGATACGACATAAATAGAACGTTCCGTCATGTGTTTTTACGGTATACCAACTTCCGGTCGATTTATAAACTATTCCTGTCATATTATTTCAAAGTTTTATACAAGCAGAAAAACCCATTTGCTTTAAAACAAATGGGTTTATTGCTTATAAATGATAAGTTTTTAAGCCTCAAAAGGAACAACAGAAACGTATGATTTGTTGTCTTTTTTCTTCTGAAACTCAACTATTCCGTCCACTTTAGCGTGCAATGTGTGGTCTTTACCGATGTAAACATTTTCCCCAGCATTGTGCTTTGTACCTCTTTGTCTAACAATGATGTTCCCTGCAATTGCAGCTTGACCACCGTAGATTTTAACTCCTAGACGCTTCGAGTGAGATTCTCTACCGTTTTTGGAACTACCGACACCTTTTTTGTGAGCCATGATGTTTTGTTTTTAATTGATTATTAAAATTATGAATTAAATTAAGCTTCTTTTCCTCCGTTTAATTCATCTTGCCATTTTTGTAACTCATCCCATTTTCCATCTGCAGCAAGTTCTGCCTGAGATGCCCATGTTGTTGGGTCTAAATGTGATAAAGTTGAACTTGCATTAACTAAAATATCTTTGATTTCCTCAGCTGATTTTTTAGCTAATTTTGCGAAAGTGTCCACTCCTGCGCTTACTAGAGCTTCAGATGCTTTTGGACCGATTCCTTCGATTTTTGTCAAGTCATCGTTTTTAGCTTTTTTAGCAGGTGCTTTCTTCTCTACAGTAGCCTCCTCCTTTTTAGCTTCAGCTTTTTTAGCAGGTGCTGCTTTTGCTCCTGTTGCAGAAATCGAAACGATTTCGATTTGAGTTAAAGCTTGACGATGTCCATTTTTCTTTCTGTAACCTTTTCTTCTTTTCTTTTTGAAAACGATTACTTTGTCACCTTTAAGGTGCTGTAAAACTTTCGCTTCTACCGAAGCACCTTCTATAGCCGGGGCGCCTAAAGTGATTGCTCCATTGTTGTCAAGAAGAAGAACTTTTGAAAAATTTACATTTTTCCCTTCTTCCGCATCCAAACGATGAACAAAAACTTTTTGGTCTTTGCTTACTTTAAATTGTTGCCCTGCTATCTCTACGATTGCGTACATAACAATATGTTTAGGTTAAAAATATTTTTAAGAGTTTGCAAATGTATGACATTTAATTAAATTCAGCAAACAATATTAAAGAGTTTTTTCTTATTCTAAAATATAAACTCGTTTGTGAGTTAAGAAGTGAGGTGTTTTTATACTTTGAGTGTAAAACTTATACCGGTCAATACAACTTACTTTTTTGTTATTAACTTTTGTAGATTTAAGATACTAGCATTATGATTTTGTAAAGAAAGTCTTATCTTTGTTTTTCTAATTTCAGAACCAACTAATCTTAATTTATGGAATATTTAGATTTTGAACTTCCGATTAAAGAGCTAGAAGAACAGTTAGATAAATGTCAAACTATCGGACTCGAATCCGATGTTGATGTTTCGACCACTTGTAAGCAAATTGAGAAGAAACTCGAAGAAACTAAGAAGAAAATATATAAAAACCTTACTGCTTGGCAGAGAGTTCAGCTTTCTCGTCATCCGAACCGACCTTATACTTTAGAATATATCAAAGAATTATGTGGAGATACATTTTTAGAGCTTTTCGGAGATAGAGGATTTAAGGACGATAAAGCAATGGTGGGTGGACTAGGAAAAATTGACGGACAATCTTTTATGATTATTGGTCAACAAAAAGGTATTAATACTAAAATGAGACAATACCGAAATTTCGGAATGCCTAACCCAGAAGGTTATAGAAAAGCCTTACGTTTAATGAAAATGGCTGAAAAATTTGGAATTCCTGTGCTTACTTTAGTCGACACCCCAGGTGCTTACCCAGGATTAGAGGCAGAAGAGAGAGGGCAAGGAGAAGCCATCGCTCGAAATATATTAGAAATGGCACGTCTAAAAGTTCCGATTATCACTATTATTATTGGAGAAGGAGCTTCAGGAGGAGCCCTCGGAATCGGAGTAGGAAATAGAGTATATATGCTTGAGAATACTTGGTATTCAGTAATTTCTCCTGAATCGTGTTCGTCAATTTTATGGAGAAGCTGGGATCATAAAGAAGCAGCAGCAGAAGCTCTTAAACTGACTTCATTCGATATGAAGAAAAACGGACTTATTGATGAGATTATTCCTGAACCATTAGGAGGTGCTCATTATGATAAGGCTACGACTTTTAAAACTGTTCAAGAGTTTATTACCAAAGCTCATAAAGAATTGAGTAAATTATCAACAGAAGAGCTGGTAAACGAACGAATGGAAAAATACCTTAAAATGGGAGAGTTTAAAGCATAAGCTTTCAGTGTCAAGGAACTTTAAAGTCCGAAACTCTTTGGTTTCGGATTTTTTTGTCTTATCAACAGAAAAAGAGAGTTATTAAAAAGCTATTAACAATGTTTTGCGCATAACTCTACGGCATTTACAATTATATTTTAATTACTTTCGCATTATGGAAAACCTGAAAAATATTAATCCGACGCGTTCGGAAAAATCAAAAGTAATTAGTCTGGAAAAAGGAAAGTTGCAGCCTCAAGCTGTTGATTTAGAGGAGGCTGTGTTGGGGGCGATGATGATTGATAAAAAAGGAGTCGACGAAGTAATTGATCTTTTGTCTCCGGAAGCATTCTATAAAGATGCCCATAAGTATATCTTTGAGGCTATTAATTACCTTTTTAATGACGGACAACCTATAGACTTATTAACAGTCTCTGCTCAGCTCAGAAAAAACGGAAAATTAGACCTTGTTGGAGGTGATTTTTATCTCATTGGATTGACCCAAAAAATATCATCTTCGGCTCATATTGAGTTTCATGCTCGAATTATTTTACAAAAATTCATTCAGCGAAGCCTTATTAAAATATCCTCAGAAATTATTGAAAATTGTTTTGACGAAACAATCGACGTTTTTAAACTGTTAGATGATTCAGAGGCAAAGTTCTACGAGGTAACTCAAGGAAATATCAAAAAGAGTTCTGAAACCGCACAAGACCTTGTTAGACAAGCTAAACAGAGAATAGAAGAAATTGCAAATAAAGATGGGCTAAGTGGAGTGGCAACCGGATTCACCAAATTAGATGAACTTACTTCGGGTTGGCAGCCAAGTGATTTAATTATTATGGCAGCAAGACCAGGGATGGGAAAAACAGCAATGGTGCTTTCGATGGCTCGAAATATAGCAGTGGATTACCAAAATCCCGTAGCTATTTTTTCGTTAGAGATGTCGTCTGTTCAACTTATTACTAGGCTTATCTCTTCTGAAACCGGACTTACTTCCGAAAAGTTACGAACCGGGAAATTAGAAAAGCACGAGTGGGAGCAACTCAACACAAAAGTTAAAGACTTAGAAAAAGCACCTTTATTTATTGACGATACGCCTTCGCTTTCGATTTTTGATTTACGTGCAAAAGCAAGACGATTGCATTCGCAACACGGTATTAAACTTATAATCATTGACTATTTGCAATTAATGACCGTAGGAAATAGCGGAAAAGGAGGAGGAAATCGCGAACAAGAAATCTCAACTATTTCTCGTAACTTAAAAGCATTGGCAAAAGAATTAAATATTCCGGTTATAGCGCTCTCTCAGCTTTCGCGTGCTGTTGAAACTCGTACGGGTTCTAAGCGTCCTTTGCTTTCGGATTTGAGAGAATCAGGAGCTATTGAGCAAGATGCAGATATTGTTTCGTTTATTTATCGTCCCGAATATTATAAAATTGACCAATGGGATGATGATGACCAATCTCCGACCAAAGATCAAGCAGAATTCATTATTGCAAAACACAGAAACGGAGGATTAGATAATATTCGATTGAAATTTGAAGGGAAGTTTGGTAAGTTTGATAATTTAGATGATTTTGGATATGATTTTGGAGCTTTGCCTTCAAAGATGAACGTGGATGAAATCACCTCACAACTTCCATCTGCTCACGAAGCATTCGGAAGTAATGCTCCTACTTCATTTGAAGATGATGAGTTTGAAGACGGAGGAGTGCCGTTTTAAAAATAACCATAATACATACATTTTATATAAATTAAATGGAATTAAAACTTAATCGACCTATTTGTTTTTTTGATTTAGAAACTACCGGTACGGATGTAGTAAAAGATCGAATAGTAGAAATTGCAATATTAAAAATATTTCCGAATGGAAATAAAGAAAGTAAAACTTGGCTCGTAAATCCTACAGTTCCGATTCCACCACAATCAACGGCTATTCACGGAATTACAGATGAAAAAGTAGCCAATGAGCCAACTTTTAAAGAGCTTGCTCCGCAAATTCATAATATGATTAAGGATTCCGATTTGGCAGGATATAATTCCGATAGATTTGATATTCCGCTTTTGGTAGAAGAGCTTTTGAGGGCAGAGGTTGATTTTGACTTAAAAAATCGGGTTACGGTCGATGTGCAAACTATTTTTCATAAAAAGGAGGAGCGAACATTAAGTGCTGCATATCGTTTCTATTGCAATCAAACTTTAGAAAATGCCCACAGTGCCGAAGCAGATACAAATGCTACTTACGAAATTCTGAAGGCTCAGCTCGATCGCTATGACGATCTAGAAAATGATATTAAATCGCTATCAGAATTCACCACTCGAAAAAAGGCAGTTGATTTTGCTGGATTTATTGCTTTGAACGACCAAGGAGAAGAGATTTTTACCTTTGGCAAGCATAAAGGAGCGAAGGTGGAGGATATTCTAGAAAAAGAACCAGGTTATTTTGGCTGGATTCTAAATGCCGATTTTCCGCTGTATACCAAAAAAGTGTTGACTGGAATTAAATTAAGAAAGTTGAATACGAAGATATAGACTAAAGCCTATAATTAAATTGATGTCTTGTTAAGGAAATTATACGTAAGTATATAAATATTAAGAATTAAAATAAATGAAAATAATCTGTATCGGACGCAATTACGTCAATCATATTTCTGAACTTGGGAACGAAAAGCCTGAGGAACCTGTAGTTTTCTTGAAACCAGATACGGCTTTACTCAAAGAAGCTGATTTTTATTTACCTGAATTCTCTAATGATGTACACCACGAAATTGAAGTTGTCGTAAAAATCAACAAAGTAGGTAAATATATAGAGCCTAAATTTGCGCACAAATATTACAATGAAATCTCAGTCGGAATTGATTTTACTGCTCGAGACATACAACAAAAGCTAAAAGAAAAAGGATTGCCATGGGAAAAGGCCAAGGCGTTTGATAATTCTGCGGTAGTAGGCGACTTTATACCGATAGCGGATTTTGATGTAGATAATCTAGAAATAGAATTGCTTAAAAACGGGATTTCTCAACAAAGAGGAAATACCAGTCAAATGATATGGAAAATTAATGAGCTTATCGCTTATGTTTCTCAATATTTTACTCTGAAAACAGGAGATTTGATTTTCACAGGAACTCCAAGTGGAGTTTCAAGAGTAGAGACAGATGATATTTTAGAAGGGTTTTTAAACAGGAAACAACTTTTTAAGATAAATATCAAATAGTCCAATAAATTAAATACTTGCTAAAAACAATCGCAAATCAGTTCCTGAATCAAATGAAAATATTAAATTTGTCAATTAGTTAAATTTATGCTAAAGTTCAAATATACTAATTAGTTTCTGACAAAAACCAACTAGATGCAGATAAAATCACTTCGATTATCAATAGTTTTAATAGTTTTAATATGGACTGATTTGGTCTTTGGACAGCTTCCGGTTACTAGAATATATACTGATTATAATTACACTACAGCACAATATGACCCTCCAGGGACAGGTGTTTTATGGGATTCACAAGTAAATACTCCTGTAGCACAAAGGCCTAGAAATCAACATCATCTTCTGGGTTTTGTATGGAACGGTGTTACATATTCTACAGGTATTGATGATGCTAAACTAACAAATAATGGAGTGTCTTTTACTGCTACGAATTTTCAGGCTCTTCCATTGCAAAACTTTATTCCGTCTGGGACTAGCGTTTTTATCCAGCTCGGAGAACGTTGGGATGGAGTAGCCAATGGATTGACGGGTTCTTATGGTAGTAATGTCAATGTGCTTCCTGCTCCTTTTACTGCTCCGGTAGGGGTGGCTCAAGTGCTTACTCATGGTTTGCAAGGGTTGGATTTAGGTTCTGCTGTAACAAATATTCCTACGACATCTCCACTAACATTTAACTTCGGAGCTATTACCGATCCATCCCAGATTGATGATAATATTCCAGATATTATTGTGACTCAAATGGCAGATGCAGGAGGAACAAGTCTTCTGGATGAAATTTGGTTTGAAGACGGAGCGGGTAATCAAGTTGGAAATATTTTGCAAATTAGTTTTGCCTCAGTACCGTCTTTAGGTAATTGGTATGCTGACTTTTACCTTCCCAGTAATGGGAGTGTCACTGGTTTAGGCTGGATTAATGGATCTAGGCCGATGAGGTTGTGGGCAGCTCGGGCGAGTGATTTTGGTCTTACGGATGCCAACTTTTCTGAGGCTTTAGTTTTGAAGTATCACCTTAAAGGTTCAAGTGACCCGGCATTTATTGCTTATAATACTAACTTTATCACATTAGCGGCTGCTAACAACGATTCGGCTACTACTATGGTTGACCAGTCTGTGAATATAAATGTTTTAGCAAACGATAACCCAGATTCTTATCCTGAATTATCTAACTTTAGTCTTTCTTCTAATGTTACAGCCCAAGGAGGAACAATATTCCATACAAATGGGATTGTGAATTATACACCTCCTCCTGGTTTTATAGGATTCGATTCTTTTACATATGAGATATGTATAAATGTGGGTTCTAATACTTCGTGTGATACTGCGGATGTAACAATTATGGTCTATCAAAATAACTACACCGTATGCTCAGGGAAAAACATTACTCTTAATGCTTATGCTCCTGCTTCGGGAGAATATGATTATGTTTGGACGCTTCCGGGAGGAGAAATTGTTTCGGGAACTACTGCCACAGGAGTTTTTTCTTTAGTAGTAGAAAATGCTAATGTAGAAAATGTGGGTGTATATGAATTGCACATTAGCAATGTTGATGCTGTAACCGAATATTATGAATATGAGATAATAGTCAATTTAAATCGAAACTGTAATGTGATAACCAATCCGATGATTCGTTCTATGATTAAAAAATAAGGATTTAAAAAACTTTTATTTTTAAACTCTATGAAAAACAAAAAAACCTCCTTAAAGGAGGTTTTTGTATGATAAGAAGTTTTATTAATTTCTTCTTTTTTCTCTGATTTTAGCTTTTTTACCTGTAAGTTCTCTGAAGTAGAAAATACGTGCTCTACGAACTTTACCTCTTTGGTTTACTTCTATTTTTTGAAGTGCAGGTAAATTAACCGGGAATATACGCTCAACACCTACGGATCCAGACATTTTACGAATTGTAAAAGTTTCAGTAGCTCCAGAACCTCTTCTTTGGATAACTACTCCTTTAAAGAACTGAGTTCTTGTTTTCTCCCCTTCTTTAATTTCGTAATAAACCGTGATAGTATCTCCGGCTGCAAATTCAGGGAAATCTTTTTTTGTTACGAATTCGTCTTGTACGAATTTTACTAAATTTGACATTGCTTTAGTTTTATAAA
>CAZOQH010000029.1:0-19649 GCA_964581855.1 uncultured Flavobacterium sp.
TTGTATCCGTTTTTTTATGAAACTAATTTTATTTCTTATTAAGTTGAATTCGTATCCCTATTCAACTAATTACATTTTTAGATAAATAAATAAAGGGAGCTTTTGAGATAAATGGAGTATCGGTATAAAAGTAAAGTACCGAATTCAGCTCGGGAATTCTTTTTATTATTCAGGTACAAGCAAGATGCTTGCGTTAGCGAGGGGAATTAATCCAAACTATTTTTTAAGAACTCATGTGAAACAAATATACAAAAAACCACAAGTCATCTTGTCTGATCTATTTTTTGTTCTAATTCGATGCGTGTTTTTGCGAGGCTATTGCCAAAATGCGTCTGAATATAGTTTATCATATTTTCACGTACATAACACCTTAGGTCAAAGGCTTCACCAGCATTGCGGCAACTCATCAAGCAACGAATTTCCATTGTTCTTTCTTTTAAATCAGTAACCTGTAAAACATCTACTTCTCCGTCCCAAAGAGGATGATTTTTCAGAAGTTCGCTCAACTTTTCACGCAGTTTTTGTACAGGAACCGTAAAATCGGTGTAGATAAAGACCGTACCCAATATTGCAGAAGTAGTACGCGTCCAGTTCTGAAAAGGCTTTTCTATAAAATACTGTATCGGGAGAACCAAACGACGCTTATCCCAAATATTAACTACTACATAAGTAAGATTAATTTCTTCGACTTTTCCCCATTCTCCTTCTACAATCAGCACATCATCAATACGTATGGGTTGGGTAAATGCAATTTGAAATCCAGCCAAAAGATTCCCAAGTGATTTTTGTGCTGCAAATCCGATAATAATACCTCCGACACCCACCCCTGTGAGTAAACCCGCACCTATTTTTCGCATATTATCAAAGCTTAGGAGTATGATTGCAATAGCAAAAATGACAATGATGGTAATGATTAGCTTTCTTAAAAAAACAATCTGAGTTTGAATCTTCCGTTCTCGGAGATTGTTCGCTTTATTTATATCAAAACGATGGTAGAGATAATCTTCGAGTACGTTTATTACCCGAATTAAAATCATAGCAAAACAACTAATAAACAAAACTTCTGTAATCTTGCCAACAATTATTAACGCCTTCGGGCTTAAAGTCATAAACGGCATTAGGCTGTTGAATACAACCAAAGAGATAAATATACTCAATACTCTATTAAAACGCTTGACAAAAGAGCGAAAAAGAGAATAGGAGTCTTGAGCAATAGCTTCTTTTTTTACCCACGGAATAAGTAAAAATTTAATCAAAAGTCCGATCAGAACAGAAAATGCGACTACAATTAAATTCCATATCCATGAAGGTAATGTTTGAGAAAGACGAACTAATTCTTGATACATAATTATTTTGAAAACTTTTATTTTATGAGTTCCAACATTATGCCGTTTCTTTATACGGAGAAAGATTCCGAAGCAAAAGCTTTGTGCAAGCTATACCTATTTGGCAATAGGCCATAACACATTCGAAGCTCTTGAAATGTTATGGAAAATAAATAGTAGGGCTATACTGTGATAGTACTTATGAATGTATCAGTATGTAAAAAATTATGAGCTAAGTGTGTAATTATTGCCCCAAAAAATGATAAAGACTTTTCAGAAAACCTTGCCTATTAAACATTTTTAAGATTCAGAGAACATATCGCTCAACAGTTTAAATGCTATATGTTTCGTTGTAAGAATTATGGTTTTTCTCTATAGACAAAGTAACTGACTAATAGTATCGCATTTACTAAAACAGAAAAGGCATTGGATAAGATAATAGGCCATTCCATCTTCATCCATCCGTAAACCACCCACAGACTTACTCCACAAAATAAAATAGCAATCATTCGCCACGAAATATTTTCAACTTCTTTGTTCTTTAGTACTTTTATTAGTTGTGGAACCATCGAAATGGAAGTAAGTATTCCGGCAATTGTTCCTATAATGTTTTCCATATAATTAAATTTAGGAGCTACAATAAGCAGAAAAACATTCACTAATTGTACCAAAAATGTTCTTAGAAAAATAATATTAGTAAAATAACAAAATATATAAACTTATTATCTTAATTTAGGCAAAAAGAATTGCGTATATAGGGCTGAAAACTTTTATATACGAAACCTTTTTTGAATATTTCACATAAAAAATACTGGAATAATTATTGAGAAATAACAATCACTCTTTATATAAAAAGCACATTTCTTAAAGCAGCTATTTTCAAAATAATCAAACCGTAAAATTATTATAAATTAAAAGTAAGATGGAAGCAATAGACTGGAATTGGGATAACATTGATGTATTTAAAGCCCTGTTTTCGTTGACTTTAGGTGTTATCTTAGGTTTAGAGCGCGAAATGAAAGATAAAGCAGCAGGTTTGCGAACCATAACTATTATTTCGCTGGGCTCTACTTTGTTTACTATTATGTCATATAAAATTGGTCTTGTTACCGGTACAGAAACTACCCGGATTGCTTCGTATATCGTGAGCGGAATTGGTTTTTTAGGAGCGGGAGTAATCTTTAAAGACGAAGCTTCTATAAACGGACTTACCACTGCAAGTATAATTTGGGTTGCTGCCGCTATAGGTATGAGCATCGGATTTGGTCAGTATGCTTCGGCTTTAATATTTTTCGGTGCAACTTTCTTAATAATACATGCTGGAAATTGGGTAAATAAGACTTTACCATCACCCACAACTCATCGGACATTAGAAGTAAAATTCGATAAAAAATTAAACATACAAGAAGAACTGCTTAATCAAATCCGAGACATCTCTGAAAATTCATATATAAAACATCAGATTAAAGAAGACGAAATGGTTATATTATTTATTGAAATTAAAATTAAAACTAAAAATCAAAAACAGCTCGTAGATTATTTATTGCAAAACGACAACTTAAAGTATTTTAA
This sequence comes from uncultured Flavobacterium sp., assembly GCA_964581855.1. Taxonomy (GTDB): domain Bacteria; phylum Bacteroidota; class Bacteroidia; order Flavobacteriales; family Flavobacteriaceae; genus Flavobacterium. Next base: position 2,898 of record CAZOQH010000029.1, read on the forward strand.
GTTTTAGAAGAAAATAAACTATAAAATATCTCCATAAAAAAAGCACTCATCAATTAAGAATTTATGAGTGCTTTTTTACTAAGTTTTATTTATTACTAGTTAATTTCGTCTAAATATTCTGATAACATTTTACCGTATTTTGACTCTAAAACCTCTGGTGTGAGTACTTTTCGGATAGAATCCAGGTATTTTGGATTGGCATCAAAAATTTCGGTTACAGCAATATAAGGAGCAATTTCATGTTCTTTGTTGTTGAGGCAAAAGTTAATGGCATACTGATACTTTTTGATAATCATTCTGTCTTCGAGTTGCTGCAAACTATCTGCTGTTTTTGTATCTCCTTTGATTTGTGCTTCTAACTTTTTGTGAATATAGTCAAGATTTTCTTGGTTGTATTTTGCTATAACACCTTTGTATTGATTTAATAATTCCTGATTTTTATTACCGGTTACTACTGATTTTGAAATGAAATTATTGACGTCTGAATGGATTTGCATTTTACCTTCTTCTGCAAAAAAAGCAATATTATTATCTAATGAATTTGACGTTCCTCTATCCAGATACACATACAAAACCTCAGGTTCTGAGATATTTAAATAAGTTTCAAACTTAGAGTCTGCGTCAAACTTAATGACTTTTATGGGTTTTAAGATAGTGTCTTGTAATCTCTGAATATATAATTTACCTTGACTTAATCCTTTTATTTCACCTGTAATTTTAAGATTCCCCTCATTTTGAGAGCACGAAAAAAGGGTAAGTCCAAGCATCAAAACGAATAGATTTTTTTTCATAAGCTGATTTTAAAATTAAAAAAAGAGCCTTTTTCTGAATTGAAAAAGACTCTTGCAAATATACTATTTTCTTTGATTTTACATATCTTTAAAAATGGTATGCATCAAACGTTTTTTGTCGTTGATACTCTCTTCGAGAGAAATCATTGTTTCTGTTCTGTACACTCCTTCGATATCATCAATTGCAAAAATTACTTCTTTAGCATGATGTGTATCTTTAGCTCTTATTTTACAATAGATATTAAATTTTCCTGTTGTAACATGTGCTACAGTAACATAAGGGATTTCTTTAAGACGCTCCAAAACAAATTTTGTTTGTGAAGTATTGTGTAAGAAAACTCCTACGTAAGCGATAAAGGCATAACCTAGTTTTTCGTAATCTAAAGTAAGAGACGAACCTGTAATAATACCTGCCTCTTCCATTTTCTTTACACGTACGTGAACTGTTCCAGCTGAAATAAGAAGTTTTTTTGCAATATCCGTAAAAGGAACTCTCGTATTCTCAATCAACATATCCAAAATTTGATGATCAATTTCATCTAAGCGGAATTTACTCATAACTCTTTTTTTATATAATATAGTTTAATTATTGTTACGTATTTATGGGCAAGCCATTCTTAAAAATCACTTCGCCTATTTTAAAATCTGCTTTCTGATTGATTATCGGATAATTTTGTTGACCATCTGCATATTCGCTTCCTTGTGCATCATATTCAAAATGTCCGCAAAAACCTTCGAGACTTCCTACTTCTTTTACTAAAGCATCAAAGACTATCTGGTCATTTTTAACTCTTTCAGAAAACTGAACTGCAAAATTCGTAATAATTTGTTTATTATCATAATTAAATTTGACATTTTTATAAAAAACATCAAAAAAGAATGCCATATTATTCGAAATGTTAAAGTATTCTAAATATTTTGTAAACGAATTGCTGTTTATTTTAAGATTATCTAATCCTGCCAAAAGTGCTATAAAAATATATTTTCGAGTTATTTGTCTCTGATAATCATTAGGATAATGTCCTGCTTCTATCAATATTGTAGGGATTTTACTGCGTTGTACAGTATCTCCTATACAGTTAATGTTAAATCCGTCATCAAATCGAGCTGTTTGGTTGGGAATATAGTTTTGGAGCTCTTCATTCATATATACAATGATTTCCATCGCTTTTTTGCGAATATCGTTCACTTCCTTTTCCGGATTAAACGAGGGAGCTAAAAACGAAACCGTTGCCGGGTTTTGTGTTCCTTCGACTCCGAAGATCGTTCGTTGATCATGTAAGTTAAAACACACATCTGGTTTAAATTCATCTATATATTTTCTGAGAATTTTACTTTCGGGTTGGGATAAGTTTTGGGCATCGCGATTTAAATCTACATCATTTGCATTGTTTCTGGTCCATAATTCAGCTCCGTCCGGATTGAGCATCGGAATAATACAGAAAGTGAATTTTTGTTGAAAATCTCTCCCGTCTTCAGATTCTAAAAAATTAAACAAGTCTAACAGGGCCTTGGTTGTGGTCGATTCGTTTCCGTGCATCTGACTCCACATCATTACCCTGATTTTCCCGCTTCCGCTTTGATATACATAAATAGGTTTATTCAAAACCGATGTTCCTCCGACCGAAATTTTTCCGTGTTTTTTTAATCGTAAAAGTAGAGGTTCGATATGTGACAATGCCACATATCTTTGGCTTACCGACGATTCTGTATGAGTATTAAAAATAGCTTGGTAGTCCATTTTTAGATTTTATAATGATTCATCAGCATTTTTTCGTAGATTTTATCCGGTAATACTCTTTTGAGTACAATCGAAAACTTTTGCAAAAAAGCTCCTACTTTGTAGTGTATTTTGGGTTTAGACGTATTTATCACTCTGTACACAGCCTCTGCCATTTGTATTGGGTCGCTCCCAGAATCCACATGAGCGTTCATAAGCTCTAGATTTTTACCGTATGATTTTTCGTAATCCGATCCCTGAATAACGGGTGTATGGTATCTTCCTTGTGCGATGTTTGTTGCAAAATCTCCCGGTGCTATATTAGTTACTTCAATTCCGAATTGTTTAACCTCCATTCTCAAGGCTTCGGTAATGAGTTCTAAAGCTCCTTTCGAAGCAGAATAAACACTTCTGTAGGGCAATCCCATATAACCCGCAATAGAAGTGATATTGATAATCAAGCCTGACTTTTGCTTGCGCATTTGAGGCAACACCGCTTTAATCACCTCAATAGGTCCGAAGAGATTGGTGTCGAAATTTCGTTTTATTTCCTCGGAGGGAATTTCCTCTAATGCTCCCGTAATTCCTGCCCCTGCATTATTGATAAGCACATCTATCTTACCTTCTATTTCGATAACCTGCTCAACAGCTTTTCGGATAGAACCGACATCAGTTACTTCAAGAGCCACTAACTTTACCTTAGATTCCGGATATTGCTGTGGATTTCTACTGGTTCCGTAAACTTTATATCCTTTTTGATGTAAAAATTCAGCCATCGCCCTACCAATTCCTGATGAAGCACCCGTAATAAATATGATTTTTTCAGACATAAGTCAAACTGGTTTTTTAAAAAAGCGAAGATAAGAAATGTTAGTTACTTAGGTACGGGTTATGCGTAGTCTTTGGTCAAATATCTTGATAATTTAGCGTTTTATCTTATGTGTAATCATTTTATTTTTCTTTCTTTTAATTGTATCTTTGAAAATATTTTTTGGACTATGGCTACTAACAAAAACATTCTATTTAAAGGGATTCGATTTCTAGCAATTTCACTTCCGTTATTGTTTATTGGTCCGACTATAATTAACAGTTCTTTTAAAAACAAAGAACATGAGCTTTATTATATCGTACTTTCTGTTGGTATTTTATGCTGTATTTTGGGGATGTACCTTATTTATAAAGGCGTAACTACAATGGTAAAAGCACTTTTTAACGACTAAGAAAAAAATGAGAAAAATATCTTTGCTCTTTACAACATTTTTATTGGTTTCTTGCTACCAACAAGAACGAAACTGTGCAGATTTTAGAACAGGTAAATTTAAGTTTGAACATGAAATCGATGGCCAGACCAAAGTAACCTATTTTGAAAGAAAAGACAGTTTGGAAATCGAGAATTATGAAGGAAAAATCGACTCATCGCATGTAAGATGGATTAACGATTGTGAATATGTGCTACACAAGATAAATCCTAAGAATCGTCATGAACGAAAAGGCGTGCATATTAAGATTCTTACCACACACGAAAACACCTATACTTTTGAGTTTAATATGGTTGGAGACACCAATAAACAAAAAGGTAAAGTCGAAAAAATAGAATAAACCTTTTAAATTACTATGTTTTATAATGAATCCCATTTTTAGTATTATCCTTGTTTTTGTTGCACTTTTTATCGGAATTTTTGTTGGAAGAATGTTGCTTAAAGCTTCTTTGAATTCCGAAAAGGTTGTTGCAGAAGAAAAGGCAAACAGTTTGTTAAGAGAAATCGAAAATTACAAACAACAGCTAGTTGAGCAAAAAAACAACTTTGAGAGCCAGCTTGCTAAACTTACTGAAGAAACACAACAATTATTACTCGAAAAGCAATCTTTAATGGTATCGCTTTCTCGAAAAGAAACCGAATACAATAATTTACAGCAAAAAAATCAAGAACAGAAAGAAGAAGTAGAACAACTTCAGGCTCGCTTTACCAAAGAGTTCGAAAATCTGGCTAACAAAATCTTAGAAGAGAAATCTACTAAGTTTACGGAGCAAAATAAAGAAAATATCAAAAACATTTTGAATCCCTTACAAGAAAAGATTCAGCTTTTTGAGAAAAAAGTCGAAGATTCTCAGAAAGAAAACATTGGTATTCATGCTTCGTTAAGAGAACAACTTATTCAACTTCAAAATCAAAATCTAAAAATTACTCAAGAGGCCGAAAACCTTACTAAAGCTTTAAAAGGAGATTCAAAAATCCAGGGAAATTGGGGAGAGTTGGTGTTAGAGCGAGTACTCGAAAAATCAGGTTTAGAAAGAGATAGAGAGTATTTTGTGCAACAAAGCTTTACCGATGAAGATGGAAAACGCATTATGCCTGATGTGGTGATTCATCTACCGGATAACAAAAAAATGATTATCGACTCGAAGGTTTCGCTCACAGCTTACGAAAAATTCGTAAACGAAGAAGACCAAAATCAGCAAGCCATTTACCTTAAAGAACATGTTAATTCGATTAAACGTCATATAGAACAGTTATCTGAAAAAAAATACCACGATATTTACAAAATCGAAAGTCCAGATTTTATTCTTTTGTTTATCCCAATCGAACCTGCTTTTGCCATGGCTTTAAATCAGGACAACAGTCTTTATACCAAAGCTTTTGAAAAAAATATAGTGATTGTTACTCCAGCTACACTTTTGGCTACATTACGAACCATTGACAGTATGTGGACCAATCAAAAACAACAAGAAAACGCATATGAAATTGCCCGATTAGCCGGAACTTTATACGATAAATTCGAAGGATTTGTCAGCGATTTAATCAAAATCGGCAAAAGAATGGACGAAGCCAAAAATGAATATTCTGGAGCGATGAATAAACTGGTTCACGGACGTGGAAATGTTATAACTACTATCGAAAAACTCAAGAAGATGGGAGCTAAAACTCAAAAATCACTTCCTGAAAATTTAGTAAAAAGAGCCGAAGAATTAGAAGAATAAATAAATCTAATAGAATCTGGGGATTTAGTAATTTATTTCTACTGAAACTACTGTTTTACTTTATATAAATAAAATAAATTGAAAGTTTAAATTTCACTCTTTTTTAACATTATACATACACTATTCACTGGCCATTTTTCGTTATATTTGAAGTATAAATTTAAACCTCATTATTATGGGAAGAGCCATGTTTACATACACTAAAAAAGTGTTAGAGAGCGTAAGTTTTGACCCCTTACTGTTTTATAAAGAATTAGAAAAAGCCATCAAATCCTTACTACCTTACGAAATAGAAGAACTCAGAGTTTGGTTACTCAATTATACTAAAGAAAAACCCGAATTATCAGACTCTATATCATTAATCCCTTCATAAAAAAACAGCCTTTGATTTATTTAAAATCAAAGGCTATTTTTTTGATAAGAGTGGATTATTAATTCGCTATTTCATTTGATTATCAGCTGAGGCTAAGCTGGTAAAACTGGGTGCGTTACTAGGTTAAAACAACCTAGAAGGCGATGGATTCGCTTTGTGTAGGCCTTTATGATTAATTAAACGCAAGTTATTTTTATGATTCGGGAGCTAATTCGACCTCTAATCCGTCGAGATCTGGGGTAATAAAAATCTGACAGCCCAAGCGTGAGTTTTCTTTTACGTTAAATGCTTCCCACAGCATGGCTTCTTCTTCGTCGCTTTTTTCGGGTAGTTCTACCTCATTCAATACGTAACATTGACACGAAGCACACATTGCCATTCCCCCACAAATTCCGATAGTCCCTTCTTCTGCTAGTTCATAAGAACGAACAAGTTCCATAATATTCATATTCATATCAGTTGGAGCTTCAACCGTATGACGAATTCCGTTGCGATCAGTAATGTGAATGGTTACATCCATAATTAGTTAATAGGAGTTTATTGATATTTAAAAAAATATACTGTAAAAAGCATTTTATCTAATTCTCTTTTAGATATAAATAGCAATCTCTTGGTTAGATACGGCAGAAATGTAATATCTTTTTCAAATTAGCCTACTCTATCGCTTTTACTACTGCTTTTTCGGCTTCTTTTCGCGTTCCGTCAAATCCGTCAACTCCTGCCACCGTAGTATATTTCAATACATACTTCTTACCCGGATTAAGTTTGTTATACACACTCTGACACATCAAAGTAGCTTCATGAAAACCACATAAAATAAGTTTTAGTTTTCCTGGGTAAGTATTAATATCTCCAATGGCATAGATTCCTTCGATATTAGTTTGATAATCGAGGGCATTATTTACTTTGATTGCATTTTTTTCGATTTCTAATCCCCAGTTAGCAATAGGACCGAGTTTAGGTGTAAGTCCAAAAAGCGGAATAAAATAATCGGTCTGGATAGTCATTTCGGCTCCGTTGATTTCTACTACTAATGATTCTAAGTGTTCTGCTCCGTTGAGTTTTATCACTTCAGCTGGAGTAATTAGATTGATTTTTCCTTGCTTTTTGAGTTCTTGAACTTTTTCAACCGAATCCAAGGCACCTCTAAATTCGTTTCGTCTGTGTACTAAAGTAACTTCTTTGGCTACATCTGTCAAAAATATACTCCAATCCAGTGCAGAGTCTCCTCCTCCTGCAATTACTATTTTTTTGTCTCTGAATAGTTCTGGATTTCTAACAAAGTATTCTACTCCTTTGTCTTCGTAAAACTCTAAATCTTCGATAATTGGTTTTCTTGGTTCGAAGCTCCCTAATCCTCCTGCAATAGCCACTGCTTTTGCATGATGTTGTGTTCCTTTATCGGTTGTAACAATAAAAGTTCCGTCTTCGAGTTTTTCGATAGTTTCTGCTCTTTCGTTTAATGTAAATCCTGGCTGAAATTGCTTAATCTGTTCCATCAGATTATCTATCAATTCTTGTGCTCCCACGCTTGGATAGCCTGGAATATCGAATATAGGTTTTTTAGGATACAGCTCTGATAATTGTCCGCCTGGTTGCGGAAGAGCGTCAATAATATGGCATTTTAGTTTAAGAAGTCCCGCTTCAAAGACAGCAAAAAGTCCGGTAGGACCTGCTCCTATGATTAATATATCTGTTGAAATCATTCTTTTTTATGGTTTAATCTCCGAATATTTCGAAATTAGAATCGGAGTTAATTTTGAAAGCAAATTTCGAATAAACTTTCAAGTTATTATATGATTAAAGTCAGGTTAAAAGAGCTTTCTTAATTTTTAATTAAGCTACATTTATAACCTGTTCAATCTGTGGAGCATATTTTTTGATTGTAGTTTCTACTCCCGCTTTCATGGTTGAAAAGCTAAGGTTACAATCTCCACACGCTCCTTCTAAACGAACATTTACGATTTTATCGTTTTCGATAGAAATTAAAGTAATATCTCCTCCATCCGAGTTCAAAAACGGACGAATTTCGTCAAGTGCCTTTTCTACGTTTGATTTAATTTCTTGTGAATTCATTTTTTCTAGTATTAGAGTTTGAGTTCATAGTTTCGTAAAATTTACTGAATACCATTTATTGAACATTTCATATTATTTTTTAACCGCTGAACAACCTGCCATTGTCGTTATTTTTATCGCCTCTGAGGGTGGTAAACTTTCATTTCTCAACACCACTTGTTCGGCTACGTTACGTGCTAATTCTTCAAAAGCATCTGCTATTGGAGAGTTTTCTTGTAAAGCGGCCGGATGTCCGTAATCTCCTGCTTCTCTAATGCTTTGTACAATAGGGATTTCTCCTAAGAACGGCACGTCCAAATCTTCTGCTAAATTTTTAGCTCCTTCTTTTCCGAAAATATAATATTTATTTTCTGGGAGTTCGTCTGGAGTAAAGTAAGCCATATTCTCAACTATTCCCAACACGGGAACATTGATACTTTCTTGACGAAACATAGCTACTCCTTTTTTAGCATCTGCCAGAGCTATATTTTGAGGCGTACTTACTACTACGGCTCCTGTAATCGGGAGACTTTGCATTATAGATAGGTGAATATCTCCTGTTCCAGGAGGAAGGTCGAGCAACATAAAGTCTAATTCTCCCCAATCTGCGTCAAAAATCATTTGATTTAAAGCTTTTCCGGCCATTGGTCCTCTCCAGATTACCGCCTGATTTGGTTGAGTAAAGAATCCGATAGAAAGAATTTTTACACCGTAATTTTCGATCGGTTTCATCTTAGATTTTCCGTCCACATTCACTGATAACGGTCTTGCTCTTTCTACGTCAAACATAATTGGCATCGATGGACCATAAACATCCGCATCAAGCACTCCGACTTTGAATCCCATTTTAGACAATGCTATAGCTAGATTAGCCGTCATGGTAGATTTCCCTACTCCTCCTTTTCCGGAAGCGACTGCTATAATATTAGATATTCCGGGAATTGCTTTTCCTTTAATTTCGGGTTTTTCGGGTGCTTCTACTTTGATATTTACTTTAACTTTAGCTTTTTCGTAAACTAAGTCTTGAATGGCTTTCATCACATCTACTTCTGCTCTTTTTTTGATGTGCAAAGCTGGAGTGGTAAGCTTTAAATCTACCACTACTTCATCTCCAAAAGTAATTACATTTTGAACTGCTCCACTCTCGACCATATTTTGTCCTTCTCCAGCCACAGTTATAGTTTCCAGAGCTTTAAGGATATCTTTTCTATCTAATTTCATTGTGTTTTCTTATTTTTATGTAGAATAAATCTATTCTGACAAAGGTACTAAATTTTAAGGAAAAAAAATAACGAGAATTGAGAATAACTTAAAAGCCTAAAATAAGTTTTGCAATAGAAAAGTAGATCATAATTCCGCAAATATCATTACTTGTAGTAATAAACGGCCCTGTTGCAAGAGCTGGGTCCACTCCGTACTTATTTAAAGTAATCGGGATAAAGGTTCCTAAAAGAGATGCTATTATAATTACAGAAATCAAAGCTACAGTTACTGTAATTCCTGTCATATAATCTACTCCTAATAAAAAATGACTCCCTAATAGTAAAATAATCCCTAAAATGAATCCGTTTAGTAAACTCAGAGATATTTCTTTTGCTAAGCGCTTCCAAATAGAACCACTCAAGGTTCCGTTGGCTAATCCTTGAACAATAATTGCCGAAGATTGTACTCCTACGTTTCCTGCCATTGCTGCAATTAAAGGAGTGTAAAAGAAAAGTTCTCCGTGTTTAGCCAGAGCATCATCAAAGATTCCCATAACCTTAACGGTTATGAAGCCTCCAAAAAGAGCAAGAACCAGCCATGGCAAACGTGCTTTAGTAAGATCCAGAATGCTATCATCCGCTTCAACATCTTGCGAAATACCTGCTGCTAATTGGTAGTCTTTGTCTGCTTCTTCTTTAATTACATCTACAATATCATCAATGGTGATTCTACCTACTAATCTCCCTAACTCATCGACTACCGGAATTGCCTCTAAGTCGTATTTTTGCATAATACGGGCCACTTCGGTATCTTTCGTATCGATTCTAACGTAGTCTACTTTTGGAATATAAATTTCACTGATATGTGTTTTGGTCGAGCTAGTGAGCAAATCTTTAAGCGACAAACGACCTTTAAGCCGATTTTCATCATCAACTACGTAAATAGAATGTACTCGAGTTACATGCTCTGCTTGTTTTCTCATTTCGACCACACAAGTCAGCACATTCCAGTTTTCGTTGACCTTTACAAGTTCCTTCCCCATCAAACCTCCTGCTGTATCTTCGTCGTAGCGCAAAAGTTCAACGATATCCTTAGCGTGTTCGACGTCTTCTAGCTCCGAAATTACTTCTTTTTTGACTTCTTCCGAAAGCTCTGCAAAAATATCTGCAGCGTCATCGGTATCCATCTCGTCTAATTCTTCTGCAATCTCTTTAGGGGAAAGGCTTCTTAAGATTTCATCTCTTAAATCCTCGTCAATATCCAAAAGCACTTCAGAAGTGGTTTCGGAATCTAGTATTTTAAAGACATATGAAGCTTGCTCAAATTCTAATTCATCGAGAATTTCAGCAATATCAGCGTGGTGCATGTCGTTGAGTAAAAGCTCTAATTCTCTATCGTTTTTACTCTCAACATACAATTGAATTTGTTCAATAAGTTCTCTGCTGATTTTGAACTCCATATCCTTCAATTTCGGTTAAAGCCTTGCAAAGGTAAGATTTTTGATTTAAAATCAGGAATTTAAAATTCAGGATTATGCTCCTTAGAGGGGTTTACTCAAAAAAACCTGTTACTAACTAAGCATCAAGCATTTGTGTTATTTCGATAAATTCTTCTACTGACAACTGCTCTGGACGTAAATCGAATATTTTATTTTCTTTTTGATTTTCCGGAATTCCAATAGGTTTTAAGCTATTCCGCAAGGTTTTACGCCTTTGATTAAAAGCCGTTTTCACTACATTAAAAAACTTTTTTTCATCACACTCCAGATGGAAATTTTCTTTTCGGGTCAACTTTAAAACTCCTGATTTAACCTTGGGAGGTGGTGTAAATACATGTTCGGATACTGTAAACAAATATTCAGCTTTATAAAAGGCCTGAACCAAAACCGAAAGAATTCCGTATGTTTTACTTCCTTTCTTTTCGCAAATTCGTTCGGCCACTTCTTTCTGAAACATTCCTGAAAACTCTACTACTTGTTCTCTAAAATCTAAAGCTCTGAAAACAATTTGAGAAGAAATATTGTACGGAAAGTTTCCGATAATGGCAAAAGATTCTTCAGCAAATACTTCTTTTAAATCATATTTTAAAAAATCCTTTGATATAATATGATTGTGAAGCTTTGGGTAGTTATTATTGAGGTATTCTACTGATTCTGTGTCAATTTCGATGACAAATGTTTCGATAGGTTTTTCGAGCAGATACTTAGTGAGCACTCCCATTCCCGGACCAATTTCTAAGACTTTTTGATAACCATCCAACGAAAGGGTATCCGCTATTTTTCGAGCTATATTTTCGTCATTTAAGAAATGCTGTCCTAGGTGTTTTTTAGCTTTTACTTTGTCCATTGACAATTGCAAATTAAGAATTATGATTACGAATAAATCGTTTATCGAAAACTGAGACTGATTGCTTAAAACTGAATCTTCTCTCCTACTTTAAGCCCTTGAGATTTTGCAAAAACGCCACACATATGAAAAAGCATTCTCGCACCTACATTTCCGTCCCAATCGTCATTACCTGAGGGAGCTACTTCGACCAAATCAAAGCCAATTATTTTTTTGCCCGAATTCGCTAATTTACTCAATAAATAAGCAGCTTGTTCAAAAGAAAATCCTCCCGGAACCGGAGTTCCTGTACTTGGGCAATACCACGGATACATTCCGTCGATATCAAAGCTGATGTGTACTTTTTGTGGAAGTTCTGAAATAATTTTTTCGCACTGTGCTTTCCAAGTTGTTCCTTCAAAAGTTTGTGCTTTTAAATCCATATCGGTAAAAACTTTCACTCTTCCGTTTTCGGCTTTTACGACTTCTACTTCTTGCTCTCCAAAATCACGAATTCCGACCTGAACAATTTTACTAATTTGTGGCAGTTTCAAGGCATTATACATAATCGAAGCATGAGAATAGGTAAAACCTTCGTAAGCAATTCTCAAATCCATATGAGCATCCAAATGCAGGATTCCGAAGTTATCATGTTTGGTTGCTAAAGCCTCATAATATCCTAAAGGTGTCGAGTGGTCTCCTCCTAAAAGCACGACTTTTTTTCCTTTATTCTGCCAAAATAAAACTCTTTCTTTGAGTTCGTCTTTCAAGATTTCGCTTTGTTTATTGATTTCATCCAAACTCGCTTTCAAAGTCGGATTATCTTCTGCATTTTCTCCGTTTTCGAGAGCTTCAATAATGGGTTGTGCTTTTGCTTTGAATTTATCACTTCTCTGTTTCCAGTTCGGAATTTCCTCATCCATATAAATACCCAACTTCCATAATTCTGGAAATTCCTGATGCGCCAAATCAACTTGAAACGAAGCGTCGAAAACGGCATCAACCCCTTCTGATGCTCCTGCTCCGTAGCTTACGGTTACTTCCCAAGGCACAGGAATTACAATGATTTCGCTATGTTCTGCTCCAAAAGGCAATCCGAATAAAGACGCATCTGCTAATCCCGGATCATTCGGGTTAAAGTTATTTATGATTTCTTGTTTTGTCATTTTTTTAGGCTTTAGGCTGTAAGCAATAGGTTATAAGCTGTTTGTTAAAAGTAAAAAATGTTTAAAAACAAAAAGCTGCTTTTAAACATTTTCCAAAATTAGTTATTTTTCTTAAACTATCCGTTCAAAGCTTCGCATTGTCAGGATTTGAAAAACTTACATTTTTCCTATCCGTTCAAAGCCTCGCATTGTCAGGATTTGAAAAACTTACATTTTTCCTATCCGTTCAAAGCCTCTGCCCCTCCAACGATTTCCAAGATTTCGTTGGTAATAGCAGCCTGACGGGCTTTGTTGTAAGTTAGTTTCAATTGATCTCTGAGTTCGGTTGCGTTATCGGTTGCTTTGTGCATTGCCGTCATACGTGCTCCGTGTTCTGCAGCAAATGAATCTCTTACGGCTTTATACAATTGTGTTTTTAGCATTTTTGGGATAAGTTCCAAAATGATTTCTTCTTTTGATGGCTCAAAGATATAATCCGTTGGAGTATTTACATCCGATTGCTGTGAAACAATTGGTAAAAACTGCTCAGCTATTACTATTTGAGTAGCTGCATTTTTGAATTGATTGTACACCAGTTCGATTCTATCGTACTTTCCGTCCACAAATAATTGCATCAAATATTCGGCGATTTCAGCTACATTTTCGTAAGTTAAATCGTCAAAAACAGCGCTACTATTTTGTATAACTGTTCCTGACTTACGCAAGATATCGTTTGCTTTTTTTCCGATAGTTACAAAGTCAACTTTTTTGTCTGCATATTTATTTTGAACCAATTGATTGGTTTCTTTTATTATATTGGAATTAAAAGCACCGCACAATCCTCTGTTTGAAGTAATAGCTACTATCAAAACATTGTTTACAGCTCTGTCTTCTGAATATTTACCTGCAACGTCTCCTTCTAATGAAGCGCTTAAGTCTTGCAACAATTGCGTTAGTTTTTCAGCATACGGACGCATAGCTGTAATAGCATCTTGTGCTTTTTTCAACTTTGCAGCAGAAACCATCTTCATAGCAGAAGTTATCTGCATAGTTGATGATACCGAACTAATTCTATTACGAATCTCTTTTAAGTTTGCCATTTTTTAAAATGTATATTGTAAAGTTGTATATTGTATTTTGTATTTTGCTTTCACATCATACGATTCTACAATATACAATATACTTTCAAATTAGTATTTAGCAGCAATTTCTTTTGCAGCAGCATCCAATACAGTAGTAATTTCGTCTGTAAACTTACCAGCTTTTAACTGGTCAAGTGTACTTCTATATTTCGCGTTCAGGTATTCAAGATAATCTTTTTCGAATTCTTTTACCTTTTCTACCGGAACATTTCTAAGTAAGTTTTTAGAACCTGCGTAGATAATTGCAATTTGGTCTTCTACCGTATAAGGGTCGTTAACCGATTGTTTTAGAATTTCTACGTTGCGTTTCCCTTTTTCGATTACGTTCATCGTAGCTGCATCAAGGTCAGAACCAAACTTAGCGAAAGCCTCTAATTCACGGAATTGTGCTTGGTCAAGTTTTAGTGTTCCAGCTACTTTTTTCATCGATTTAATTTGCGCGTTACCTCCAACACGCGATACCGAAATACCTACGTTAATTGCAGGACGAACTCCCGAGTTGAACAGGTCAGACTCCAAGAAAATCTGTCCGTCTGTAATCGAAATCACGTTAGTCGGGATATAAGCCGAAACGTCTCCTGCTTGGGTTTCAATGATTGGTAAAGCCGTTAATGAACCTCCTCCTTTTACAATCGGTTTAAGCGATTCTGGAAGGTCGTTCATATTTTTAGCGATATTGTCATCTGCAATGATTTTAGCAGCTCTTTCTAACAAACGTGAGTGTAGGTAAAATACGTCTCCCGGATAAGCCTCACGTCCTGGTGGTCTTCTAAGCAATAAGGAAACCTCACGATAAGCTACAGCTTGTTTAGATAAGTCATCATATACAATTAGTGCCGGACGTCCTGTATCACGGAAGTATTCTCCGATTGCAGCACCTGCCATTGGAGCATATACCTGCATCGGAGCAGGGTCAGAAGCGTTTGCTGCTACGATAATCGTATAAGCCAAAGCTCCTTTTTCTTCTAGAGTTTTAGCAATATTGGCAACAGTTGAAGCTTTTTGTCCTACTGCTACATAAATACAATATACAGGCTCGCCTGCATCATAAAATTCTTTTTGGTTTAGGATGGTATCGATACAAACCGTAGTTTTTCCGGTTTGACGGTCACCAATCACAAGCTCTCTTTGTCCTCTTCCTACTGGAATCATAGCATCTACTGATTTGATTCCTGTTTGTAAAGGCTCGGTTACCGGTTGACGAAACACCACTCCTGGAGCTTTTCTCTCTAAAGGCATTTCGTAAAGTGTTCCTCCGATTGGTCCTTTACCATCGATTGGTTGTCCAAGGGTATTAACAACACGACCTACCATTTCTTCTCCAACTTTTAAAGAAGCAATACGGTTTGTTCTTTTTGCGGTTGAGCCCTCTTTAATCCCTGTTGAAGAACCAAATAAGATAACCCCTACGTTATCTTCTTCAAGGTTCAACACCATTCCTTCCATCCCGTTTTCGAACTCGACAAGCTCTCCGTATTGCACGTTTGATAATCCGTAAACACGAGCAATACCGTCTCCTACGTTTAGAACCGTTCCTACTTCTTCCAAAGAAGCTCCAGACTCAAATCCTGAAATCTGCTTTTTTAAAATTGCTGAAATTTCAGCCGGTTTAATTTCTGCCATCTTATTTATAATTTAAAGCACTAAGTGCTGATATAAAACTAATTTGTTAATTCTCTTTTTAATGTTGTCAGTTTATTAGCAACCGAAGCATTATACTGCTTATCTCCCATTCTAAGAATAAACCCTCCGATGATTGATTCGTCTACGATATTTTCGATTACTAATGAGTTTGAAGTAAACTCTTTTGCTTTTTCTACGACTTTTGCCTCTAATTCTGGCGTGATTGGAAAGGCAGTTGTAACCTGAATCTTTTCGATTCCGCTTATTTGATCAAACATTTTGTTATAAGCCAAAGCTACTGCATCTAAAATATCAAGCCTTTTGTTTTCTGCCAATAGCCTTAACAAAAGTTTTGACTCTGCATTGATACTCGAAAATATCTCTAACAAAGCCGATTGTTTTGTAGCTGTAGAAATTACAGGGTTATCAATAAATCTACTCAATTCTTTGTTTGAGTTTATTGTATCGGCAATCAAAAGCATATCTTGATTAGTTTGAGCTGCCAGACCATTAGCCTGAACTCTTTCCATGATAGCTTTTGCATATCGTATAGCTGCTCTGTTTGACATACTTTTTTTAGTTTAATTTTAGGTCTCCCAACATTTTCTCAACCAATTTTGTTTGGTTTTCTTTGTCAGAAAGTTCGCTTTTTAATACTTTTTCTGCAATTTCTAAAGACAACGAAGAAACCTGATTTTTAAGTTCTGCCATTGCTGCATTTTTCTCGCCTTGGATAGTAACTTTTGCTTGCTCAATCATTTTAGCTCCTTGTGTTTGAGCTTCTTCTTTAGCATCAGCTATCATTTTATCTTTAATTTCACGAGCTTCTTTAATCATTGCATCGCGTTCAGCTCTTGCTTCAGCCAATAATCTTTCGTTATCAGCTTTTAGATTTTGCATTTCTTTTTTAGCTTCTTCGGCTGATTGAAGAGCATTTTTAATTCCTTCCTCTCTTTCGTTTACTGCATTCAAAATTGGCTTCCACGCAAATTTTTTAAGTACAAAAACAATTACAATAAAAAGAATAAATTGCCATATAAACAATCCAAACGAAAACTCATTAATTAACTTATCCATATTATATGTATATAAAATCTAATTCTATTTAATTTTTAGATAAAGTCAGAATTGCAACCAACCGTTACAATTCTGACTTTGGGAGTGATTAAGCTGCAAACAATGCCGCAAAACCAATACCTTCAATAAGCGCTGCTGCAATAAGCATAGCTGTTTGAATTTTTCCTGAAGCTTCTGGCTGGCGTGCGATAGCGTCCATTGCTGAACCACCAATTTTACCAATGCCTAGTCCTTCGCCTAATACTGCAAGACCTGCTCCGATTTCTGCTACTGTTCCTGTCATTTTTACTTTATTTTATGATTAAAACTTACTTTTTAT
>CAZOQH010000030.1:0-18510 GCA_964581855.1 uncultured Flavobacterium sp.
TTTAGGAGGTGAATTAAAAATAAAAGACTAAAAAAATCCTTTCTATTTAGTATTTTTGCTTGTTGAATTTATCAATAAGTACAAATCGTTAATTTTCAATCATAAATGCTTACATCGCTTTCTATCAGAAATTATACATTAATTGAAAATCTAAATGTTGATTTTTCGGAGGGTTTTTCGGTTATAACCGGAGAAACAGGAGCAGGTAAGTCAATGCTTTTAGGAGCTTTAGGGTTGGTTTTAGGAAAAAGAGCCGATTTGTCTTCGCTCAAAAACGAGGATGAAAAATGTATTATCGAAGCTATTTTTTCGGTAGAAAAATATGGATTAAAAGTTTTTTTTGAAGAAAATGATTTAGATTTTGAAAACGAAACTATCATTCGTAGAGAAATCCTTCCGAGCGGAAAATCCAGAGCTTTTGTCAATGACAGTCCGGTTACTTTACAACAGTTGGACGAACTGGGAAATCAATTGATGGACATACATTCGCAACACCAAACCAGAGAACTTTCGGAAGAAAAATATCAGTTTGAAGTGTTGGATATCTTAGCTCAAAACGAAGATTTACTTTTAGAATATTCTAAAAAACTCTCAGAGTATAAGAAAAATAAAAAAGCACTTGAACAAGCTCAGGCCAAATTATCAGAATCTGAACGAGAACAAGAGTACAACTTGTTTGTTTATAATGAATTGAACGAAGCAAATCTAAAAGAAAACGAACAACAAGAATTAGAAACAGAATACGAAAAACTCAATAATACCGAACTTATCAAAGAGGTTTTGTCGAAAACTCTCAACCTTTCGGATAATGAAATTGGTGGAATTATCCAGAATTTAAACGAAATAAAGTCTGATTTCTATAAAATAGCTAGCTTTTCGGATGCTTATAAAGAAATCTCGGAACGAATTTCGAGTGTTCAGATTGAGTTTTCGGATATATTGCAAGAAGTAAATCATTTGTCAGAATTGGTTTTTGACAATCCGGAAGAAACACAAAAAATAGGAGATAGGCTACAGCTTTTGTACGACCTACAAAAGAAGCACAAAGTAAGTTCGGTCGAAGAACTCCTTGAAATCAAAAATAGTCTGGAAGAAAAGGTGATTTCGGTAGATGGCTTGAGTTCGATTATCGAAAAAACTCAAAAAATGATAGTCGAAAATCAGATGGAATTAGATAAAATTGCATTAGTTTTACATCAAAACCGGAAAAAAGCCATTGAAGTTTTTGATCAAAAAATTACAGTTTTGTTGTCTGAATTAGGGATGGACAATGCTCGTTTTGATATTCAATTATTAGCCTCTGAAGATTATTTTTCGAACGGTAAAGATAAAATCGAGTTTCTGTTTTCGGCCAACAAAGGCGGTAATTTTGGACTTTTAAAAAAGACAGCCTCTGGAGGAGAACTCTCAAGAATTATGTTAGCTACTAAAGCTATTTTGGCAGAATATAAAGCGATGCCAACCATTATTTTTGACGAAATTGACACAGGAGTTTCAGGAGAAATCGCTATAAAAATGGCAGATATAATGCAACAAATGAGCGGTAACAGACAGGTTATTTCGATTACACATTTACCTCAGATCGCTTCTAAAGGAAATAATCATTATAAGGTGTATAAATCTGTTACAGATGTAGATACGGTATCTGACCTTAAGTTATTGTCTAACACAGAAAGAGTCGAAGAAATAGCCGAAATGCTTTCGGGTAAGAATCCTTCAGAATCTGCTTTATCGCATGCCAAAACATTATTAATGAACTAAAACATTATCAAGTGGAAGAAAACATAAGTTATTACGAAAATCAGTTTATAAAAGCGGATACGCTTATAGGAGAAGCCAAAATTTCGGAAGCCAAAGAATTGCTAGAAGAGGTATTGTCACAATATCCAGATTTTGGAAAAGCTCACAATCATCTAGCGTGGATTTTTCATATCAAATTATCCAATTACGACAAAGCGTTATACCACTATAAATTAGCCATGAAGTTCGACCCAAAATATGCACCTTCATACCTAAATTATACGTATTTATTGGTAGATATGGGAAAATACAAAGATGCAAAAGAGCATATAAATACAACGCTCAGTGAGGTTGAAAATGCTGATAAAGCCTCATATTATAGTGAATTAGGTAGGATTTATGAGGCCGAACAAAATTTTACTGAATCGTATAAATATTACAAGAACTCTATTTCATATGCATTTAATCCTCAATTTATTGAGAATATGAAAATAAATATGAATCGGGTAAAAGATAAAATGAGTATATTTGAAAAATTTAAACTGAAATTTATTTAATAGGAAGACTATGTATAATTTATTAAAAGGGAAAAAGGGAATTATTTTCGGTGCACTAGACGAAAATTCAATTGCTTGGAAAACAGCAGAACGTGTACACGAAGAAGGTGGAACTTTTGTGTTGAGTAACGCTCCAATCGCAATGCGTATGGGAACAATCAACCAATTAGCCGAAAAAACAGGATCACAAGTTATTCCTGCTGATGCAACCTCAATCGAAGATTTAGAAAACTTAATCGACAAAGCTCAAGAAATTTTAGGCGGAAAATTAGATTTTGTACTTCACTCTATCGGAATGTCCGTAAACGTGAGAAAAGGGAACCATTACACCAACCAAAACTATGATTTTACAGAAAAAGGTTGGCAGGTTTCAGCTGTTTCATTCCACAAAGTGATGCAAGTTTTATATAAAAAGGATGCAATGAACGAGTGGGGAAGTATCGTAGCACTTACGTACATGGCCGCTCAACGTGTTTTCCCTGATTATAACGATATGGCTGATAATAAGGCTTATTTAGAGTCTATAGCTCGTAGTTTTGGATATTTTTTCGGAAGAGACAAAAAAGTACGCGTAAATACGATTTCACAATCTCCAACTCCAACCACAGCAGGACAAGGAGTAAAAGGTTTCGGAGGATTTATAGCTTATGCTGATAAAATGTCGCCTCTAGGAAATGCAACAGCCTTAGATTGTGCAAATTATGCAGTTACAATGTTCTCTGATCTGACCAAGAAAGTTACACTTCAGAACTTACTACATGATGGAGGTTTCTCTAATATGGGAGTGAGTGATGCTGTAATGGAAAAGTTTATGGATGAATAAAAACGGATATAACTTATTCAAAACCCCAACAAGAAATTGTTGGGGTTTTTTGTTATAATTTGTACTGAATAAGATTAAAATCATCTCAACTAAAGGATTGTGATTTAAAATGACAACTTATACACAAAAAACATTATTTTTCATCATTTTGACTTATTTTGAATGAAATTTTATCGTGTTGAGTTATTAAGTTTAGGAATCAATTATTAAAGTTAGAATAGATTTTTTTCTATTATTTTGTTTCTAAAAGTAAACTTTATAGTAAAAAACGGCTAAAAAGAATAGAATAAATCATTATTGGTCGGTTCAGGCTGTTTTTGTAGAAAATACACAAAAAAAATAAGTTTAAAATTTTAGAACAGTTTATTTTACTTCATAAACATATCTGTATTTTTGCCTTTCTAATTCAGTAATGGCTTGAAACATTTTTTATCTTTATATTTAGATTCGTATCGAGGCTTATCTAAACCCGTTTGGATGCTTTCGTTAGTTATTCTTATCAACAGAATCGGAGCAATGGTAGTTCCGTTTTTGAGTGTGTATATGACCCAAGCCTTAGGGTTTTCTATAAAAGAAACGGGTTATGTTTTAAGTTTTTTTGGTTTGGGAGCCGTAACCGGATCGTGGATTGGAGGTTGGCTTACCGACAAAATAGGCTATTTTAAAGTTCAAGCATTTAGCCTTTTTTTTATTGTTCCGATTTACTTTATTTTACCCGAATTAAAAACAGTTGAAAGCCTTGCAACCGGAATTTTCTTTTTAAGCATTATCTCCGAAACATTTAGACCAGCTAATTCGGTCGCTATTGCTTATTATGCAAAACCCGAAAACTTGACCAAAGCTTTTTCGCTCAATAGAATGGCAATTAATCTTGGCTTTTCTATCGGACCTGCTTTAGGAGGAATCTTAGCGTCGATTTCTTATTATTGGCTTTTTTATGGAAATGCTGTAGGTTCGTTAATTGCAGGTGTAGTGTTTTATTTCTATTTTAACAACAGAAAAACTAAATTTCCAAAAGAAAAAACAGACCATAACGCTATTTTATCTAAAGAAAAAGCGCCTTCACCTTACAAAGACAAAAAAATACTACTGTTTTCGTTTTTATGTGCTTTGTATGCTATTTGTTTCTTTCAACTACTTACAACCTTACCGCTTTTTTATAAAGAAGTACACCATTTGAGCGAAGCAGGAATCGGAATTATTTTAGGATACAGCGGAATTTTTATTGTGGTACTCGAAATGCTTTTGGTGCAAATTGCAGATCGAAGATTAACCATATCTCAAGTACTGATTGCAGGAACATTATTATGTGGGCTATCGTTTGTGATGCTGAACTTAAATGCTTCTATATTGATGCTTTATGTGTCAATGTCAGTGTTATGTATATCCGAAATTTTGGCAATGCCTTTTATGTCAACAGTAATCGTAAAGAACTCTATAGAAGCTAACCGTGGAGCTTATATGGGCTTATATTCTCTTTCGTTTTCTGTAGCTCATGTTTTTTCTCCCTTTTTAGGAACACTTACAGTAGAACACTTTGGTTTCGAAACGCTTTGGTGGGCAACAGGAATCATATCAGTTTTAGTAGCTTTTGGTTTTTATTTCTTGATGAAAACCATGAAGAGTTAACCTTCTTTGCTTTATTCCTTATTATTCTACAGTTTTAGTGAGTTATGTCACTAAATTCTTCACGGACTCTATTTAAAACTTCTCTCGATCAGTTTATTGCTGTTATTAAAGTGACTTTTTAAGTCATTTTTTAGAAGAATTTATGTTAAATTAATGAAGTTAGAGGTTTATCTTAACTTTTAACTAATTTTTAACTATATTTGTCATGGATATTGTTTTGTTTGGCGACACCAAGATACTGAAATTAAGTATCTTGGACAATATCTAAGTCATTTATTTTTCTTTAAATAATTACACCCAACGGGTATATACTAATATTTTTATGTCAAATAAAAGGCTTTTATTCTTTTTGAAAGCAAAATAGGAACAAGTTGATCTTTTGAATTTATAATAAATCAAAAAACATTCTATTAAAATTAATTATAAAAATAAATGTGTAACCAAAAACAAACTCTTATGAATAAAAATTATTTTCTTAAGTCTTTTAGAGTAGTTTTCCCGTTTTTGATGTTTCTGATTACTACATCAGTTACTTCTCAAACCTGCCCAGATATTAATGAACGGGTATACGCTACTAATGAAGTATCCTTTTCTTTTATTCCTTTGCTGGGAGGAGGAGTAAGTAACCAGAATAATGCAATAGATGGAGATCCGAATACTCATTCGACCATTAATACTGGTATTGCCGTGTTAGGAATTGGAACGACGAGGCAAGATTTATCTTGGGGAGGTACAGATATTGCAGCAAATACTCCTGTATCCGTAAAATTAGGAATAGAATCTGGAGTTTTGGCAGTAGGGTCTTCTGTCACTATTGAAGCGAGATTAGATGGTTCGGATTTAGGAATTATTGAAACCGTAACAGCAGATTTGTTAAGTTTAGTTTCTGGAGAAAGTGTATACGAATTTACTTTTACTCCTTCACAAGTGTATGACGAAATCAGAATAATCGCATCTGCACCGATAGGAATAGGATTTTCTGTACGAGTTTATGAGGCATACTATCATACTGAAGCAACTTTTGCAGATTGTAGCCAAGGAGATTTTATTGACCTTTTTTATGGTGTAGAAGATTTAGGTGTTGGAGTTTTAACTGGAACGGTAGGAGTTCTTAATCCAGAGAATGTCATCGATGGAGATGTTACAACCTACGCAACTTTGTTTAATGGTGCAGCTCTTTTGGCTCAATCGCAACTTACTGCGGTTTTCTCTACTCCAATAACATCAGACGATCAAGTCGAAGTAGTTGTCTCTGATGCTGCAACAGCCTTGTCTATCGAAGCTCTTAACGGTTTTACGATACAACGATATTATGGTAATACTGCTGTGGGAACACCTATTGCTGCTGATAATAATGGACTTTCAATAGGTTTTTTAGGAAGTAGTAATTCTCAAGCCGTAGTTGTCTTAAATCCACAAGACGGTTTAACTTATGATCGCATAAAAATTTCGTTGGGAGGTGTAGCTGATGTTTTGAACGGCATGCGAATACACGAGATTACGAGAAAGGCAGGATTTAATATTGTGGGAGCTTCCTATAACATTATCCACTTAACTCCAGGAAGTCCTACAACTTATACGCTCGAAGACCCTTCAGGTTGTACCACATTTACAGTAACGGACCATTTGGGCAATCCTTTGACAATGTCAGGTACTACTTTTGAATTACCTTCAGGTTTACAAGAAGGACAAATTTATTCATTTTATGTACAAGGTAGCCGTTATGGTTGTACCTTCGGAGAGGCTTCACAAATAACAGTTCTTGTAGGAGATACAGGTATATGTCCGGGAGCCAATCAACGAGTTTATGCAACTAATCAGTCCAACGGAACTACTTTAATAGGGGGGATCGTCACTGATGGAGACCTTGCTGTAGACGGAGACGCTTCTACACATTCTACCATAACAGTTGGTTTGGGTGTAGTAGGTCTCGGAACTACTTATCAAGATATTTCATGGGGTGGAACTGTTGTTCCAGCTGGTACACCAGTTTCTATTAAGTTAGGGCCAGGTTCAGGATTGTTAGGAGTTGCATCAGGACTTACAGTTGTAGCTAGGAAGAATGGTGTAAATGTGGGAACTATAGAAAGTATTGATGCCACTTTATTATCACTCTTATCGGGAGAAAATGTATATGAATATACATTTATACCTTCTTTTGGAGGAGTTTTACAAGAATATGACGAGATTAGAATAATGTTAGGAGGAGTTCTAGCTGCTGGAATTTCGGTTGATATATATGAAGTATATTATCATACTACAACAGATACATTTACATCTTGTGATGGAGATATTCTCGACCTGTTCTATGGAGTAGAAGATTTGGGTATTGGAGTTTTAACAGGAACAGCAGGTGTGAACAATCCTTGGAATGTTGCAGATGGTGATACGGCTACTTATGCAGAATTGTCGAACAATATTTCTCTTTTAGCTCAAACGAGCATTACCGCTGTATTTGCTTCGCCTTTACAAGGCAATGATCAAGCCGAAATAATGGTTTCTTCTCCTTCAACAGGACTTTCTGTAATAGCTCTTAATGGACTCACTATTCAGAGATATTATGGAGCTTATCCTATAGGAGAACCAATTACCGTTAATAGCAATACGGTTTCAATTAACTTTTTAGGAACCTCCGATAATGAAGCTGTTATTATTGTTTCAGCTCAAGATGGTTTGGCCTATGATAGAATCAAAATTTCGTTAGGAGGAGTAGCAGAAATTCTTTCTGATTTAAGAATTCATGAAATTACAAGAGCGGCAGGTTTCCAAATAGATGGAGTACAAGATAGTGTAATTTATTGGGAAACAGGAGATTCTATTTCTTATACGATACAAGAGCCAACTACATGTACAACGTTTGTAGTAACTGACCAAGACGGAAACCCCTTATTGATGACAGGAAACACTTTTGAGCTTCCTGCAAATATGGTAGAAGGTCAAACGTATTATTTTTATGTTCAGCCTTATCGCTATGGATGTCCGTTTGGACAACCAAAACAAATAGTAGTTTTAGCAGGAGATTATTCGATTACTCCAGGTGAATGTCCTGAAGTGCAAAATCGTGTATATGCGACTACCCAAACATCAGGAACCGTTTTGTTAGGAGGTACTGTAACTAATGGTGATTTAGCCATTGATGGAGATCCTTTAACGCATTCTACTATTAGCGTTGTTCTAGGCGTAGCAGGACTCGGTAGTACGTATCAAGATATTTCTTGGGGAGGCACAGTTGTGCCAGCAGGGACACCAGTTTCTATTAAATTAGGACCTGAATATGGAGTGTTGAGTTTAGCTTCTGGACTTACAGCAGTAGCAAGAAAAGATGGAGCAAACATAGGTACAGCCCAAAATATTGATGGAGCATTACTTTCACTCCTTCCAGGAGAAAATGTGTATGAGTTTACTTTTACACCTTCGGTAGGAGGTGTACCACAAGAGTATGATGAGGTAAGAATAAATTTAGGTGGTCTATTGGCAGCAGGCGTTTCAGTACGAGTTTTTGAGGTATATTATCATACACCAACAGATATGCTTACTGATTGTGGTACTGGAGAAGTTCTCGACTTATTTTATGGAGTTGAAGATTTAGGTATTCAAGCCTTAACAGCTACTGTAGGAGTGGAAGATGCGTGGCAAGCTGTAGATGGTGATGAAGCTACCTTTGCAATTATGTATAATGGAGCTTCTGTTTTAGCTCAAGCGCACCTTACAACTATTTTTTCTTCTCCGTCAGTAGAAGGAGACACAATAGAAATTTTTATATCAAAACCAGGCGAGATATTGACTTTAGGATTGTTAGAAGGATTTACTATTCAAAGATATTATGGAACCGAACAAGTAGGTGGTCCGATAGATTCTTCTTCAGCTTTTTTAAGTTTAGGTTTATTAAATCCAGGTGATAGTCAAGGTACCGTTGTTTTCGCTCCTGAAGATGGATTGGCTTTTGACCGAATCAAAATTTCGTTAGGTGGAGTAGCTAATGTATTAGACGGAATTAGAATTCATGAAATTACTAGAACACCTTCTTTAAAACTTTCAGGTTCTAATGATCTAGAAGTTGTATTATGTTCTGATGATTTACTTTCTTTTGACCCAATAGATGATTGTACTACTTATTTAGTAGAAGATAATGTAGGAAATCAACTTACTTCTAGTGGAGATCATGCTTTTGAATTACCAATCGGACTTATAGAAGGAACGACTTACACATTCTTTGTACAAGCTTTAAGATATGGTTGTTCAGTAGGAGACCTACAAGAAATAGAAGTCACAATCATGGCAAGAGCAATTGAGGCAGATTTGACCGATATTTTAGTAAACGGGCAAGTTGTAGCTCCACTTTGTTTGACTATAGGCGAAGAGGTAGAGTTAGAAGTTGCTTTATCAGCCACTTCAACTATTATCAACCCTGTGTTTGTATGGTATGATGCTAATGATGATCAAATTACAGGAGGAATAAATGGAACATTAAATTTAGGCGAACTTCCTGCAGGAACATATACTTATTCAGTAGGTGTTTATGGAGATGATATTTGTGAGACTTTAGCTACTGATAGAAAAGTAGCAACCTTTACGATCGAATATTCTGGAGAACCTACAGATATTGCTATTGATGGAGATGGAGACGAGATTTGTTTTACTGACACTATCGAATTTAAGCCTTCAACCACAATAACCAATGCGGTATATAACTGGTATTATACTAACGATACTATTTTACCTATTACAGACGGAGATACAGATGGTGAAATTACTTTTGCTATTACTGCTTCGGGAGTACTAACGGTTTCAGGGCTTGCTCCCGGAACAACCGCTTCTTATTATGTATCTGTAACAGGAGACGGAGTGTGTGAGAATAAAACAGGAGATCTTGCTGTTGCAACCGTAACTGTATACGACATAGATACACCAACTACGACTGACACTAGTCAAGAGTTTTGTGTAGTAGACGCTCCAACTGTTGCGGATATCCAAGTAAATGAATCAGGAGTAATATGGTATGATGCACCAACAGGAGGAACAGCTTTTGCTTCTACTGATGCTTTAACAGACGGAATATATTATGGTGTATTAATTTCGGCTGAAGGATGCGAAAGCTCTGTAAGATTACAAGTTACCATAACTTTAAACGATGCTGATGTACCCACCACAGCTGATGCAAATCAAGAATTTTGTGAAGCAGATGCACCGACAGTTGCGGATATTCAAGTAAACGAATCAGATGTGATATGGTATGATGCACCAACAGGAGGAACAACTCATGCTTCTACTGATGCTTTAACAGACGGAATCTATTATGGAGCGTTAGTTTCAGCTGAAGGATGCGAAAGTTCAATACGATTAGAAGTTACTGTAACACTAAATGATGCAGATACTCCAACTACCAATGAGATGACTCAAGAGTTTTGTGTGGCAGACACACCGACTGTTGCGAATATTCAAGTAAATGAAGCAGATGTTATTTGGTATGATGCACCAACTGGAGGAACGGCTCATGCTTCAACGGACACTTTAACAGACGGAATCTATTATGGAGCGTTAGTTTCGGATGAAGGATGCGAAAGTTCAATACGATTAGAAGTTACTGTAACACTAAATGATGCAGCTACACCGACTACTACCGATACTGCTCAAGTGTTTTGTGGGGCAGATACACCAACCGTAGCTGATATACAAGTAAACGAAGCAGACGTTATTTGGTATGATGCTCCAACTGGAGGAACAGCTTATGTTTCTACGGATGCCTTAACAGACGGAATCTATTATGGAGCGCTAATTTCGGATGAAGGATGTGAAAGCTCCGTAAGATTAGAAGTTACTGTAACACTAATCAATCCAGCTACTCCAACTACTATAGATACAGCTCAAGAGTTCTGTTTAGCAGATGCGCCAACTGTAGCAGATATTGTTGTAAACGAGCCAGGTGTAACCTGGTATGATACTCCGACAGGAGGAATAGCTTATGATTCTAACGAGGCTTTGACAGACGGAATCTATTATGGAGCATTAGCGTCAGCAGAAGGATGCGAGGGTTTAACAAGACTAGAGATAACCGTAACAGTTACCGATGCATTAACCCCAACAGGCGATAGCATTCAAACCTTCTGTTTAGTAGATGCACCAACTGTAGCTGACTTAATTGTAAACGAAGCAGATGTAATTTGGTTTGATGCTCCAACAGGAGGTACAGCTTATACTTCTACAGACCTATTAATTAACGGAACGACTTATTATGGAGGTATTTTTACAGCAGCTGGTTGTGAGAGTGCAACCCGACTAGAAGTAGTTATAGTTTTAGAAGACCCAAGTGTTCCGACTACGGATAATACACTTCAAGTATTTTGTTTGGCTGATAATCCAACAATAGGAGATATTCAAGTAAATGAGTCAGGAGTAATTTGGTATGATGCTCCAACGGGAGGTACTGTATATGACAATTCTGATGCGTTAACAGATGGAATGAGTTATTATGCTGCTATGTTAACTGCTGAAGGTTGTGAGAGTGTAGATCGATTGGAAGTAAGCGTAGAAATTAATGATGCTTCTACACCAACTACAACCAATACAAACCAAGAATTTTGTTTGTCAGAAGTTCCTACTATCGCTGATATTCTTGTAAATGAATCAGGAGTAGTATGGTATGATACTCCAACAGGAGGTACAGCTTATTTGATTACTGATGAGCTTGTAAGTGGCACTTATTATGCTGCTTTGGTATCGGGTGAAGGATGTGAAAGTTCAGTTAGACTTCAAGTGAATATAAACGTTCTTGAAGGTGGCGAAGTTACAATAACTTCGGATGTTACAGGAGAGATATGTCTTAATACTATTGTTACATATACTACAGAAGCAGGACAAAATAATTATGATTGGGAAGTAGTAGGCGGAAATATTGTAGCAGGAGGAAGCTCTTCAGACAATTTTGTAGATGTAATATGGAATTTTGTAGGAAATGGTTATGTAGCTGTCGGATATGAAGGAATAAATGATTGTTATACAGGTGATATGTTCTTACTAGATCAACAAATTGTGGTATGTGCAGATTTAACGATTAACAAAGAAGCAAACAACCTTACTCCGATGATGGGAGAGGAGGTAATCTTTACGATAACTGTTAATAATGCAGGGCCGAATGACTTTGAAAACGTAGTGGTGTCGGAGGTATTACAATCAGGTTTTGAATACGTAAGCTCACAAACCACAATGGGAACTTATAGTTCTGTTAGCGGATTGTGGCAAATAGATTTGTTACCTGCAGGTCAAACAGCTGAACTTACGGTGATAGTAAAAGTTCTTATCACGGGAGATTATGTAAATATTGCTTCTATTATTGAATCTACACCAATTGATGCTGATCCAGCTAATAATGATGTGCAAGTTGTATTAGAACCACTATGTCTATCCATATTCAACGAATTTTCTCCAAACGGAGATGGAGTAAATGAATATTTGGTGATTTCGTGCATAGAGAATTATCCGAACAATGAAATTAAAATATTTGATAAGTACGGAAGTCTTGTTTTCAAACAAAGAGGATATACTAATAATTGGAACGGAGTTGCAAATGTTAGCGGTATTTCAAGTAGTGGAAAAGTACTCCCTTCAGACACCTATTATTATGTGCTTGATTTGGGAGATGGAAGTAATACAAAAACAGGATGGCTGTTTATTATTAAATAGACCTTCGAATAACTTATAAATGACAATCAAACCATTTAATATAAAGATTATGAATATGAAATCATCGATATATAAGGTTTTTGCGATTTTTATCTGCTTGCTTTCATTACAAGTATATTCGCAACAACGCCCTCAATATACACAGTATATGTATAACACTATGACCGTAAATCCGGGGTATACCGGAAGTTTGGGAACTCTTTATGGAGTTGGTGTTTATAGGGCCCAATGGACAGGTATAGATGGAGCTCCTGTTAGCCAAAACGTATCTGTTCACAGTCCCCTTAGCAATGAAGCTTTGGGGCTGGGACTGAATTTAGCCAATGAAACATTGGGTCCAGCAAGTCAAGTTTTTGCAGACATCAATTTTTCTTACAGCATCAAAGTCTCTCAAACAACCAAGCTAGGTCTTGGTCTAAAAGCAGGAGCAAAACTGTTAAATGTAGATTTTAGCAAAGGAACGTATTTAGACCCGAATGATGTATTGCTGTCTCAAAATATAGACAATAAAATCAATCCGACTATCGGAGCGGGAGCCTTTTTGTATTCCGACAAATGGTATGTAGGACTTTCTGTTCCTGACTTCATATCGGATGATTATTTTGATGATGAATCAAATGCGGTAGCTAGAGAAGAAATTCAGTTTTATATGATAGGAGGTTATGTGTTTGACTTGTCTACCGACTTTAAGTTTAAACCAGCTTTCTTGGTTCAATATTCACAACATTTACCTACCACAGTAGATGTATCGGCCAATTTTATGTTTAAAGACCGTTTCATTCTGGGAGCAGCATATCGTTATGATGATGCTGTAAGTGCACTAGCCGGTTTTCATCTTACAGAGAGTTTCTTTTTAGGTTATTCATATGATTATACAATTAGCGAATTCACCAATCATACCAAAGGCTCTCACGAGATTGTATTAACGTATACCTTACCGTTCAAAGTTAAGGGAGTTTATTCACCAAGATTCTTCTAAAAAACATATAAAATGAGAAAACTAATATATATAAGTCTTTTGCTTTTTTGCGGAATAGCCTTTTCCCAAAGCAAAATTAGAAAAGCAGATAAACTTTTTGTAACTCATAATTTTTCGGAGGCCGCTCTTATTTATGAGGAATACATTGATAAAAATCCGAATGCGAGTGCTGACAGAAGTCTTTTAATCAAAGCAGCAGATGCGTTCTATTTTGTCAACGACCACCGCAAAGCAGCTATGTATTATAAAAAAGCGTATGCAATTGGGGCGAGTTTGCAACAGCCTTATCTTTCAAGGTATGTGCGAAGTTTGAGAGGAATAAGAGAATATGATCAGGCTAATCAAATCCATTTAACGTATCTTGACACCCAAGGAGACCGTATGGAAATTGATAAATTCAAACGAGAAATCGAAGCATTTAAGAAACTTTCGGAGTCTGAAAGAGAGTCTAGGTTCACTATTTTTAATTTAGAAGCTAACTCTGAATATTCGGATTTTGGAGCTGTGTTTTTTAATGAAAGAGTTGTCTTTTCATCAGCCCGAACAGCAGGAGGAATGATAAAAGAAATTTACGAATGGAACAATCAACCGTATTTGAGCCTTTTTGTAGCAGATCGATCAGAACATGGCGAACTTTCAAATATTCAACCTTTGTCTGCTGATATTACTTCCAATTATCATGATGCTACATTTAGCTTTTCTCCTAATGGAGAGTCCGTATATTTTGCTTCAAGCAATCAGAAAAATAGAAAAAAGATGATTTTGGACAAATCTCGAAAAAATAATTTTAAGTTGTATAAAGCAAATGTGGTTGACGGAAAATTGACAGGAAGGGAAGAATTGTTTTTTAACAGTAACGACTATTCAATTGGGCATCCAAACATAAGTCCTGACGGAAAATATTTGTTTTTTGCGGCTAATATGCCCGGAGGATTTGGAGATGCAGATATTTATTACTGCGAAATATACGAAGACGGAATGTTATCGGAGCCTCGAAATGCAGGAGCAAATATCAATACATCCGGAAATGATTTCTTCCCGTTTTTTAGTAGCGAAAACAAACTTTATTTTTCTTCCAACGGACATATGGGTTTTGGAGGGCTTGATATTTATGAAAGCGAATTTACTCCAGAAACAGGGTTTAGTAAGGCTGTTAATTTAGGTAAAGTAGTTAATACTGCCTATGATGACTTTGCTATGGTGTTTTATAAAGACAATAAAAATGGGTATTTTTCGTCTAATAGGCCACAAGGTAAAGGAGATGACGACCTATATGCTTTTTTTAGAAAACCTGAACCTTGTGATCAACATATTGTAGGTACGGTTAAGGATAAATCTAATGGAGAAAACCTTTCGGAAGTAAAAATTGCTGTTAAAGACAGTTTGAATAATATAGTTTACGAATTGTTTACGGATGAAGAAGGAAAATACGAAGTAAAAATACCTTGTAATCAAACCGTAACTCTTATGTTTAGTAAAGATAAATATATTGACAAGTCGGTAGTACAAGAAATAGGAGAGGTTGACGGAGAAGAAATTACGCTAGATATTGAGTTAGATAAACTTGAGGATCTTATTATTAAAGATGATAAAACAGGAATAGAAAGAATAAATCTTAAGCCTATATATTTTGAATTTAATAAGTGGGATATCACTCCAGAAGCGGAGTTGGTATTAGAAAAGGCAATCGAAGTAATGACGATTTTTCCGGATATGGTTATCAAAATAGAGTCTCATACTGATTCTCGAGGTAGAGATTCCTATAATTTGGAGCTATCCGACAAAAGAGCTAAATCAACCCAAGCTTATTTATATTCTAAAGGAATAGCGCAAGAACGTATCGAAAGTGCTATTGGTTATGGTGAAAGCAGACTATTGAACAAATGTCGTGACGGAGTGAAGTGTACAGACGAAGAGCACGACCTCAACCGAAGATCCGATTTTGTAATTATTAAAAGATAATTAAAGTAAATAAACCTTGGGAGTTTCCCAAGGTTTGTTTTTTTATACAGTTAATCTTTTATATTAAAAAAGCACGAAGCTAACTTCGTGCTTTTTTGCTTTATTAGTTTTCTAAAGTCTAAAGAAGTTTATTTCTCAAATTCTTCTTTGATGTCGATATGCTCATAATCCGCTGTCATTTCTTTGGCATAATCAACTTCTTTTTTGTTTTTAGAAAAACGTTTGGTAATTCCGTCAAATACAGAATACACAACCGGAACGATTACTAGCGTTAGGAATAAAGACGAAATCAATCCTCCGATAATTACCCAAGCCAATCCGTTATTCATTTCGGCTGCAGCTCCCGATGCTAACGCAATTGGAACCATCCCGAATACCATCGCAATAGTCGTCATCATAATCGGACGTAATCTTGCGTGGTTAGCCTGAATAAGAGCCGTTTTGGTATCTTCACCAGCTTCTCTTCTGTGGTTGGTAAAATCGACAATCAAAATTGCGTTTTTAGCCACGAGTCCGATAAGCATAATCATACCCAGAATCGTAAAGATATTGATTGAGTTATTGGTCAATGCCAGAATAACCATAACCCCAATAAGTGCTAACGGAATCGAGAACAATACCACAAACGGATGTACGTAACTGTTATACAATGCCACCATTACTAAGTAAACTAATAAAATAGCTGCTAATAAGGCAATTCCGAGTGTTCCGAAACCTTCTTGTTGCATTCCTATATCTCCTTCCCAGATATAACTTACTCCTGCAGGACGTTCGATTTGCGAGAAAATAGCTTCCCACTCGGTAGCTACGTCTCCAACCGGACGACCAATTACTTGAGATTTAACCGTTACCGAAGGGCTTTTATCTCTACGTTCCAACACACTTGGTCCTGAACCTTGCTCGATATCAGCAAACTGACTCAAACGAATTTTCTCTCCGTTTTTATTGACAAAGACAATGTTTCTAACATCTTCAATATTCGAACGATTGAATTCATCATAACGAATGTTGATGTCATATTCGTATTCTCCTGCACGGAATTTTGCATCGGTATTTCCGCTAAATGCGGTTTGCATAGTCATCCCGACTGTTCCTAAATCAAGTCCTAGTCTAGACATTTTGTCGCGATCTACCTGAACTGTAATCTCCGGATTTCCGTCTTCTACAGATAATTCTACTTCAGAGGTACCTGCAATTTTCAGAAGTTCAGCTTCTGCTTTTCTGGCGAATTCCATTGCACTATCTAAGTCCGGACCTACCACAACCAATTGTAGTGGAGCATCGTCTGCTCCCATAATTCCAACAGGAACAATGGTGATTTTAGCATCGACTAGATGTTCTTGAAGTTCTCTTTTTAGCTTGGCTGCATAGATAAATGTGTTGTCTTCTCGTTCTGATTTATCTACTAACTCTACCGAAATTTCTGATTTATATGCTGTTGCTTGAGTCGAACCGAATCCACCACTGGTTTCTCCGACTTTGGTAATCATACTTACGATTTCCGGTTTTTCATTCAAGTATTTCTCGGCTCTTTGGGTGATGAAATTCGTTTGTTCAATCGAAGCATCTTTCGGGAGTTCGATTTGCACTAAGAACTCACCTCTATCCATTCTCGGGAAAAACTCACCTCCAACAAATCCAGCACCAACTAGAGTGAATGATCCGAAGAACATTACTACAGCTACTAAAAGTGTAATTATTTTATTCTTTCTGCTCTTCAAAGCCCATTCTAAGAGTCCTGAAATCCAGTGTGTAAAGGCTTCTATTTTTCCTTCAAACCAAAGAATTACTCTTCCGAATACACTTTTATCGGATACTTTTTCTAATTTTCCGAATCTTGAAGAAAGCCAAGGCACGAGCGTAAACGAAGCCAAAAACGAGAAAGCTGTTGCAATCATTACCGTTACGGCAAATTGTTTAATAATGTTGGCAACCAAATCACCACTTAAGGTAATAGGTAAGAACACCACGATAATTACTAAGGTAATGGCTACAACGGTAAAACCAATTTCCGAAGCTCCATCATAAGCAGCACGTACTTTATTTTTACCCATTTCCATGTGTCTGTGAATATTTTCAAGTACCACAATGGCATCATCGACCAAAATACCTACAACTAACGATAGTGCCACCAAACTCATCAAATTCAGGGTGTATCCCATAAAATATATTCCGATAAAGGTTGCAATGAGTGAAGCCGGAATCGTTACCATCACAATAAGCGCATTTCTTAAGCTGTGTAAGAAGAGGAGCATCACCGCACCCACCAAAAATACAGCAAAGAAAATGTCGAAAATTACGTTGTTTGCTGCGGTAAGTGTAAATTCACTCGTATCGTTAGCGATGTTAAGTTTTACGTTATTTGCTGCATAATCGGTTTCGATTTCTTGAACGGTTTGACGTACAAGCTCACTTACTGCAACCGCATTGGCATCAGATTGTTTTAGAACCTGAATCAAAATCGCGCTTTCCTGATTGTTACGAGCTAACTTCTCTACATCTTTTTGAGTATCACGAACCTCAGCCACGTCTCTCAAACGGATTTGAACTCCGTTAATTTCTTTGATAACAAGATTTTGAAGCTCCTGTACATCTTTGTACTTTCCAGCCAAACGAATAAGAGTTGTGTTTTCTCTGGTTTTTAAGTTTCCGGTAGGGAAGTCTAAGTTCGAAGTCATAACTGCCTGTCTGATTTCAGGTACAGATAATCCGAAGCCTTCGAGTTTTTCTTGGTTGATATTAACCTGAATTTCTCTTTCTTCACCTCCAATCAGATTTACTTGAGCAACTCCTTCTACACGAGAGAGTGTAGGTTGAATTTTTTTATCCAATAAATCGAAAAATTCTACTTCGCTCATATCTCCGGTAGCGGCAATAGTAATAATCGGTAAATCATCCATCGAGAATTTTACGAGCGACGGAGGATCTGCATCATCAGGCAGGTCTGCTAAGATGGCATTTACTTTTCGTTGGGCTTCATTCAGAGCAAAATCAGTATTGGCTCCGGTATTTAGCTCGATCATCACTACTGAAATACTTTCGTAAGACTGTGAAATGATTTTTTTAACGTTCTCTAACGAAGATATGGCGTCTTCGACTTTTTTGGTTACGGTATTTTCAATTTCCGAAGGTGATGCACC
>CAZOQH010000031.1:0-18270 GCA_964581855.1 uncultured Flavobacterium sp.
TTTTTAAACTTGTTGTTGAACTGGTTATCATATCTTGTAAATACTGGTCTGAAATAAAAATCGGTTACCCTAAATTTAGGGTTTTGAGGGTAACCGATTTTATCCCTTTAGGTTCACGTTTAAATGAATATTTTGAATATTGTAAAAAAGGAAAAACCCTTTAAATCATACGATTTAAAGGGGTTTGATTAAATTTGTATTTCACTTTGCAGAAAGGATGGGATTCGAACCCACGACACGGTTACCCGTGTACTACCTTTCCAGGGTAGCCTCTTCAACCACTCGAGCACCTTTCTAAATTAGGTTGGCAAATATATGAATTTTCTATGAAATCTCACCTCTGAGCGAAGTTTCAAAAATAGTCTTAAACACGGTTGATGAAACTTTTTGACCTAACATATACATCATTTTAGCAACTGCTGACTCGGTAGTCATGTCTTTACCCGAAATAACTCCAATTCTTTTTAAAGCCGAACTATTTTCGTATTTCCCCATAATGACTTCACCTCCGATACATTGTGTAACATTTACAATCTGAATACCAGACTGCATAGCCTTTTCGAGCGTAGTCGTAAACCATTCTTCCATAGAAGTATTCCCAGCTCCATAAGTTTCCATTACAATTCCTTTTAAATTCGGAATCGACACTATAGCATTTAATACGTTTTGGGTAAGACTCGGAAAAAGTTTTAGAACAACGATATTATTGTCTAATTGTTTATGAAAAATAGTTTTTTTGTTGGTTTTAGGAAGCAGTAAATCATTGCGTACTTTTAGATGTACTCCAGACTCCACAAGCGGAGGATAATTAGCCGAATCAAAAGCTTCAAAGTGCTCCGCATTGATTTTGCTCGTGCGATTTCCTCTGTACAACTTGTATTCGAAATACAAACAAACTTCCTGAATCACCGCCTGTCCTTTTTCTTTCAAACAAGCAATCTGAATGGCTGTAATCAAATTTTCTTTCGCATCAGTACGCAAATCTCCAATCGGAAGTTGAGAACCCGTAAAAACAACCGGTTTTGATAAATTCTCTAACATAAAACTAAGTGCGGAGGCCGAATAAGACATCGTATCCGAACCGTGCAGTACTACAAATCCATCAAAAGCCTCATAGTTTTGTTCAATTATCGAAACAATCTGCACCCATCTGTCTATGTTCATATCCGAAGAATCAATCGGTTTGTCAAACGATACCGTAGTAATATTACAGTCAAGCTGTTCTAATTCGGTAATTCTTTCTTGAATTTTACTGAAGTCAAAAGCTTTAAGAGAACCGGTTTTTGTATCCTTTACCATTCCGATGGTTCCTCCGGTATAAATAAGCAAAATATTAGTCTTCGAGTTCTTCATATTTCTTTTTATTAATTACCGGATTAGCATACATCGCCAAAAATCCTTCTAATTCAATCGGATTTGTTTCATCAATTTTAATGTCTAATCTCCTTACAAAGAGTTGTTTTTCTCTTTCAGTGTAAAATGCTGCATATTCATCAGTATTATGCAAAATATCGTAAGCAATATAATTTGTTGGCCACAACTTGTATCCACTAATAATCGAAGCGTCTATGGTTTGAGCAAGGGCTTGTATTTGCTTGTTTGTACCTTCTATTTGAGTTCCTATAAAGTCGAGTTCAGAATCCAAAACATCTCCGATATGGATATGAATTCGTTTTTTCTGACCAATAATTCCGCTTATTAAATTCTTAAAATCTTCATTTTTTTCTTTAATATAAGTTTCTTGATTGGCTTCTGCTACTAATCTCGGAATTTTTAATGCATCTGTAGGATCATACTCATACGAGATTGAAACCGGAACAATCCTTAACTTTTTGAAATAATCGGTTAAGCTTTCTTCGTTTGATGCCATTCCAAGCATCTTTAGTACTCCTTGTTGAGTAGTGTCATTCCCGTCTTTTGTCCTTCCTTCGCGTTGAGCAATCCAAACCGATCGGTTTTCAGTAGTAATCAATTTATAAATATATTCTGAAACCAACTTTGAACTTTGCAAAAGCTCTCTCGGACTCAAGTTTCTTTGTATTAAAAAATTGCGATTAAGTTTTGATAAAATATGGGTGAACTTTTTCTGAACCAAATTGTCTCCAATCGCAGAAGCTGTCATTATGAGCCCATGATCAAGCAAAGTGACATTTAACAGTGAAGTATCCAAAATAATATCTCTATGGTTTGAGATATATAAATAAGACGTGTTTTTATGAAGCTTTTCAAAACCCGAGGTCGTCAATCCATCTGAAGATTTTTCTAAAATTCTCTGAATAGAATGATACAGAATCTTCGCTTGAAAGTCACGAATAGAGTGGGTGTCTAATAACTTTTGTTCCCAAAAAGAAGGATCTTTATCAGGAAAAGTAAAGCTCATCATTGCTTTCATCATCGGATGATGTAAAATCAAAGCCAATGCTTCGTTTACTTCGCTGTCATAAAAAGGTCGTATCGAATCGAATTGTGACATAAGATAAAAACAATCCTACAAAAGAACAAAAATTTATTGGAATTAAATATGAAACGTGATTAAATTGTTTTACCAACTACCCGAAGCTCCGCCTCCACCAAAGCCTCCACCACCAAAGCCTCCACCGAATCCACCGCCTCCGAAACTTCCACCACCTCCGAAACCGCCTCCGAAAAACCCTCCTCTTCCTGAGCTTCGTCCCATGCTACTCAAAATAATAATATCTCCTAAATCCAAACCACCTGAATTACCTCCGTTTCTTCCTCCTTTACCTCGTGAGGCGAGAATTAAAACAAAAACAACAAATATAAACACCATAAACAAGGCTACTACTGAAATTCCGCCTCCTTGAGTTTTGTTATTTTTGTATTCACCGCTCATAATTTGCATGATAGAAGTCGTGCCCTTATCAATTCCTGCAAAATAATTCCCGTTTCGGAATTCAGGTAAAATCTGAGTTTCTATAATTCTTCTTGATAAGGCATCTGTAAGCAGATGTTCCGTTCCGTATCCGGTTGCAATGCTTACTTTTCTGTCCTCAACAGCCACTAACAAAAGAATTCCGTTGTCTTTATCTTTCTGACCAATTCCCCATTTATGAGCCAAATCGGTAGCATATCGGTTGATATACTCGCCTTTTGTACTAGGAAGTGTTACCACCACAATTTGAGTGGAAGTAGAATCTGCATAATTCAGGAGTTTTTGTGTAATATGATTTTTTTCTGCTTCAGACAGAACATTAGTATCAAAGTCGTAATAACTTGTTTCTTTGTCGGGCATCTCTGGAATATCTGCCGTTTGAGATAATCCAAAGGTCTGTATCAGAAGTAAAAATACAACTGTAAAATATCTGAATGTTTTAAGAGCTAGCTGTATCATTTATCCTTTTGATATTTCGTTCGGAAGTTCGTTGCTGTCTGAATCAGGTTGATACGGAAACAAAGCCTTAAGCTTTGTTCCTGCTTTGAGGATTCCTTCGACTAAACCTTGTTTGTATTGTCCGTTTTTAAAATGCGAAATCACCAAGTCTTTGGTTTTATCCCAAAAATCAGCTTCTACCAAATCATTTATGCCTTTGTCTCCGAGAATCACAAAACTGTGATCTTGCACTCCGACATAAAAAAGCACTCCATTTCGATTTCGGGTATTGTCCATTTTAAGGATATAAAAAATCTCTTTTGCCCTCTGAATAGGAGGCAAATCCGTATG
This sequence comes from uncultured Flavobacterium sp., assembly GCA_964581855.1. Lineage (GTDB taxonomy): Bacteria > Bacteroidota > Bacteroidia > Flavobacteriales > Flavobacteriaceae > Flavobacterium. Next base: position 3,683 of record CAZOQH010000031.1, read on the forward strand.
ATCTTCTATATGCACTCTAATTTCTCCCGAAGTTTTGTTTTCGGCCTTAATAATTGCTTCTATTATTTCTTGCTCTTCGACTTCGGTCAAAAAATCTTCTGTTTTGGACATTTAGAAAATAGATTAGAATTAAAACTGAACTTTTTGTGCTTTCTCAGCTCCTTCTTCTGATTTGAAACGAGCCATTTCGTCAAACCCTAATAATTTAGCAAACAAAACGGCAGGAATACTTTTTATTTTTTTGTCATAAATATTTACGGCATCATTATATCTGTCTCGAGCTACATTAATTCGGTTCTCCGTACCTTCGAGTTGTGACATCAACTCTAAAAAATTCTGATTTGCTTTTAAATCAGGATAGCGCTCTACACTTACCAACAATCTGCTTAAAGCTCCAGAAACTCCAGTTTGAGCTTGTTGAAACTCTGCCATTTGTTCTGGGGTAATATTGCTTGGATCTACAGACACTTGGGTAGCTTTGGCACGAGCTTCCACAACAGCACTCAATGTTTCTCTTTCGTGATTTGCTGCTCCTTTTACGGTTTCAACAAGATTTCCGATAAGATCATTACGTCTTTGGTAACTGCTTTCCACATTAGCCCAAGCAGTTTGAGCGTCTGCACGTAGTGCTACCAATCCGTTATAAGAAGGAATAATCAGAATTAAGATTAAAGCAATAATTCCTATAGGTAATAACCATTTTTTCATAATTGTTCAGTTTTAGGGGTTTGTTTATTGGTATAATTTTGTGGTAAAATGTTACAATTCGTTTTTCAAAGCTACAAGTTCTGCCTTTATCGCTTTTAACTTTGATATAATTTCGAACTTGTCCATAGTTTTTTGTTGATTTTCTTTGAGATGAGTTTTAGCTCCGTCAAGCGTAAAGCCTCTCTCTTTAACCAAATGATATATCAGTTTTAGATTTTTAATGTCTTCAGGAGTAAACATACGATTTCCTTTCGCATTCTTTTTGGGTTTAAGAATATCAAATTCTTTGTCCCAAAAGCGAATAAGTGAGGTGTTGACTCCAAAAGCCTTAGACACCTCTCCGATGCTATAATATAATTTTTCTGGCAACTCGATGTTCATATTCCAATCTATAAAACAAATTAATCTAATGATTGATTTTCTTGATTAGCCAATCTTGAAATTTCCTCAAATTCTTCTGCCGAAATATTTCCGTAATAGAAGTTTATCGGGTTGACAGGCTTGCCGTTTATGTGAACTTCATAGTGCAAGTGAGGAGCTTCAGAACGTCCTGTACTACCTACATAACCAATAATATCACCTCTTTTTACACGTTGTCCTCTTTTAACATTAAACTTGCTTAAGTGAGCATAATACGTACTATATCCGAAACCGTGTTTTAAGATAATTAAATTTCCGAAACCAGACATTACGTTATCTGCTCTTTCGACAACTCCGTCTCCAGTAGCAAAAACCGGAGTTCCTGTTTTTGCGGAAAAATCCATTCCTGCATGAAATTTTCGGATTTTTGTAAACGGGTCATTTCGATACCCAAAACCGGATGCCATTCGAGTTAATTGTTCATTTTTTACAGGTTGAATGGCAGGAATTGCAGCTAATAACTTCTCTTGTGATTGAGCTAATTCGTAAATTTCGTCTAATGATTTCGATTGAATAACCAACTCTTTGGTAATGATATCCATTCGTTTAGAGGTACTAATCAATAATTCTGAATTATCAAATCCTTCTAAGTCCTTATATCGATTTACTCCTCCGAATCCAGCTTTTCGCTGTTCGAACGGAATAGGGTCAGCGTTAAAATATACTCGATACAGACTGTTATCTCGTTCGGCAATATCATGCAAAACTTCGTCAATTTGATCCATCTTCTTATTCAAAAGAGCATATCTAAACTTCAAGTTTTCGATTTCTCTTTTTTGAATTCGGTCTTTAGGAGTGTCAAGCACAGAAGTACTAACTAAAAGCCAAAAAGCCAAAAAGCCAAACAATGCGGAAGAAAAAAGCCAAAGAGCTACAAAACCCACTTGTTTACTTCTTTTGGGTTTAATTTTTTTATACGCTAAATTTTCTGAATCGTAATAATATTTTACTTTAGCCATATATCCTAAAATGTTCTATTTTTGCACTCTGTAACAAACAAAGATATAATTTATTTAGGAAACGAGATTTAGGCTTAGGATTTTTTTTAACCTGAGATTTAAATTCGAACCCTGAAACAAAAAACAAAATGATGAAATCACAAGACATTCGTTCGCAATTTTTAAAGTTTTTTGAATCAAAAGACCACCTTATTGTTCCTTCTGCACCTATTGTTTTGAAAGACGACCCAACCTTGATGTTTAATAACTCTGGAATGGCTCAATTCAAAGAATATTTTTTAGGAAACGCCACTCCGAAAAGCAAAAGAATTGCCGATACACAAAAATGTCTTCGTGTTTCAGGAAAGCATAATGATTTAGAAGATGTAGGTTTCGATACTTATCATCACACCATGTTTGAAATGTTAGGAAATTGGTCTTTTGGGGATTATTTCAAAAAAGAAGCCATTGCTTGGGCATGGGAATTTTTGACCGAAGTTCTGAAGTTAGACAAAGACCGTTTGTATGTTTCTGTTTTTGAAGGAAATGAAGCCGAAAACGTCCCGTTTGATCAAGAAGCTTGGGACATCTGGAAACAATATGTGCCAGAAGACAGAATCATTTTAGGAAATAAAAAAGATAATTTTTGGGAAATGGGAGACCAAGGACCTTGTGGCCCTTGTTCGGAAATTCACATTGATTTGCGTACAGATGAAGAAAGAAAAACTATTTCAGGTAAGAGCCTTGTAAATGCAGATCATCCTCAAGTGGTAGAAATCTGGAATAACGTTTTTATGGAATTCAACCGAAAAGCAGACGGTTCTCTCGAAAAACTACCCGCCAAACACGTAGATACAGGAATGGGATTTGAGCGTTTGTGTATGGCTATGCAAGGCGTAACTTCTAACTACGACACCGATGTATTCACTCCACTTATCCAGAAAGTAGAAGAAATATCAGGTCTGAAGTATACCGATAATACTATTAAAAACATCACTGACGAACAAAACAAAATAAATATTGCGGTTAGAGTGGTGGTAGATCACGTACGGGCTGTTGCTTTCGCTATTGCAGACGGACAACTTCCTTCAAATACAGGAGCCGGTTATGTGATTCGAAGAATTTTAAGACGTGCTATCCGTTACGGATTTACATTTTTGAATCAGAAAGAAGCTTTTATTTATAAACTAGTAGAAGTACTCTCTAATCAAATGGGAGAAGCATTTCCTGAGATTAAATCTCAGCAAAACCTAGTTGAAAACGTGATTAAAGAAGAAGAAAACTCGTTTTTAAGAACATTAGAACAAGGTCTTCATCTATTAGAAAACGTAGTAAAAGCAACCCAAGGAAACGTAGTTTCGGGTGTAAAAGCCTTTGAACTATATGATACTTACGGTTTTCCGAAAGACTTGACCGCATTGATTTTAAAAGAAAAAGGGCTTTCGTTTGACGAAAAGGAATTTGAAACCTCGATGCAGGAACAAAAAAATCGTTCGAGAGCAGCTTCGGAAGTAGCTAAAGACGATTGGGTAGTTTTAATCGACGGAAATATAGAAAGTTTTGTAGGGTATGACCAATTAGAAAACGAAGTAAAAATTACCCGCTACCGAAAAATAGACAGCAAAAAAGACGGAATATTATATCAAATTGTTTTAGATAATACGCCTTTTTACCCAGAAGGAGGAGGACAAGTAGGTGATAAAGGTGTTCTTTTTAATATCAACGAAACCCTAGAGGTGCTTGACACGAAAAAAGAAAACAACCTTATTATTCATATCGTAAAGAATCTTCCTGCAAATTTAGAAGGAGTATTTACGGCTAAGGTAAACGAAAACCTACGTGCAAGTTCGCAAAAAAATCACTCTGCAACGCATTTGTTGCATCAAGCATTGCGAACCATTTTAGGAACACACGTAGAACAAAAAGGTTCATTGGTTGCCCCAAATTATTTACGTTTTGACTTTTCTCATTTTTCAAAAGTAAGCGAGGAAGAACTACAACAAGTAGAAGAATTCGTTAACCAAAGAATTGAAGAACAATTACCTCTTGTCGAAAAACGTTCCGTTGCGTTTCAACAAGCACTTGACGAAGGCGCTATGGCTCTATTTGGAGAAAAATACGGAGACAATGTAAGAACGATTCGATTTGGACAAAGTATTGAACTATGTGGAGGAACCCATGTTAAAAACACAGCAGATATCTGGCATTTTAAAATCACATCAGAAGGGGCTGTAGCAGCAGGAATTCGTAGAATTGAAGCTATTACCGGAGAGGCAGTAAAACAGTACTTTACACAAGAAGGAAATACATTAAAAGAGGTTAAAGCCAGTCTGAAAAATCCACAAGATGTTCTCAAATCAATACTTTCACTTCAAGATGAAAACACTAAACTTAAAAGGCAAATTGAACAGCTTTTAAAAGAAAAGGCCAAAAACCTGAAAGGAGAACTTTTGACTGAAATTCAAGACATAAACGGAGTAAATTTTCTGGCCAAAAAAGTAGATTTAGATGCGAATGGAGCAAAAGACTTAGCGTATGAATTAGGAAACAATCTCGATAACCTATTTTTAGTTTTAGGCACTATAAACGAGGATAAGCCAATGCTGACTTGCTATATATCAAAACAGTTAGTGGCTGAAAAAAACCTCAATGCGGGTCTGGTAGTCCGTGAATTGGGTAAATACATCCAAGGTGGTGGAGGTGGCCAACCGTTTTTCGCTACAGCTGGTGGTAAAAACCCTAATGGAATGGACGAAGCCTTGACTAATGCGAAAAATTTTGTACTATAAAAGTTACATCAACAACAAAAAAAGACTCTCAATGAGAGTCTTTTTTTATATAAACTATTTGATTTAATGTTACTGATCTAACATTACCTTATAAGTAGGGTCTTCTATTACGTTTACACGAATAATATCCTCCGCATTTTTGATGAGTTTTCTGCAATCCGGACTTAAATGCGTAAGCTGCACTTTTTTACCTTGTTTTTGATAGCGTTCGGTTAGTTTGTTTAAAGCGTCAATAGCCGACATATCCACTACGCGACTTTCTTTGAAGTTGATAACTACTTGTTCCGGATCGTTTAATACATCAAACTTTTCGTTAAAAACGGTAGTAGAGGCAAAAAACAATGGTCCGTAAATCTCATAGTGTTTCACTCCTTGGTCATCTATATATTTTCGGGCCCGGATGCGTTTTGCACTCTCCCAAGCAAATACCAAAGCCGAAATAACCACACCAATTAATACAGCTAATGCTAAATTGTGCAAGACTACTGTTATTATAGCCACCAACATTCCGACAAAGATATCATGACGGGGCATTTTGTTAATGATTCTAAAACTTACCCATTCGAATGTTCCGATAGCTACCATCATCATCACTCCTACTAGAGCTGCCATAGGTATTTGTTCAATTACCGGACTAGCAACTAAAATAACTATCAGTATGGTTATCGATGCAACTATTGCCGAAAGTCGAGCTCTACCTCCCGCACTTATATTGACCAAGGTTTGAGCTACCATAGCACATCCACCCATACCACCAAAAAAACCGTTAGTAATATTAGCAATACCCTGAGCAGCTGCTTCGCGATTTGCATGACCTTTGGTGTTGGTAATTTCATCAACCATATTCAGAGTGAGTAAACTTTCTATCAAACCGACACCAGCCATTACTAACGCATACGGAAAGATGATTTTTAAAGTTTCGAACGTAAAGGGAATTTCAGGTATATGAAACGAAGGCAATGAGCCTCCAACCGATGCAATATCAATTACTTTTTTGGTATCGATTCCGAAAAAATAAACAATAGCAAACACTACCAATATAGCCACTAACGAAGCCGGAACTGCTTTAGTGAATTTTGGCACAACAAATACAATAGCAATAGTTAAAAAGGTTAGCCCTAACATCAGGTAGAGGGCTGAGCCTTGCATCCAAGTTTCAATTCCGTTTTCTACAACCTTAAACTGAGCCACTTGTGCCATAAAAATAATAATGGCCAATCCGTTTAAAAAACCGTACATAACCGGCTGAGGAATCAATCGAATAAATTTACCTAGTTTAAAAGCACCTACCATAACCTGTAATAAACCTGCTAAAACTACCGCAGCAAAAAGATATTCCACTCCGTATGACGAGGCTAAAGCAATCAGTACCACCACAGTTGCTCCTGCCCCTCCGGATATCATTCCTGCACGTCCACCCAAAACAGCTGTTACAATACCCATCAAAAAGGCTGCATATAAGCCTGTAAGTGGTGATAATCCGGCTAATATAGCAAACGATAAAGATTCCGGAATCATAGTCATAGCTACAGCCAGACCAGCCAGAACTTCATTTTTGTAATTAATCTTTTGTTTGAAATCAAACAAATTGATGATTTTTTGCATGGTGTTTTATCCTAATCAAAGGTTGAAAATATAATAAAGAGCTCTATATATTGTTGATAATTTGGAGGTTCTTTATACGAGGGTGCAAACCTATCAATTAGTTTTTTGATAGCAAAATGAATGCATTTTAAGAATAAAAAAAGAGACCGAAGCCTCTTTTTTTTTAATCGTTTAATTTCAAAACAGCCATAAAAGCGGACTGTGGAATTTCGACATTCCCAACTTGACGCATACGTTTTTTACCTGCCTTTTGTTTTTCAAGTAATTTACGTTTACGAGAAATATCTCCTCCATAACATTTTGCGGTTACGTCTTTTCTGAGTGCTTTTATAGTTTCACGTGCAATTACTTTTACTCCAATAGCTGCTTGAATCGGAATATCAAACTGTTGCCTTGGGATAAGTTCTTTTAGCTTCTCGCACATTTTTTTCCCGATATGATATGCATTGTCTTCGTGAATAAGTGCTGATAGGGCATCTACATTTTGTCCGTTTAGCAAGACATCAAGCCTAACCAACCTTGAAGCCCTCATTCCGATTGGGTGATAATCAAACGAGGCGTATCCTTTAGAAACTGTTTTCAATCTATCATAAAAATCAAATACAATTTCTGCCAAAGGCATATCAAAAGTCAGTTCTACTCTTTCGGGAGTTAGATAGGTTTGATTGGTAATTTGTCCTCTTTTTTCGATACACAAACTCATTACGTTTCCGACAAAATCGGCTTTTGTAATGATACTTGCCTTGATATAAGGTTCTTCTACTCGGTCTAGTTTTGATGGTTCTGGCAAATCCGAAGGGTTATTTACCACAAATGGGGTTTCCGGGTCTTTTTTGGTATAAGCCAAATACGATACGTTCGGAACGGTTGTAATAACCGTCATATTAAATTCTCTTTCTAGACGCTCCTGAATGATTTCCATATGGAGCATTCCTAAGAATCCACAACGGAAACCAAATCCTAATGCGGCTGAACTTTCGGCTGTAAATACTAACGAAGCGTCATTGAGTTGTAGTTTTTCCATTGAAGCCCGAAGTTCTTCATAATCTTCGGTATCTACCGGATAAATCCCGGCAAAAACCATTGGCTTTACATCTTCAAAACCGGTAATCATATTTTTTGTCGGTTCTTTAGCATCTGTAATGGTATCTCCTACTTTTACTTCTTTTGCTTCTTTAATTCCGGAAATCAAATAACCTACATCACCAGTTCCTATGGTATTTTTAGGCACTTGGTTTAATTTTAGCGTCCCTATTTCGTCTGCATAATATTCTTTTCCGGTGGCCATAAACTTGATCTTCTGATTCTTTGTTATCTTACCGTTTACAACTCGAAAAATCACTTCGATTCCTCGAAAAGGATTATAAACCGAATCAAAGATTAGGGCCTGTAATGGTTCGTCTGGATTTCCTTTGGGAGCAGGAATTTTTTCGATTACGGCTTCCAAAATTTTATCCACTCCAAACCCTGTTTTTCCGGAAGCGTGTATAATATCTTCTACTTTACATCCTAATAATTCGACAATATCGTCGCTTACTTCTTCAGGGTTTGCACTTGGCAAGTCTACTTTATTCAGAACCGGGATGATTTCCAAGTCGTTTTCTAAAGCCAAATAAAGGTTTGAGATAGTTTGTGCCTGAATGCTTTGTGCTGCATCTACAATAAGCAATGCTCCTTCGCAGGCTGCGATAGAACGAGATACCTCATACGAAAAATCTACGTGTCCGGGAGTATCGATAAGATTTAAGATATACTTTTCTCCTTTGTATTCATACTCCATTTGGATAGCGTGCGATTTAATGGTAATTCCTCTTTCACGTTCCAAATCCATGCTATCTAATAGTTGGGCTTGTTTTTCTCGCTCTGTTACGGTTTGCGTAAAGTCTAACAATCGGTCTGCCAAGGTACTTTTACCGTGGTCAATATGAGCAATAATGCAAAAATTTCGGATATTCTTCATCTTCGAAAATAATAAGTAGGCAAAGATAGTTTTTTTTAGCTACACTTGATGCTAATTTTATGGATGGATTGAAACTTTCATCAGCTAAATTTCACTTATAATTTAGATTTCTGATAAAATATTATTATTGCTACGAAAAAGGTGAATATAGCCAATAAAAGGTGAGGTTTATTAAAAACAAAAACTTTGCCCCGAGGAGCAAAGTTTTGCAATAAGTACGAATTAATAACGTAACCTAATAAATTATTTTGTAGCCTTTACTGTAAGTTTAATTTCAATATTGTTGCTAATAATATTGTCTTTTGCAACATCTGTCATTGATTCGTTGCTGTAGTTAACTCCCCACAAAGTTCTGTCGATGTTAAAGGCATCAGCTGCGATTGTTACCTCATTATCAGTAACTGTAACTGTAGCTGGGAATTTTACGTTTTTAGTAATTCCTTTAAGAGTTAGGTTTCCTTCGATATTTCCTTCTGAAACAGAAGTAATTTCGAATTTACCTTCTGGATATACAGATGTGTTAAAGAAATGATCTGCTTGTTCTTCGGTAGCACCTTTAAGGTGTCCTTCTAACCATCCTTTTTTCTCTGCATCTTCGATATCTAAAACAGTAATTGAGTTCATATCAATTACAAATGTTCCAGCCTCAACTACTCCGTCTTTTACGCTAACTTCTCCTGAAGAAAGGGCAATAGTTCCGTTATGAGAACCACTAATGATTTTGCTTCCTTTCCACTCAATGATAGATTCAGCAGTGTTTACATTATAAGTTACAGCTTCTGCTGTAGCTTCTGCAACTACTTCTGCTTCTTTAGCTTCTGCAGTTTTTTTACAACTTGTAGCTGAGAATGCCAGTCCTGCTACAACAACTAATGATAATACTATTTTTTTCATAATTTAATTGGGTTTTACAATTACAATGCAAATATATAGTAAAAACCAGAAGAGAATATTAATAAAAAGTTAAACTTGTATATACAAATAACTGATGTTACTCCGCTTTACTATCGACAGGTAATGTTTTTTAAAAAACCAAATAATAATATAGCGAATTTACACCTATCAAATATTAAGCTTGAATATAAAAACATTAGTTTCATAATAAATTGACTATAAAAACTATCAAACATGATTAAAAACAAAATATACATTAAGAAATTTACATATATTTACAACGTTTATTTTAAAACGTACGACCTCCTTTATAAAGGCTCTTCAAAAAATTAAGACCATTTCTAAAGGGAATAAATTTCAACAAATAGTGTACTGTTTACTGAGCCTTTTTTGAATAGAAAAACATGAAAATAACCGCTGTTATAATTCCTTGCTATAATGAGGAAAAAAGACTCCCCGTTTATCAAATTAAACAACTTCTAGAGAATTCAAATGTAGATGTTTATTTTGCGAACGACGGCAGTAAAGATGATACGGTCAGTATCATTCAAAATATTATCAACATAAAACCAGAAAAATGTTTTTTACTTGATTATGAAAAGAATCAAGGAAAGGCTAATGTTATTTTTGAAGCTATTAACCACATTAATGCATTAAATAAATATAAATATATAGGTTATTTTGATGCTGACTTCTCTACTCCTGTTGAAGAAGTTATTCGTCTTGTAAAAGAAGTGGAAACTTCTGATAATGAGTTTGTATTCGGCTCTAGAATATTACTCCTGAATTCAGGCATAAAACGCAAGGCTTATAGGCATTATATAGGTCGGATTATTCTAACGATAATCAATCGGAAATTTAGCTTAGGAATATATGACACCCAATGTGGTGCCAAATTATTCTCTAAGAGAATGATTACTGAGGTGTTTAACAAACCCTTCTATACCTCTTGGTTATTTGATGTTGAAGTATTTGTAAGACTTCAGAAAAAAGAATTACTTCATCTAGGAAAAGAAGTTCCAATCTATAACTGGCGAGATGTTGAAGGTTCTAAATTGAATTGGAAATCGGGAACCAAGATTTTAAAAGAAATGTTGCTCCTGTTTAAAAACTATTGAATTTTACTTGTTATTTTAATTCTACAGATTGTTCTGCATATCTAAATTTCCAATTGACAGCATCAAAGTATCCAAGATCGATTCTTTTAATATCCTTCATCCTAAAGTTCACGTGATGAATAATGAAGTATCGACCATTATATATAACGGGTTTAATGATTCCTACATCAAAATTATTAAAAGTATTGTTGTAAATATGGAAAAACATCTTGTAATTTTTCTCTAAGGCATCTACTTCTGCTTTTGATAGTTCAATAGCGAAATGAGTTCTTTTATGGGTGCTGTACATATACACGTTTTTCAATCCTCCTTCGGTAATCAGTTTTTTATTGGTTAGAATACTATTACTTTCTCCCAGTTTAGAAATATCAAAATTTAAGGAATAAAACTCTACCTTGTCAAAACCATAATATTCAGCATACGCTACGGGGTTTTCATAGCGATCAAAAATTATTCGACCGGGATAATCAGATTCAAAATGAATGCGAGGGATTTTCACATCTTTCTGATTTTGTTCTTTAAATTCTCTTATTATGGCTAGTTGCTCTTTATTTTGATGAAAAGCACTATTATATAAGGGTAAAGTTTTTGTGAAATATTCTTTCCCGAAAAGAAACAACAACACGAAAGTACAGCCAATATACAAATGTTTCGCCTGTAAATTTTTATCGGATATTTTAACTATATGATATAATGCAAATGAAATAGCTATCAATAAAAAGACAAAAGCTCCCGACATAGAACGTGGAGGATATTGTGGAGATAAAAACATCATAAAATCAGATATAAAAGATCCTAGAGCAAATATGACCGAGATACTAAGAAATGATATTTTTTTGTCTTTATTGAAAAGTTTTATAGGTTGAAGCAGATAGATAATTATATAAAGAAAAACTAAAAAGAATATCGGATATTTTAGATACTCCCAGTAATTACTATCAAATTTGTTTAATTTATCCATTAAAGATAATCCCCTCCATTTTAGTCCGTACCAAGACTCTAATCGGTCAAGCCTTGCTTGATTTCCAGGGGATAAAATAAGAAAAGCTCCTCCGATAGCATTAAATATAAAAGTTATTCCAAGCTTTACATCTATTTTTTTTTCTATAAATGCTTTTAAAACAAATAACAAAAAAGTAAAACCAATGACAACTGGAGTGATGTTTTCATTAGTACATCCAGCTATTAAAGCCAAAAATAACAAGGCATAGGAAAATTTATTTTTATAGTAATAATTCAATAGCACGCTCAAATAAATACAGACAATAAGATTTGTCCACAAATAATTTGCAGACCCTGTTATCCAAAATGTTGCCTGTCCTAAAGCAGGATGATATAACCAAAAAAGAGAGGTTATGATAATAAAAGTGAATAGATTGAGATATTTTGATTTCTTATCCGAAATTATTTCAGGTAATTGAGACACATAATGAAGCAACGCTATTAACCCTAACGACTGAACAACAGCAATGAGGGCTTTATTCTTAATTAATAAAATCGACGTACTTATGAAATTTGCAACAAGTCGTCCACTCCAAGTCTGATAGTGTTCCCATTGCTTTACCAAAGAAAGTCCTCTCATTTCATACGAAAAATCATCAGAATGTAAAGGTGTCAAAAAATGTATTATAAAAGCTAATACGGCAAAAACCAAAATGGCTAATATGTAAATTATTTTCTTATTTCCTTTCATGATAAATTATTTCGTCAATCAAAAACAATAGGTTTAAAGTAGTATCTAATAGACGTTAAAAACACCTCCAATAAATTAATTCCTTATAATATTTTAAACAAAGTTACATTTATTTTCATATCTTTTTCTTTCCTCTCTAAATAAAATGCACAAGGTTTTAACTTTCAAGTTTCTTAATATATTACTTATATTTGTAAAGTTTTTTAGAAACCTGAATATGATTAAGGTTGTGCATGTTGTCGAAGCTCTCGGAGGAGGGATTCATACCTATTTTAAGAGTTTAACTTATTTTTTCGGTTCCGTTGAAATCTCAAAAGAGATAGAAACTGTTGTTATATATAGCAGTAAGAGAAAAGAAATTGTTCCAGAAAACATCAGAAAAGAGCTTTCTGAAAATGTTACTCTCATCGAAATAGACATGGTTAGAGAACTTTCGCCTTTTCATGATTTTCGCTCAACATTAAAGCTCAGAAAACTTCTCAAGCAACTAAATCCGGATATCATTCACTTGCACTCTTCAAAAGCAGGAGTGCTCGGTAGATTTGCAAACAGTTTGTTGTTTTCTAACGAGAAAAAAATCTTTTACACTCCTCATGGCTATTCGTTTTTACGTCAGGATATTTCATCTTCAAAAAGAAAACTATTCCGATGTATTGAAAAATATACTCAACGTTTGTTCGGAGGAATCACAATCGCTTGTGGAGATACCGAATACGAAATTGCTCAAAATTTAGGACCATCGCTTTTAGTTCGAAACGGAATTAGTATTGATAACACAGAACAATCCTACCAAAAAACTAATAATAAACTGACTATTGGTACTATCGGAAGGATTATGGCTCAGAAAAATCCAAAATTATTTAATGATATTGCACATCGCTTTCCTCAATACGATTTTGTTTGGATTGGAGACGGAGAAGACAGAGAAATGTTAACTGCTCCAAACATTAAAATTTCTGGTTGGTTTACAGATAACAGTGAAGTATTACCGTTGTTGAACCAATTAGATGTTTATTTACAAACTTCGTTGTGGGAAGGTTTACCTATTGCTATTTTAGAGGCAATGGCCTGTAAAAAACCAATTGTAGCAACAGACGTTATAGGCAATAAGGATCTTGTTATAAATAACGAAAACGGATTTTTATTTCAAGATATTCATCAATTGGATACAATATTTAAGCAATTAGAAAACGAATCTTATAGAAAGCATTTAGGAGAAAAGTCATTCGAGTATTGTAATGAGAGATTTAATTCAGAAAAGAACTTCCAGAAATTAGTAGAAATATACAAAGATCATTTGTAGTATATTTCCAAGAAAGAGAGTTAATTTTACTCTTTTTCGCTGTTTAGGAATCGGGAAAAAATAAGGATAAGTCCTATATAGGTAATTCCTATCTGCCTGTGAATCAGGTTTTCAGAAAACAAAAATAAGGCCAACAATAAGACTAAGGCTGTAGCATAATAATTTTTACGACTTTCTGTTAAAAGAAAAAATAGAAATCCTATAAAACACACGAAAGCAATGATTCCCATCGCATAATACACCTCAATGTACTGATTATGCGTATTAAATCGCTCTCTCACAAACCATTGCTTTTGATCTTCTGTATTGAATTTGTCTCGGGTTTGGTAACAACTTACCAACTCTGTTTCTGTTTGTTCGAATCCTTTTCCGAACAAAAAAGAAACTAGGGTTTGTTCTATTCCGGAAGCACATTCCCAAATGTGATATCTTGGTTCATGGACCAATCTTTCGCTTAAAACAAAATCTTTATTCGTAGAAAAATAAAATCTTTTTTTCAAGTTTTCGTTGAATGAAAAAAGTAAAAAACCTAGAATCAAGAGGGTTCCTACTATTGCCAAAGAAGTTTTTAATCTTTTTTTAGAGTAAAAAATCAGCGCAAAAAGTATAATAACCAAGCTAATAAGAGCCATTCGTGCAGTAATAATCAACACAAATCCCACAAAAACAAGACTAATAAAATACCACAGAATTTTGGGTACTCCTAATGAATTATTAGCTAAAAACCAACACAAACAGGCAGATGCTACATAAATCATACCCAGATAAGGGCGTTCACCTAAAAGCAAAGTATTGATATGTTCACCCAAAGTAAAATCAAATGACCCAGAGTTTTTAACATATAAAATTATTTTCACAGAAGACATCAAAAGCAGTGATAAGCTACTTAAAACAAACGCTTTAACAGGTAAAATATGATCTTTTACGGGCAGAGAAATAACCACAATAGCAATTATGGTTATTAAACGAATCATATAATCAATATCATCCCATCTTTGAAAAATAAAAATTGAACTCAATCCGAATACTATCATCAAGCCTAATAAGTATAGCCACTTTGACTGAATCTTTAGAAAATCTTCTTTTTTAACTAGAAAAAAGAATAAACCTGCAAGCACTCCAATAAGAATATTCGGGATAGCTTTAGAAACATCCGTAAA
>CAZOQH010000032.1:0-2465 GCA_964581855.1 uncultured Flavobacterium sp.
CCCGGATTTAGGGTATTTTCTATAACTACAGTAACCGTAGCTGTTGCAATTGGACAAACAGCTGAATCTGAAACTGTATATGTAAATGTGTAAACTACACCGAAATCTAACATCGTCAAGTCGAGTGTTCCTAGATGTCCGTCGGTAGTAGGCAAATCGCCTGTCCATGTTCCTGAAGTACTTGGAGTTCCATTTAAACTATCAAATAGATTTAGAGTTCCGGATGGAGGCAAGTTAACATCACATAAATTAATATCAGAAGATGCTCCTGCATTATTTATATCCACAAACTCTACCGTCACTCCTAAACGAGTTGTACTTGTACAAGGTTCGCTAACAGAAGCTACGTAATAAGTTGTTCCATCTACCAAAGGAGTAGTTAGAGGTAACTGCACTACAGAAGTCATACTCGAATACCATTTCACTCCAGGTGCAATGATTACAACATCTGCAAGAGTAGGCGCATTATTAGGGTCATTACAAAAATATTGTACAGGATCACCTTGAGGAGGCTCAATAATAACAACTTCATTAACATAAACTGCTTTTCGGGATGTTTCACATCCTGTAAACGGGTTTATTTGACTGGCATAATATATCGAGTTTCCTGTAATTTGAGTCCCTAAAGGTAATGGAGTACCACCTTCAGGCACATTATACCATTGTACATTATTACCAATTAGTGCCAAATGTGTTCCAATTGTGGCTTCGGTCTCACTTTCTGCACATGGAGTTTGAAAACTTGGTCCGGTAGGTGCGGTATAAATTGACACATAAACACTTTGTCTGTTACCACAAGCACCTGAATTATCATCAGCATAATAAGTTGCTCCGTGATTCAACGGAAGCACTGAATTAAGAGGAACGGTACTGTCTGCTGAGGAGTACCAAACAATTCCATTACCATTATCCGTAGCTACAAGGTCGGAAATGGTTGGGGATTGCACATCACAAAAAGACTGATGAGCAAGAGTAACAGTTGGACATTGAGCCCTAGCACTCTCAATTCCTACCCCTAATAGAGTAAGTAAAATTATTATAAGTTTGAGAGTGGTGGTTGTTTTCATAATAAAATTATTCACAAAGGTAATAAAAATCACTATCCTTTTGCATTTATCCTATTTAAACGAATTAAATAAAATATTTTATCTTAATTTATTGACACTAATTCGCTATTTTAACATCCGAATCTGTATCGTAATATAAAATATAAACTGCTTTGTTTTGATATTTGCCTTCTTCTAATTTTTGATATTCAAATCGCTGTCTGTTATGCTGAGTTATTTGATTTTCAACAGAATTCTCAAACGAATTTTCTTGAGCCAATCGCAATAACGCATCGAATGTTACGTTAAACCCTCTTATTGCATTTTCGGTAGGCAAAACTTTATTTTGATTAAAGTATTGTTTATAAAATATCGATTTTTTGTTTTCTTCTCCTTTGTGTAATGATGTGTAGAGAGTTTTGAGAATTCTTAAACGCATCAATGAGATTTCTTGATTGGCTATAACAGGAGTTTCTTCTACAATAACCAACTGAATATCATAATCTGCCATTTGATTTAATAACATATTTGTGGCATTCAAAAACAAAGGGGTACTTTCGGTATCTAGAATCACAAAGTTTTTCTCTGTTTTCTGTAAAACTCTATTAAAATGCTCTGCGTCAGGATTGATTCTATCATTTACTGTCAAGAACTGAGCATTAGGTATATTTTGAGCAATCAAGCTTCTATTTACTGTTTTTTCAATATCTCCTATAACAATTACATTTCCTTTTTTCTCGGCTATATAATCGAGCATTACTTTTACACGTAGGTTTTTAGACGGAATTGCTTTAAAGAGGTTTGCATTAATGTCAAAATTATCTGTAAAAGGATAAACAAACGGAATACTTACATTTAAATCTTCGCTTTGCGAACATACTCCTACAATTATATCCGGATTATTTGACAAAATATAATCACTTAATAGTTCTGTATCAGAGTTTACTAGTTCCATTTCAAGATTAACCCCTAACTTTTGAATTGAATCAATCGCAATTAGAGCTCCTGAATAAAACTCTATTTCTTGACGATTTGCTCTTACCTGCTTAGTTTCCTTATATCGTTGATAATCCAATTCTTCAATCGGGAGAGCTAATAGAAGCTTTTTATTGCTATCTTTTACCAGAGTTTTTGTCAAGTCTGTTAAAGAAGAATCTACATATTGAGGTGTGGAATCAATAACAGCTGTTGTTGATTGCTGAACATGAGCAGGCATCTTAATAATCATACCTATACGCACTCCATCCTGCAAAGCTGGATTTAGCCCTATAAGTTCCTCTTGTGTCAAATTAGCTTTTCTGGCCAATCCGTAAAGAGTTTCTTTGGGCTGAACTTCATAATCAATATATACTTCCGAACTCTCATTAGACGAGATAACATCCTCAACAACAACATCCTCAACAACAACATCCTCAACAA
>CAZOQH010000032.1:2565-18261 GCA_964581855.1 uncultured Flavobacterium sp.
AACAATATCATCCTCAACAATATCATCCTCAACAGAAACTTGCTCTACTACAGGATCTTCAGAAAATTCTTCTTCATCTTGACCTTCATCAGAAGCGTCTTGCATATTTTCATCAACATCTGCAATATCTTCTTGATGTCGACTATCCGGAATTTGTTGTGGAGTTGTATCAACCGAAGCCGGAAGCACAAGTGTGTGTCCTGCTTTTAACATCGGAACTGTATGCGGATTAAGGCGCTCTATGGTTTCTATCGAAATGTTGTACTTTTTCGAAAGTCCATATTTAGTTTCTCCCTGTTGAACAATATGCACAGGACTATTTTCGGATAACTCTGCACTTTCTTGCTGTCCGGGAATTATTAAGCGCTGTCCTATTTGAAGAAATTCCCCTAAATTTTCCTTGTTAACTGCCACTAAATCGTTAAGACTTATGTTGTAATGTCTCGAAATAGCTGTTAAGGTTTCCCCTTTTACAACAATATGTATATTACTGGCAGAAGTTGTAGGAACTAAATTTTGATTCAACACTCCAGCAACCAACGATTTCCTAACTCTTACTCGATGACCTGCTTGAAGCATACTGACTATATGAGGATTGTCCGCTTCTAACTGTGAAATTTGAACTCCATATTTACGTTGCAGGCCGAATTTTGTTTCTCCTGATTCTACAATATGATAAATAAAGTTTTCGTCTTGCTGTTGAGAGACTGCTGCAGAAGCTCCGCCAGTTTTAGGAATAAGAAGTACCTGATCGATCCTGATTAGATCTCCTTCGATAGATGGATTGAGGTTGTAAATTTGCGCAATCCTTACATTGTATTTTCGTGAAAGCTGATAGAGAGTTTCTCCTTTTGAAACTACATGTTCAAAATAATCGCCTTGAGCAAAAATTAAACAATGAAAACATAAAAAAGTAAATACTACAATTTTCTTCATTTTTATTTGGATATCCATTTGTTAATTTTTTTCAAGCAAATGAGTTATTTTCGAATCTTAGAAAGCGCTTCTGAATAATACTAATCAACTGAAAATCAACAACCAAAAAAATTAAACATTCTATACCAAATCTTCAGTAAATGTACGCAATAATTAAGCTTATCAAAATACCTTATTATATAGTTATTAACTTTTTTATTAACTTTTTCGATGAATTTTAATTAACCTAAATTCTTATTACTTTAAAATTATTCTTTTTTTGAATAAAAGACTCAATAATATACAAATTTTGCTTATCTTCTTTAACAGGAGTAAGTATATTTTTAAGAACTTCCAGATTAGTAATCTGATAATTCAAATCAAAAAATGCGTACCCTTTGTAAACGCCGTTTTCTATTAAAACGACTGACTTTTCATCTATATTTCTCCCTTTATCTATTATAAGCATATTCTCATTTTCTTTGTTTTCAGAAAAAAACTTTTTAGAGAATTTTATTTTAGAAGGCAATCTATTTAAAATAGGTTTATTGTGCTTAAGCTCATCATACTCTTTTAAAGTAGCGATAAGCATACTTCCTGTTTCTTCATACGTAACCGTATATACTTCTGTCTGAATCTTTTTAGCGAGCTTAGTGGTCTGGATAAAATGCGAGTTAACCTTTTTCTTAATGTTTCGGCTTTTTCCTAAATAAATAAGATCTCCTTTTTCGTCGTGGATATAATAAATTCCTGTTACTGTCGGAATACTCTCTACTATATCTAATAACTTAGGAGATAACCCTGTTTTGATTTCACTTTTAATAAGACTTTGCAAAATCTGTTTATCAGTATCCTTAGCAAGCAATAATTTAAAGAGTTTAACGGTTGCTTGTGCATCTCCTGAGGCACGATGCCTATCACTTACCGGAATACCTAACGAACGTACTAATTTTCCTAAGCTATGTGATTTTTGTTCTGGAAGTAATTTTTTTGATAGTTCAACCGTACAAAGAGTTTCTCGGACAAAATTATACCCCAATCGATTAAATTCTGTTCTCAATATACGATAATCAAATGAAGTGTTGTGAGCTACTAAAATGCATCCCTCGGTAATTTCGATAATGCGCTTAGCTACTTCGTAAAACTTAGGTGCTGAACGAAGCATAGCATTATTGATGCCCGTTAATTTAATTACAAATGGTTGAATGGGTCGTTCCGGATTAACAAGACTGATAAATTGATCAATTACTTTATGGCCGTCAAACTTATAAATAGCAATCTCAGTAATTCCTTCTTGATTGAATTGCCCTCCGGTGGTTTCTATATCGAGTATTGCATACATTTAGTCATCAGTTTAACGCTACCTCACACATTTAATTATCCTCGATTTCCGAAGATACTGCTTCCTATTCGCACCATAGTACTCCCACATTCAATTGCAATTTTATAATCTCCACTCATACCCATTGATAATATTTCTAATTGGAAGTTATTTGTAGTTAAAGATTTATACTTATCAAAGATTGATTTCAGATAAGTAAACTCTTTTTTTATTTGCTCATCAATTTCTGTATAGGTTGCCATTCCCATCAAACCTACAATTTTGATATTTTGGAGCTTCGTAAATTCTTCCGAATTGATAATTTCTATCAGTTCCTCTTCGTTCAATCCGAATTTTGTTTCTTCCGAAGCAATATAAATCTGCAATAAACACTCGATTACTCTATTGTTTTTTTGTGCTTGTTTATCAATTTCTTTTAGAAGTCTAAGGCTATCTACTCCGTGAATAAGCTCTACGAATGGTGCTATATACTTCACCTTATTTCTTTGCAAATGTCCGATGAGATGCCATTTGACATCACTTGGCATCTCGGGCTGTTTTTCGCACATTTCTTGAACTTTATTCTCACCAAAAACACGCTGACCTGCCTGATAGGCTTTCATTAAATCAGCAATAGGTTTAGTTTTAGAAACTGCAACAAGCCTTACGTGCTCTGGAAGCTCAGAAAGTATATTTTTTAAATTAGTTTGAATCATCATAAAAGCAAAGTTACAAAAACTTTAGAGAGAATCCTTGTACACAAGCGTTCTTTAGCTCAAATAATGATTAAAAATTGGTCGAAATATTTATGGTCAAACCCGAAGATTCAGGAACCCAACGACAAACTCCTCCTACGCAAATCATTCCTCCTCTTTGTCGGCCATAGCTCATCCCGATTCGGGTAGAACCATGCGTATAGGCTCCTCCTAAATTATAATAATGCAATTGTGCTTCTTTGTTGTCGTTTCCGTAATTGTATAAATCTTGTAAAAAGAATGACCAATTTAATGAAGGAACATACTCTAAGGTTGCAGAAGCCCAATTCTTTTTATCTCCATCTGCCCATAAATGCTGCCCGATAACTCGAATAGATTGTGCATCTCCAAACTTATAAATGGCCTCACCTGCCACAACATACGCTTTGTGTTCTCCTGTTGTATCTTCAATATATTTTTGATTGTAATATTGGCCCATCACCAAAAATACGGTTTGCCATTTGTCAGATATTTTCTTTCTTGTTTCGATAGCTAAGTCATTGTAGTATTTTCTTCCGAAATCAAAAAATCCTGTACTAACCTGTCTCTGGTCCAAATCCAAGTCTTGAGGTTCTAAAGCGTTCCAAAATGATCCGTTTACAGCCAAATACGTTCCGTATTTTCCTCCCAAAGTGGTTCCTCTTTTGAATTGATAAAACAAATCGAACTGACCTCCAATTTCTCCTGCTTTTACATAAGGAGAAAATCCTGTGGTGGTTGCCACTTGATATACATATATATTCTGCAAAGCATAATCATATTGCTTGGTAAGTGCCGGAACATAGTTTACAACTCCAGTATTAAAGGTGTTGCCGTTTAGGTCTCTTTCAGAATACATTCCTATATTTTCCATTCTCCTCAAATTAACATCCAATCCAAAACCTCTTTGCGAATAACCCAAATTAATCAACAAGGCGTTTCCGTCATATTGCTTCTCTGCCAAAATTGTCTTTAAAGCTCCTTGTCCTTCGACCAAGGCGTCTTTGGATTTATACACATATTCTGCACCCGCATAAAACCCTCCTTTAGCTACATCAGCCCTTACCGAATGCATGGTAGTCATTTTATCCAATGTGGGGTATTTATCTTGAAGATTCTCGTATCTTCCAACAAAACTTGTTCCTACATTCAATTCTACATTCTCCATATTAGAGATATCAGAAATACTAATATCTACATCAGCTCCTGAAATAAAGGAGTCTGCTAAATCAAACCCCATTCCTATTCGTTGCCTTCCTCCTAATATTGTAGCTCTTGCTCCTTTAACAAATTCATATCCAATTCTTCCTCCAAAAATAGCATTATTGATTCCGAGTTGTCTGTCTTCCCAAGAGCGAAGTACAAGACCGCTACCGAATTGCTCATAAAAATGTCCGGCTGTGATATCCAAGCCTATATCGGTATTATTATATCTGGCATACATTGTACCGATATGAGTTTTATCAAGTTCCGGAGCATAGTTAAGCAAAGCCATAGGAGAGTAAGATTCGATCTGAACCCCGAACTCCCACTTACTTATAAAATAATCTGCTTTGATATAATTGTTAGAACGAAAGCGTTCTACTGCATCGATTTCGGAAATCTTAATTTTATCATCATCAATATACCATTGACTATTGGATTCAATTCCTACATTAAGTTGCCCTTGATTTTTGTTTTGTTCGTTTTCTTGAGCTAAAGCGAAGAATGTTGCACCGAAAAAAAACAGACAAGTTAGTTTTCTAATCATTTGTATTGAATAAGAAGAATTATTTTTTCACTTTACTTTTAATCACATTATACATTTCTCTCTCTGCACCTGGAGTATAATTAGAATGTTCGAAAATCACTTCTCCTTTGTACAAAACAATGGTATAGGGTACGTTTATAATGTTTAAAGCTCTTTTCAAATTATGATTATCGTCAAGAATTATCTCATATTCCCATCCTTTTCCGTTCACCATAGGTCTTACTCTTTTTTGAGTTCGTGCATCGTCAATCGAAATTGCAACCAGCTCAGCTCCCAATTCGTCTTGCCAATCTTGATATACGTTATGAATAGCAGAAAGTTCATTAATACAAGGTCCGCACCAAGTAGCCCAAAAACTAATAATAACAGGATGATTTGTATTATTATATTTCGATACATTGACATTTTTACCATCTAGGTTTTTTAGCGTAACGTTCGGCATTTTATTTTGTTGACCAAAAGACAGAATTCCTACAAAAAGGAAGAGCAAAAGGATAGTTTTTTTCATATTTTAATAAGTTGCGTTTAAAATTGATTAGCAAATATATGTAAATTGAATAGTAAGCAATACTATTTGAAAAAAAAATTATATTTTCGTACATTATTAATATTAATCAAAAGAAAAACATACTTCGCTTTTTATGAGAAAAATATATTTATATCTGCTAACATTCGTAGGACTTGCTGCTATATGCGCATCGTGCGGAGGAGACGAAAATGAGGATGATTTACTCAATGAAGGAATCCGAAGTAGTATTTTTGTTATTCCTGATAGGTTCAACATAGTTTTATCAGAAGAAGCAGAAGAACAAGAAAGTTTTATTTTCTCAGTTTCTTCTAATCTTGGAGTTAATGCTACAGAATATTGTACGTTTTATGTTAACGGAGAGGAATTAGAATCAAATATCTTCACTCCTGAGGCATTGGGTTCTTATCAGGTTGTTGCTAAATACGACGAGTTTGAAAGTTCTCCTATCACTGTAAACGTGGTAGATATTGCCTCTACTTATTTTAAACATAAAGTTTTAATCGAGGATTTTACCGGAACATGGTGCGGATGGTGTACGCGAATTATGTATGCGATCGAACTTATTGAAGCTCAAACTCAAAACACAATTCCTATTGCAGTTCACAACAATGACGAATTTGATTATTCGGGAAGATTGCCTCTAGAGAATTTCTTGCAAATTGAGGGTGCTTATCCTTTTGCTTCGCTAAACAGAACCACCATTTGGATGCCATTACAACATCAAAAAATTGACCAACCGATTTCGATGATACAACCAATGTCTCCTATCGGTATAAAAATAAACTCTAATTTAGGAAGTAATTCCGGAACGGTAGATGTTTCATTTACTTTTAAAGAAGACATCCCAGGAGAATTGCGTTATGTTGTTTATATCCTTGAAAATGGACTAATTGCAAATCAGAAAAATTATTATCCAAATCTTTATGGAGGCGCTGAAGTATTACAAAACTTTGTTCATAACCATGTATTGATAGGAGTTCACGGAAATATATTAGGAAATAGCTTAGGACAACCCGCTACGAAAGATTCTGAAATTACGCTTTCCGGATTATCCGTAAACTATACTTCAGACAACACCAATAACTTACAAGTAGTTGCTTTTTTAATTGACGAGCAAGGAAGTGTTTTGAATGCACAAATAGCGAACGCAAACACAGAAAAAGATTACGAAATGGCAAATTAAAATAGTAAAAAACTGTCTAACTTTAAATAAAAACTATGAAAATTACATATTACGGACATGCTTGCCTAGGGATTGAAGTAGCAGGAAAACATTTACTAATCGATCCTTTTATTAGCGGAAACCCTAAAGCTTCGCACATAGATATAGATGATATCAAAGCCGATTACATACTCATTACTCATGCACATCAAGACCACACATTGGATGCGCAAACGATTGCCCTAAAAAATGGAGCCATAATTATTTCGAATGCTGAGATTGCCGATTATTATTCCAGAAAAGGAGTCGAAACTCATCCGATGAATCACGGAGGAAGTTGGAATTTTGATTTTGGAAAAGTAAAATATGTCTCTGCTATTCACAGTAGTTCTTTTGCTGACGGTACTTATGGCGGAAATCCTGGAGGATTCGTAATTGAAGGTGAAAAACGAAATATTTATGTTTCGGGTGATACTGCTCTTACTTTTGATATGAAGTTAATTCCGCTTAGAACTAAACTCGACTTGGCCGTTCTACCTATAGGAGATAATTTTACCATGGATATCGAAGATGCTATTATTGCCTCGGATTTTGTGGAATGTGACAAAGTATTAGGCTATCATTTTGATACTTTTGGATTTATCGAAATAGACCATGAAGAAGCCAAACGCAAATTCTTTGACAAAGGAAAAGATTTAATGCTATTGGAAATCGGAGCGTCTATCGAAATTTAACCATTTGAGTGTTTTATCGAAACAACAGCACTAGCATAAATAGCAGCTGTTTCTGTACGAAGTCTTGAGTTGCCTAACGACACAGGAACATATCCGGCAGAAATAGCTGTTTTTATTTCCTTGTCCGAGAAATCACCTTCCGGACCAATCAGAACAGTTATGTCTTGGTTAGGCTTCACTTCTTTCGACAATTCTTTTTTATCGGTTTCTTCGCAATGCGCTATGAAAGCCTGTCCGCTCGGTTGATTCTTAATAAATTCCGAAAAGCTAACAGGAGGATTTAGTTTAGGAAGATAGTATTGCAATGATTGTTTCATGGCAGAAAGCAATATTTTTTCGAAGCGTTCGATTTTCACTTCTTTCCGCTCAGAATGCTCACAAATTATAGGTGTGATTTCGTGGACGCCTATTTCGGTTGCTTTTTCTAAAAACCATTCGTAGCGATCATTCATCTTGGTGGGTGCAACAGCCAGATGCAAATAGTAATCCTTTGGTTCAAAAAACTTGGAGTCGAGTATTTTTACCTCACATTTTTTTTCTAAAGCCGAAACAATTTCGCATTCAAACAAAAATCCCTTACCATTAGTGATATAAACTATATCGCTTTCTTTTTTTCTTAGAACACGAACAATATGTTTACTTTCTTCTTTGTCAAAAGAAAAAAAATCACCCTGTGGATTTATATCCGAAGAATAAAACAATTGCATAGCAGTAACAAAATTATAAATTAAAAAGAGAAGAAATTACAAAAACTTCTTCTCTTTTTTTAGGTTTATTTTCAATAAAATTATTTTACCGAATCATTTTCTTCCAGCAAAACATCATCGTCTTTTGATTGTTTTGCTTTGTATTTTTCATTGAGTAACTTCAGCACTTCGTCAGTAATATCTTGTCCTTCTTTTGAATAAAGCACTGTACTGGCTCCATCAGCTGTCGACAAAATATAATCATACCCTTTTGATTTTCCGTACTCTTTTATAAAATCTTTAATTTCTTTTACTAAAGAATCCATTTCTTTTCCACTCTCTTCTTGTAGCTGTTGTAACATTGCTTGTTGCGTATATGCTAAACGTTGCTCTCTTTCTTGTAAAGCCGCACCTGTTTGCTGAGCCCATTGCATTCCTTTAGATTGAGCATTTTTTTCAAAATACGCTACGTCAGCTCTAAACTTTGTTAGTTCTGTATCGAGCTCTTTACCCATTTGCTCTGATTTAGCTTTAAACTTAGCCTCAATATCTTTTGCTTGTTCATATTCGTTAAGCAATTTTGAAGAATCTATATAAACGATATTGTTACCTATTACCGCGTTATTGGTTTGCTCTGTTTTATTACAAGAAACTAAAGAAGCTACTATTGCTGCAGCTAAAATTATTTTTTTCATTAGATTTGGTTTATTAAATTTTTTGGCAAAAGTAGTAAAAATGCTTTAAGCCTATATAAAAAATTAAATTTCATTTAGCATTTTCGAAATTTCGTCTAGTTTTGGAGTCAGGATAATTTCGATTCTACGATTTTTTGATCTTCCTTCTGATGTTTTGTTTGATGTTATAGGAGCGTATTCGCTACGTCCTGCAGCAATCAAATTCAACGGATTGATATCTTTGTTTTCTTTTAAAATCCTCACAATTGAGGTAGCTCTTTTGGTTGATAAATCCCAGTTATCTTCAAGTTGACCTTGCCCTCTGTAGGGTACATCATCGGTATGTCCTTCGATTAAAACCGAAATATCTGGATTTTCGGCAAGAACTTTTCCTACTTCAACTACTGCAGTTCTACCTTCGTCTCCTACTACCCAACTTCCGGAAGCGAATAATAATTTATTTTCCATAGAAACATACACTTTCCCGTCTCTTTGCTCTACGGTTAATCCCCTTCCTTCAAAGCTGTACAAAGCTTTTGCCAACTTGTCTCTCAAAGCTTTTAGGTTGTTGTCATTAGCCGCAATCATTGACTCGAGTTCATTAACTCTTTGAGAACGCTGTTGTAAATCTTGTTTAAGTTTATCCAATCGTTCTTGTTCTGCTTGCAAAGCCTTTTCCTTAGCTTCTAACTGAGCCAAAAGCTCTCTGTTTTTCTCAGAATTTGCTTTAATAGCCGCATTGCTATCTTGCTCTAAGGCATCATAGGCAGCTTTTAGATTTGCCAAGTTATTATTTGAAGTTTTAAATTCTGACTCTAAAGTTGAGAGTTCTTTTTTCAATCTTTCTAATTCGGACTGAAGAGCATTTTTATCGAGCTCTAACTGGTTTTTTTGTTGTGACAAATCAACGTTATCTGCATCAACTTGAGATTTTTCAGCCTTTAAATCGTTATATTTTTTTTCTAAATCATTGTAAATTTTCTTAGAAACACAAGAAGAAAGTACAAGCATAGAAGTTCCTAAAACGAAAATCTTTTTTATCATAATGGTTTTATTTTGAACGAAAATAATGATTTAATAATAAATTTTCAGCAATTTAACTTTATCTTACAACTTGAAAGCTTCCTTTATTCTCTCTACATAATCCAGCTTCTCCCACGTAAACAACTCTACTTCTATGTTTTTTGTTTTCCCGCTTGGAGAAACAAAAGTTTTGGTTACTTTTTGTGGTTCTCGCCCCATATGCCCATAAGCTGCTGTTTCTGAATAAATTGGGTTTCTGAGTTTTAATCGTTGTTCAATAAAATAAGGTCTCATATCAAACAATTCAGAAATTTTATTTGCAATTTCTGTATCTGACATTTTCACTTTTGATGTTCCGTTTGTATTTACATAAATCCCCATGGGTTCGGCCACACCAATAGCATAAGAAACTTGAACGAGAACTTCATCTGCCACACCTGCAGCTACCAAGTTTTTGGCAATATGTCTAGTTGCATAGGCTGCACTTCGGTCAACTTTACTCGGGTCTTTACCCGAAAAAGCTCCTCCTCCGTGAGCTCCCTTTCCTCCATAGGTATCCACAATAATTTTTCTACCCGTAAGTCCGGTATCTCCGTGTGGTCCTCCAATTACAAATTTACCTGTCGGATTGATATGATATTTTATTTTATCTGTAAACAATGGTTTATATTCAGGATATTTAGAAAGAAGTCTCGGAATTAAAACATGCACCATATCTTTCTGAATCTGAGCTAGCATTCTTTCTTCATCATCAAAGTCGTCATGTTGTGTAGAAATCACAATAGCATCAATCCTTTTCGGTTTGTTATTATCGTCATATTCTAGTGTAACTTGTGATTTTGCATCAGGTCGTAAATACTTAATTTCATTATTTTCTCTACGGAGTTCTGCTAATTCTTGTAATAATTTATGTGCAATATCTAAGGCCAAAGGCATATAACTCGGAGTCTCATTAGTTGCATAACCAAACATGATTCCTTGATCTCCCGCTCCTTGATCTTCTTTATTAGCTCTCTCAACTCCTTGGTTGATATCTTGAGATTGCTCATGAATGGCAGAGAGAATTCCGCAAGAATTGGCATCAAACATATATTCACTTTTGGTATATCCTATTTTCCGAATAACCTCTCTAGCGATTTGTTGTACATCAAGGTACACCTCTGATTTTACTTCGCCTGCCAAAACTACTTGCCCGGTAGTAACCAGCGTTTCGCAAGCTACTTTTGAATTAGGGTCAAAGGCTAAAAAATTATCAATAAGTGCATCCGAAATTTGGTCTGCAATTTTGTCCGGATGTCCTTCGCTTACGGACTCCGAAGTAAATAAATACGACATTTTCATTAAGTTTAAAACTCCGAAACAGAAAAGTGACTGAAAAAATACTAATTTTTGAGAGCAGATAAATTCACTGCTTTAGCATTTTTTACAGAGGTTGCAATCAGTCAAATTTTTCCTCTCGAAGTGTGTTGAACGAGTGCAAATTTATAAAACACTTTCGATTTTAAGCTTGTTTTTAAATATAATATGTTATTTTTAACAACTATTTAAAACCACTTTGGGCTATCTTTGTTTGTTATTCAGCTACACAATGAGATTTATTTTAGTTTTTATATTTGGTTTATTTTCGATTGGGCTTTCGGCTCAAAGTGATGCATTAGCCAAAGATTTTTTTGAAAAAGGACAATTCGACAAAGCTGTTATTGCTTATGAAGAACTCTATAAAACAAACCCTAACAGCTCACTCTTTTTTGGGAATTTACTGACATCTTATCAGGAGTTAAAACAATTTGACAAAGCTGAAAAGCTAATACTCGAAAGACAAAAAAGAGCAAAACAAGCCAATTTATTCGTAGAATTAGGCTACAACCATCAGCTGCAGGACAACACACAAAAAGCCGAAGAATATTATACTGAAGCCTTTAAAGCGGTTCAAGAAAACATCAATCAGGCTAGTATAGTGGCCTATGCTTTTGAACAAAAAAACCTCCTCGAAAAAGCACTCGAAGTTTACAACTATGCTTCTTCGCAAAATGATAGATTAAACTATGAATTTCAAAAAGCCCGTATTTATGGTCAACTCGGAAATATAGAAATGATGATTGAATCGTATTTAGAATATGCCTATAAAAATCAAAACTACACCCCTTCGGTTCAAAATCAGTTTAATCGTTTTATACTCGAAGACTCTTCGGATAGCTTTACAGACCTGCTTCGTAGAGCATTATTATTAAGAGCTCAAAAAACACAAGATGTATATTGGAACGAATTTTTGAGTTGGTTTTTTATCCAACAAAAACAATACGAAAGAGCTTTCGCTCAAGAAAAAGCAATCTTCATGCGTTTTCCCGACTCATTTTCTAATATTATCAATCTCTCGCAAGTGGCTGTAGAGCAAGAAAAGTACGATTTGGCTCAAGAAATCTATAGTTTTATTCTCGAAAATACTCAGGATGCCGAAACACATCTGTTTGTGAGAACTTCAATAATGGAAATTAAAATTAGAACTGCTGAACCAAAAGATTATCCTGAGATCAAAACAGAACTAGAAAACCTGATTAACGAATTTGGGAAAAATGCTTCTACCCTACAACTTCAATTATTACAAGCCCGATTCATTGGTTTTCAGCTTGACAAACCCAAAGAAGCACAACAAATTTTAAATGAATTATTGAGTCTAAATCTCAATGCCTTCGGAAAAGCGAACATCAAAATGGAATTAGCAGATATGCTGCTGTACGAAGAAAAATTTAATCAAGCGCTTATTTACTATTCTCAGGTAGAAACCGAATTAAAAAATCATGAAATCGGACATGAAGCCAACCTTAAAATTGCAAAAACCAGTTATTACAAGGGTGATTTTCCGTGGGCTTTGAAACAGCTTTCGGTACTTAAATCTTCCTTTTCACAACTTATTGCCAACGATGCTATCGACTTGTATCTGTTGATAAACGACAATGCCAGTGATTCTACCTATACAGCTTTAAAAAAGTTTGCCCATGCAGATTTTTTAACTTACAAAAATAAAAATCAAGAAGCTTTAGTGCAGTTTAACCAAATCCTTCAGGAACATAAAGGTGAGGAAATTGAAGCTGTTACGCTTTTGAGAGTCGGAAAATTATTAGAAAAAAAGGGCAAGTATCAAGAGGCTTTGCAACATTATAATTCAATTATCCAACATTTTTCGGATGGAATATATCTTGATGAAGCGCTGTATTTTTCGGCAGAAATTTATAACATCCACTTATCCGACCCAGAAAAGGCTAAAGAACTCTACGAAAGAATTATTTTTAATCATCAAGACAGTATTTACTTTATTGATGCTCGAAACCAATACCGGATTTTAAGAGGAGATAACGTATAAGAAGGCTTAAAAGCATTCCTACTTAATAAATATTTACTAGTAAAAAAGCTTCCGAACAGCAAAAGCTTTTGTTATTATTTAAGATTTTTTTGACCGCACTTTGTAAATGGCAAATCCTACGATTCCTACTAATATATACGGAATAGCCATCAAATACACAATTCCATCGTTGATAGCCTCAGCTTTTACGCCTCCCTCTTCATTTTGCAAAACAGCTCTACACATCGCACATTGTGCCTTTGTTTCTATAGCGAATAGAAAAAACATGATAGTGAATAAGAGATGAAAAATAAACTTTTTAGTGAACATAATAAGGTGAAATCATTAGATAAACAATAACTCCCGTAACGGCTACATACAACCAAAGCGGAAATGTGATTTTAGCAATTTTTCGATGTTTGGCAAAGTTACCCGAAAGCCCTCTTACGTATGTAATTAACACAAAAGGAATTACCACTATCGAAAGCAAAATATGTGTTAACAGTATAAAGAAATATATGTATCGAATAGTTCCTTTACCTCCATATGGAGTGGATTCTGAAGTCATATGATAGGCTACATACATGGTCAAAAAAAGAACCGAACAAGTAACGGCTATCTTTACTAATCTTTCGTGGAGTATGCGGTTGCCATTTTTTATAGCTACAACAGCCCAAACCAACAAAACTGCAGTAAACCCGTTAATGGTAGCATAAATCGGTGGTAAAAAAGTCAGCGGTTTTACATCTATCCCAAAGTCTGAGAGCTTTACTCTAAACAATATTGCAACAACCACAGGAATTAAAACAGAAAGTAAAACAATCCATTTGTTGTATTTTTTCTCAACCGATTTTATCTGTTCTTCGCTTTTCATTTGTAGTATTTGTAGGTATTCGTATTATTCGTTTAACAACTTTTCGATATCTTCAATAATAGCATCTACTCCCGGACTGTATTCTCCGTGTGGATCTTCTTCAAATCCGTCTTCATCCAAATAATTAAGAGCCGAATAATACAATATTGGATTGCCATATTTATCCTCTCTACATCTTATTTTGCCGTTTTTATCAATTAAGGCGAATAGTCCTGAATGCTCAAATCCTCCCGGAGCATTTATGTTCTCACCTACATACATATTAAATTTTCGAGCCAGATTGTGAATTACTTCCTGACTTTCTGAAGTTAGAAAATGCCAGTTTTCTGAAGTTACTCCTAAATGTTCAGAATGATTTTTAAGAACTTCGGGGGTATCGTATTTCGGGTTTATAGTAATAGAAATAATTGCTAAGTCGTCATGGTCTTCAAAGTTATTTTCGACTTTCAATAGGTTTCTATTCATAATAGGGCAAATCGTCGGACAAGTCGAGAAGAAAAACTCTAACACATATACTTTTCCTAAAAGTGCTTGGTCAGAGATGATTTGGTTATGCTGGTTAGTTAATGAGAATGAAGGTACTTTATCAATAACTCTGAGTCCGCTATCTTTGGTTTTAACAACTTTATTTAATCGATCTCCTTCTACTACTTGATTGTTTTTATAACCTTCTACAATTTTTGGAACAGCCCAAATTCCGAAGACAAGTAGTACAAGCGTAATTCCGATGTAAGATTTATTTTTCATGAGTTGAAGATTAAATTTCTCTTTTAGGTTGATTCTTTTTATAAGCTGCTCTATATTCGTAAAGGATTACTTTAAAATCATCTTCCATTTCGTTTTTGAGTTCGGCAGGAGAAATCGTTGAATATCCTTCTTTATATTCTTCTTTACCTTTGTTATTCATTCCTTTTCTGCCTCTTAAGTTTCTTTCTTTATCTAATATATACACAAAAGGAGTTCCTACATTTTCGTCTAATGTATTTACTAAACCTAGTTTTTGATAATATTCTTTGATTTCGTCTTTCGATGCAAAAACAAACTTCCAACCCGAGAACGAAGCTAATTTTGCCCATTCGAACTCGTGAATTAATTGTTCTACTTGGTCCTTTGCTTCTGTAGGAACTACCATTACAATCTGAAAGTCTAAGAATGATTTGTTTTTATTATAAATAAGTTGATTAAGATTAAAAGAGTTGCTTTTGTTTTCTAAGATTTGAGTTCCCATAAATCCGAGAACCGTTATTTTATCTTGGAGTTTAACTTTTTCTCCACTCAAAGACTCCCATTCGGGAAGTTCATCGACACTTGGAGTAATGGTTGGTAATTTAGTAAACGAATTAACTCCCGAAGCAAAAAAGAGATAAGCTACAATCGGAAGAACAAATAGAAATATTACAATAATACTTTTTTTCATTTTTAAAAAGATAAGTCCAAAAGGCTTTTATTTCACCTATGAACACATTGGCACAAAGGTACAAAAAAAGGCAGTATTACTACTGCCTTTGCTTTATATAATATAGTGTTAAAAAATCCACTTACTAATCGAACCTGGTCCTGTTAAAACATCATGTACGTAAACAGCTTCCAGCAAAAACAGAACTATAATATACACTATCAAGAACATTCCTGTACCTACTATTGACCATCGCAAAGAAGCTTTTTCGCCTTCCATATGCATGAAAGCCCATACGATATAATAAGCTTTAATGATAGTAAGAATAATGAATATCCAGTTTAAAGGAGATGTCCCTAAAAAAGATGTATAATGTAATGAAGCTGGCTTAAAAATTCCTAAGACAACCTCAATAATTGTAAGGATTGATAAAATCCAGAAAACGTTCCAGATTCTTTTTGTGTTAGATGCGTGACCTTGTGCCATAATTTTATACTAAAAATAATTATACCAAATAGAAGAATGTAAATACAAATACCCAAACCAAATCTACAAAGT
>CAZOQH010000033.1:0-17544 GCA_964581855.1 uncultured Flavobacterium sp.
CCGAAGAACAAGATGCAAAAAACAGAAGGTCGGAGTTCTTAATCGTAAGCGGAGGGCCTGAAGAATAGTAAGTTATGCGTGTTTTTATAAAAAATCCTTTCTGCTGGCAGAAAGGATTTTTTATAAAATATAAAATAAAAATAAGTTTATTTCTTGTTTGTAGATTCAAAAAATTAACATACATTTGCACCCATATTCAGGATAGACCTGGATTTACATAAAAATTATTTAAATAATATTGGAATGTATTTAACTAAAGAAACAAAAGCGGAAATCTTCACTAAACACGGAGGATCTGCTACAAACACGGGTTCGGCAGAAGGACAAATTGCGTTATTCACTTATCGAATCAATCACCTTACTGAACACCTAAAAAGAAATAGAAAAGACTTTAATACTGAACGTTCACTTGTGAAGTTAGTGGGTAAAAGAAGAAGTCTTTTAGATTATTTAAAAGATAAAGATATCAACAGATATCGTGAGATTATTAAAGAATTAAATATCAGAAAATAATCAACAGGGGGCTTTGTGCCCCTTTTTGTTTACAAAAATATTCCGAAAATAGTTTCGGATGAGCTTAAAAAAAGTTTGGTTTTTCATTGGGTTTCAACAACTACACAACAACACAACAAACCTAAAGTTTAACTTAATTTAAAATGATTTTATGGTTCCAAATGTAACCCAAGAAATTATCAAGTTGCAAGACGGTCGTACAATAACTATCGAAACCGGGAAGCTTGCAAAACAAGCCGACGGTTCGGTAGTTGTACGAATGGGAGATTGTATGTTACTTGCTACAGCTGTAGCAAACAAAACAGCAAATCCTGGAGTGGATTTTTTGCCATTAACAGTAGATTATCGTGAGAAATTTGCAGCAGCAGGACGCTTCCCTGGAGGTTTTTTTAAGAGAGAAGCTCGTCCGAGTGATCAAGAAGTGCTGACTATGCGCCTTGTGGATAGAGTTCTTCGTCCGCTTTTTCCAGATGATTATCATTGTGAAGTTCAGGTGATGATTCAGTTGATGTCTTATGACGAAAATGTAATGCCTGATGCATTGGCAGGATTAGCAGCTTCGGCAGCACTTGCTGTTTCCGATATTCCGTTTTATAACTATATCTCAGAAGTAAGAGTAGGTCGTGTAAACGGTCAGTTGATTATTAATCCTACTCACGCTCAGCTACAAGAATCAGATATCGATATGATGATTGGGGCTTCAAAGGACTCTGTAGCGATGGTAGAAGGAGAAATGCATGAAATTTCTGAAAAAGAAATGATTGAGGCTATTAAGTTTGCTCATGAAGCTATTATTGACCAAATCGAAGCTCAAGAAAGAATGAGAGCTGCTCTAGGTCTTACTTATAGAGAGTACGAGCCTGAGAAAAATGACGAGCAAATAAAACTAAAAGTACACAATGCTGCCTATGATAAGGCTTTTGCTATTGCTTCAGAGGCGAGTGCAAAGCACGAAAGAAGTGAAAAATTCAGCCTTTTAGAAGAAGAGGTTAAAGCTCTTTTTACTGAAGAAGAATTAGAAGAAAATGGCGACTTGGTGATGAAGTATTTTCATGACGTACAAAAAGAAGCTGTAAGGAATGTAATTCTTGATAAAGGAATTCGTCTAGATGGTCGTAAAACCAACGAAATTCGACCTATCTGGTGTGAAATTGATTATTTGCCTTCTACGCATGGTTCGGCAATTTTTACCAGAGGAGAGACTCAAGCTTTAGCTACAGTTACTCTAGGAACTTCAAGAGAATCGAATGTGATTGATTTGCCAAGTGAGCAAGGTGAAGAGAGATTCTATTTGCATTATAACTTCCCTCCGTTTTCGACAGGAGAGGCAAGACCGCTTCGTGGAACATCTCGTAGAGAAGTAGGACATGGAAATTTAGCTCAGAGAGCTTTGAAAAATATGATTCCTCTAGAAAATCCTTATACCATTAGAATTGTATCTGAGGTGTTAGAATCTAACGGTTCATCATCTATGGCTACAGTTTGTGCCGGAACATTAGCTCTAATGGATGCTGGAGTTCAGATTAAAAAGCCAGTATCAGGAATTGCTATGGGTCTTATTACAGATGGCAATCGTTTTGCTGTGCTTTCGGATATCTTAGGAGATGAAGATCATTTAGGTGATATGGACTTTAAAGTAACCGGAACAAAAGACGGTATTACTGCTTGTCAAATGGATATTAAAATTGATGGGCTTCGTTATGATATTATGGAGCAGGCTTTAGAACAAGCTAGAGAAGGACGTCTGCATATTTTAGATAAATTAACCGAAACGATTTCTACTCCAAAAGAAACAGTAAAACCTCACGCACCTAAGATTCTGAAGATGACAATTGCTAAAGATTATATAGGAGCTGTTATAGGACCAGGAGGTAAGAATATTCAGGCTTTACAAGCAGAAACAGGTACTACTATCGTAATTAACGAAGAAGACGATTTAGGTATTATCGAAATTTTAGGAGTATCTCCTGAAGGAATGGATAAGGCAATTGCTTCAATTCAAAACACCGTTTTTGCACCTGTAGAAGGTGAAAGCTATGTAGTGAAAGTAGTGAAAATGCTTGATTTTGGAGCAGTTGTAGAGTTTGTTCCTGGTAAAGAGACTTTGCTTCACGTATCAGAATTAGACTGGAAACGCGTTGAAAAAGTAACCGATGTTGTAAATGTTGGAGATGCCGTGGAGGTAAAATACCTAGGAATTGATCCTAAAACTAGAAAGCCTAAAGTATCGCGAAAAGCTTTGCTGCCAAGACCTCCAAGAGAGGATAAAAAGTAAAATTAACAAAATAATAAAGCCTCCAAACTTTGGAGGCTTTATTATTTAAAACCAGAAATTAACCAAAAACCAAACTAAATTATTTTCTATATTTGTAGTTTAAACCATAAAACCAATCGAGAGTGAGTTTAGTAGGATTTCTGAAAAGTAGAGTGTTTTTAAGGCAAATAATTATTGCTTTGATTGTTGTGTTAGTTTTGTGCTTTGGATTGATAAAATGGCTTGATGTCAGAACTAATCATGGAGAAGAAATCGA
Source organism: uncultured Flavobacterium sp. (assembly GCA_964581855.1). Lineage (GTDB taxonomy): Bacteria > Bacteroidota > Bacteroidia > Flavobacteriales > Flavobacteriaceae > Flavobacterium. The sequence continues at coordinate 3,045 of CAZOQH010000033.1, forward strand.
AGTACCCGATTTGACCAAACTCACGTTTGTACAAGCTCGAGAAAAACTCGAGGCTTTAGGTCTTGCTTATCAAATAAATGATACTCTAAATTTTAATAAAGAATTCCCTCCAAACTCTATTGTCGAACAGGATCCGACCGCTTTCTCAAAAGTAAAAAGCGGAAGAAAGATTTATATTAAACTTAATGCGGCTACGTATGAGATGGTTCAGATTCCTGAGTTAAAAGGTTTGACTTATAGACAAGTATTACCTACATTGATTGCTCTAGGATTAGAAGAAGGAAGAGTAACCTATAAACCCCATTTCGCAGAAGACGTGGTGTTGGAATTACAGCACAAAGGTAAAGTGCTGAAGGCAGGTGATAAAGTAATGAGAACCTCAAAAATAGACCTTGTTTTAGGAGATGGTAAAGGCTTTTTTCAAGATAGAGAAGCCTCTGAATCAGAAGAATAAATGAATATAAATAACGAAGAAACTCAGGAGTTTGAGGATGAAATCTTTGAACACTATCGCTTTGAGGTAAGTGCTGGACAATCTCTGTTACGCATTGATAAATATTTGATGGGTTTAATTCAAAACTCTACTCGAAACAAAATTCAGAAAGCAGCCGATAACGGAAATATTTTGGTGAATGATATTCCTGTGAAGTCCAATTATAAGGTGAAGCCTGATGACGTAATTCGAGTTGTATTTGATCGTCCTAAGTATGAATATAAAATTATTCCAGAAAACATTCCCTTAGATATTGTTTATGAGGATGATGTGCTTTTAGTGGTCAATAAACCTGCTGATTTTGTTGTGCATCCCGGACATGGTAATTATTCTGGAACACTCGTAAACGCTCTTGCATATCACTTTGATAACTTGCCGTTGAATTCGAGTGATAGGCCTGGACTTGTACATAGAATTGATAAAGATACAACAGGCTTGTTGGTTGTAGCTAAAACCGAGGAAGCGCTGTTTTATTTAGCTAAACAATTTGAACAGAAAACTTCTGAAAGAGAATATATAGCCCTTGTGTGGGGAAATTTAGAACAGGATCAAGGAACTATTACAGGTTATGTAGGTCGTCACCCTAAGGACCGTATGCAGATGGCGATTTTTGAAGATGAAAATATGGGGAAATGGGCGGTAACTCATTATAAGGTTCTCGAGCGATTTAATTATGTAACCTTGGTTTCGTGTAAGCTTGAAACAGGGCGTACGCATCAAATACGATGTAGTATGAAACATATCGGACATACACTTTTTAATGACGAACGATATGGTGGGCATCAAATTTTAAAAGGAACGACCTTTACTAAGTATAAACAATTTGTTGAAAATTGCTTTAAAATTTTACCCCGACAAGCGCTTCACGCCAGAACGCTTGGTTTCGAGCATCCTGTAAGCAAGGAGTTTATGCGATTTGAGACAGAAATCCCGAACGATATGCAACAAGTGATTGAAAAATGGAGAAATTACTCTAAAAACAATATCTTAGAAGAGTAGGCTCAACCCATTTTATGATGTAACTTAAAATCTCGCAGTTTAAACTACGAGATTTTTTGTTTTTTATTCGGTTTTTAACTTTTCAAGCTTGTCGGTTAGATAGTCAGGAGGAGGAGTGGGGCGACCTGTTTTCATGTTCACAAATACGAGCATAGAATAGCCGGTTGTTAATAACTCTCCTTTTTCGTTGTGAATCTCATAGTCAAATTCAATCTTGACAGAGTCCTGATTTTTGAAGATGGTGGTAATGGTGAGAAGGTCGTCATACCGAGCAGGTTTTTTGTAATTCATTGTAAGGGAAACTACCGGAAGCATAATTCCGTTTTCTTCCATCCATTTGTATGAAACCCCTATGTTTCTTAGCCATTCCACACGTCCCATCTCAAAAAAAACTGCGTAATTTCCGTGATAGACTACTCCCATTTGGTCCGTTTCGGCATAGCGAACTCGAGTTTGATATTGGTGTTTTTTCATATTTTATTCCTATATTTGGTTTTTAATCAAATAGTGTTATCTATAATAATTATTTTTAATAAATCAAGAGGGTTTAAATTTTTTTTTAAGGATTTTTATTTACATATTTGCTAACTCAAATTCGGCTAACTAGACTTCTGTTTAGTGCCTCAATTTGAATGAATTCTGAATCACCAACAAAGTTAACTTAATTAGTAATATGAACAAAACTGCTCAATCGGTATGGGAAAATTGTCTCTCTTTCATAAAGGATAATATTCAGGAGCAAGCCTACAAGACTTGGTTCGAGCCGATTAAAGCTATCGAACTTTCCGGGAATATTCTTCACATTCAGGTTCCGAGTAAGTTTTTCTACGAATGGCTAGAGGAGCATTATGTTAAATTGCTTAAGCTCTCTCTTACTAAAGAGCTTGGAGAAGGTGCTAAATTACTTTATAAAATAAATATGGAAAGTGCTACTGGTAAAAAGCAACCTTTTACAGAGCAATTGCCAGGTTCAGATAGAACTTCCGTTAAACCACAAGAAGTCGATTTTCCGATACAAAACAAAGCTCCTGAACTCAAAAATCCATTTGTAATTCCGGGAATCAGAAATATAAAAATAGAATCTCAATTGAATTCGAATTATAATTTTGAGAGTTTTTTAGAAGGAGATTCTAATCGTTTGGCTCGTTCTGCAGGAATGGCTGTTGCTAATAAACCAGGAGGAACCTCGTTTAATCCGCTTTTAATCTTTGGTGGGGTAGGGTTAGGAAAGACACACTTAGCTCATGCGATTGGAGTAGAAATTAAAGAAAAATATCCAGAGAAAACTGTTCTTTATATTTCTGCTGAGGTTTTTACACAGCAATTTGTAGATTCGGTAAGAAGAAATACGAGAAATGACTTTATTCATTTTTATCAACTTATTGATGTGTTGATTATTGATGATGTACAGTTTTTGTCCGGAAAAGCAGGAACACAAGACGTGTTTTTTCATATTTTTAACCACTTACACCAAAACGGAAAACAAGTAATTCTTACTTCAGACAAAGCTCCTGTAGATATGCAGGATATCGAGCAACGCTTGCTTTCACGCTTTAAATGGGGATTGTCAGCAGAATTGCAACAACCCGATTATGAAACCCGTTTCTCGATTTTGAAAAACATTTTGTATCGAGATGGAGTGGAAATGCCTGACGAAATCGTAGAATACGTTGCACAAAATATAAAATCTAACGTAAGAGAACTCGAAGGAGCTATCATATCGCTTATTGCTCAATCTTCTTTTAACAAAAAAGAAGTTACGATAGAGCTTGCTAAACAAGTCGTTGAAAAGTTTGTAAAAAACGTAAAAAGAGAGGTCTCTATTGATTATATCCAAAAGGTAGTTTCAGATTATTTTCAGTTGGATATCGAAACCTTACAATCTAAAACTAGAAAGCGACACATCGTTCAGGCACGTCAATTGGCTATGTTTTTTGCCAAAAAATATACGAAGTCTTCGTTGCAAAATATTGGTTCTCAAATCGGAGATAGAGATCACGCTACTGTTCTCCATGCTTGTAAGACCGTTGATAATTTGGTCGAGACCGATAAGCAATTCAAAAAATATGTTGAAGATATCAACAAAAAGCTTTCTACTTAATGAAAACAAAAATACTAATGGTCTGTTTGGGTAATATTTGTAGAAGCCCTTTAGCCGAAGGTATTTTACAATCTAAACTGAATCGTTCTGAGTTTTTAGTAGATTCGGCAGGGACAGGTGCTTGGCATGCGGGAGAACAACCTGATAAACGCTCTATTCAGATAGCTAAAAAATACGGAATCGACATCTCGACACAAAGAGCCCGACAGTTTACTACACAAGATTTTGACAAATTCGATTATATTTATGTAATGGATAGTAGTAATTACCAAAATGTAATTGCCTTAGCCCCTCATCCAAAAGCAAAGGATAAAGTCAAAATGATTATGAACGAACTTTTTGAAGATGAAAATCTAGACGTTCCGGATCCGTATTACGGAATGGAAGATGGATTTGAAAATGTTTTTAGAATGTTAGATGAAGTTTGTACAGAAATTGCTCAAAAACTCTCGCAACAAAAGCAAACGTAAGCGAAAATACAGTCTTTTCTAGCTTATTGCCTACTGACTGTATCCTTCCATATATTTTTAAGTTTGAGATAATCAATTTTCTGTTTGGGTGGCTGTTCGATGAGTGTTCTATTTTCAAAAGCTTCAAGAAGAATATCTTCAATCCAAAAATCTTCTTGAACGGTATATGGTTGATAAGTAACTTTTATGTCAATATCATAAAGTTTTGCTGCCTTTCCGTACCAATACGCATTCCATCCACTTTTTAAGTTTTTAACCAAATCATAGGTTGTTTGGCCTGTTTGTCGGTGGATGAGTTTTACCAAAATTTGTCCATCTTTTCTAGAAAGGTTTTTTAATCTCGCCTCAAATTCGTTTTCCATATACTCTTCGGTAATCTTCAAGAATCTTTTCTTCTCTTTTCTTGTTTTTAGTCGTGATAAACTCTGGTTTAGCATTTCTAGCCGTTCAGAAGCTATTCTAGCATAAGGATATGTTCTGTAAACTCTTCTTTTTAAAATCAAAAACTTTTTTCGTGCTTCTATCTCTTCCGGAGATAATGGGGTATTGGTGATATAAATGTCTTCCAGAAAAATTTCTTTAAAAATAGAATCAGTAGAATCGTTATCAACAGGTGGTTGTCCCTTTAACTCTAAAACAGAAAATAAAAATAAAACGATAAGCCAAAACTCTTTCATGTTGGTATTAATATTTTCTCAAAATTACTATAACTCTCGAAAACAATTTCTATTTTAGTGAAAATTTAAATAAACACTATAACTATGCCAAAGTCAATTCTTAAAAAATCATCTTTAGAATTTTTAGAAAAATACTTAAACAACGCTTCACCAACTGGTTACGAGTCAGAAGGGCAGAAAATATGGATGGATTATCTTAAACCATATGTAGACGAATTTATTACAGATACTTACGGAACAGCAGTAGGAGTGATTAACCCTGATGCTAAATACAAAGTAGTTATCGAAGGACACTCTGACGAAATCTCGTGGTATGTCAATTATATTACTAACGAAGGATTAATTTACGTTATCCGTAACGGAGGCTCAGACCATCAGATTGCTCCTTCAAAAAGAGTGAATATTCATACTAAAAACGGAATCGTAAAAGGTGTTTTTGGTTGGCCTGCTATCCATACCCGAAACAGAGGTAAAGAAGAAACTCCTAAAATTGAAAATATCTTTATCGATTTAGGCTGTTCGTCTAAAGAAGAGGTTGAAAAGCTAGGTGTTCATGTAGGTTGTGTGATTACTTATCCTGATGATTTTATTGTTTTGAACGAAAACAAATTTGTTTGTCGAGCTTTAGATAATCGTATGGGAGGTTTTATGATAGCCGAAGTGGCTCGATTATTAAAAGAAAATAAAAAGAAATTACCTTTCGGATTGTATATTACTAATTCCGTTCAAGAAGAAGTAGGGCTCAGAGGTGCCGAGATGATTACAAAAACTATTAAACCTAATTTGGCTATAGTAACCGATGTATGTCATGACTCCACCACTCCGATGATTGATAAAAAAATTGAAGGAGATACTCAAATAGGAAAAGGACCTGTGATTACTTATGCACCGGCTGTTCAGAATAATTTGAGAGAACTCATTCTAAGCACAGCAGAAGAAAAGAAAATTCCGTTTCAACGTTTAGCCTCATCAAGAGTAACCGGCACAGATACCGATGCTTTTGCCTACAGTAACGGAGGAGTAGCTTCTGCTTTGATTTCGCTACCACTTCGTTATATGCATACTACTGTAGAGATGGTGCACCGAGACGATGTAGAAAACGTAATTAAATTGATTTACGAAACACTCTTAAAAATTGAAGATAACCACGAGTTGTCCTATTTTAAATAAAACCAAAAAGCCGTTTTGTAATTGCAAAACGGCTTTTTTAAAACAAGACAAAACCGAAGAACATCAGATATAACTGATTTATTCCTACCTTTGCAAAAAAATTAGAAATGCCCAAAATAGGAAATATCATATTGCCTGAACATCCGCTTTTACTTGCTCCGATGGAAGACGTAAGTGATCCTCCATTTAGAAGATTGTGTAAAATGCATGGAGCTGACTTGATGTATTCCGAATTTATTTCTTCCGAAGGATTGATTCGCGATGCAATAAAAAGTCGTCAGAAATTAGATATTTTTGATTACGAACGTCCGGTCGGGATTCAAATTTTTGGTGGAGATGAAGAAGCAATGGCTATGTCAGCCAAAATCGTTGAAACGGTTCAGCCTGATTTGGTAGATATTAATTTTGGGTGTCCGGTTAAAAAAGTAGTTTGTAAAGGTGCGGGAGCAGGAGTGCTTAAAGATGTGGATCTAATGATACGTTTGACTAAAGCAGTGATAAAGAGCACACACCTTCCGGTTACCGTGAAAACTCGTTTAGGATGGGATGATTCGTCTATAAATATTGATGAAGTAGCCGAGCGATTGCAAGACGTTGGAGTTCAGGCTCTGACAATTCATGCGCGAACAAGAGCTCAAATGTACAAAGGACATTCTGATTGGACTCATATCGAACGAATCAAAAACAACCCAAGAATATCCATGCCTATTTTTGGCAACGGAGATATTGATAGTCCCGAAAAAGCACTGGAATACAAAAACAGATTCGGACTTGACGGTATGATGATCGGACGAGCCGCTATTGGATATCCATGGATTTTTAACGAAATAAAACACTATTTCAAAACCGGGGAAAAACTAGCAGACCCAACTATTTCTGATAGAGTAGAAGCAGCTCGAAATCACCTAACTTGGTCTATGGAATGGAAAGGAGAACGAGTGGGAATTGTAGAAATGAGAAGACATTATGCCAATTACTTCAAAGGAATTCCGGATTTCAAACAATACAGACAACGAATGGTTACTGAGGATAGTGCCGAACAACTGTTTAGGCTGTTTCAAGAAGTCGAAGAAGCATATTCTTTGGTTTAGAGCTTAAAGGTGAGTTCTCCAAAAATATTTTCGATTAAACCACCAATCAGGTTGGTGTAAAAAACACCTTGAGAGCCTCCCATCACTTGATATTCATAATGGTTATAAAGGATAAAGCCGTTGTGTAAAGGCTTTTGCTCAAATCTGTAATCAAACGCATTATAATTTGCTTTTTGATAATAAAGTTGCTTGTTTAGCTGCAAGTCTTGATCTGAAATGTTTGTGTTAAGAATATTCAAATCTTGTTTATACGAAAACAAATTGTCCTCAGTTTGTATGGTAAAATCCTTAAAAACAGAGTTTGCTTTCTGAGGCTTATCCTGACTCCAAACCAGAATCGGAAATAATAAAAACAATAAGACTTTCATAATGAAGTGTTTATAAACAGGCTAAAGTTACAAAAAATTACCTCATGTTATTTATAAAGTGGTGAGAGATAATTAAAAATTACAAATGAAACTTTTCTTTTAATTCCTTCATCTTTTTTAGACCTGTAGAAATGGTTTTTAAATCATAAAATATAATTGAAATCAAGAGGAATATTGGAATCAAAAGTACTTGTTCTTGAATTTTTGGGGTAAGTAGAGCGCTTAAAAATCCTCCTAAAATAAACATGGTAATAACAGAAAAATAGATGATTAAGGAGCGTTTTAAAAAAACGAGATTTCCTTTTCTCAGTAAAAGCCTGCCTAATCCGATTCCTACATCGGTTACCATCCCAGTTAGATGAGTTGTTCGTACTACTTTACCGCTTACTACCGACACGATTCCGTTTTGAACTCCCATTGCAAATAAAAGAATCAGTGTTTGTTTATGCTCTTGGTTTGGCAGTTCGCTTATATAAAAACACCAAAAAAGGAACCCAATTTCTATGATGATGGGCAAAGAATACGATAATTTGGGTTTTTTGTATTCAAAGTAGTTTACAATTATAGAGGATGTAAACGAGCCTAACCCGAAAGAAGCAATCCATAAAGTAATTTGGTAGACTGCGGTCCACTTCAGGAGTTCTAACGAAAGGGCAAATTCTCCGACATGGCCTGTAATATTGGTAGTAAAGGTCCCTAATTGAATTAAACCAAATACATTTACGATTCCGGCTACAAAAGCAAAGAATATAGCCAACATTAGGTTGTGGGTAAAAGTTCTTTTAAAGCCTTTTGAGCGTAACATAATCGATTTTTATACAAATGTACTAAAAAACAATCCATTTGACCGATGCTCCTTAATAACATTGAAATCCTTATCTTTGTCGGCTTTTTAAATTCTAAAAAATGGAAAGAAGAAATATATTAAAAGGAGTTGTATTAGTTGGTTTAGGAGCCTCGAGTTACGGAATGCTAGCTACTTTTGTAAAATTAGCTTACAACGAAGGCTATACAACTGATGAAGTTACTTTTGCTCAACTTTCTTTAGGTGTATTAGGAATGTTATTGATTACTTTGTTCCAAACCAAAATACGAAAAATAGAAACACCGAATATTCAAAAAAAAGATTTGCCAAAACTACTTTTAGTAGGGACATCCCTCGGATTTACAAGTCTTTTCTATTATTTGTCTGTAGTTTATATCAATGTTTCGGTAGCCATCGTTTTGCTTATGCAAACCGTGTGGATGAGTGTCTTGCTTGAGTCTTTTTTATCCAAAAAAATCCCTTCTCTTCGTAAGATTATTTCGGTTATTATTGTTTTGTTTGGAACATTGTTGGCCACCAATTTAATCGGGTCTGATGTAAAATTAGATTGGATAGGAATTTTTTGGGGATTAATGGCAGCAGCCTCGTTTACTACAACTATGTATGCTTCTAACCGAGTAGCCACCTATTTGCCTCCTTACAAAAAAAGCCTAATAATGCTATTGTCGGGCTTTGTAATAATCATTTGTTTTGTGATATACAGCTATGACGGGAATTTTAATTTTTCTATCTTCCTAAAATGGGGACTAATACTTTCGTTATTCGGAACTATAATTCCTCCACTTTTATTGAACGCAGGTTTTCCTAAAGCAGGACTAGGGCTCGGAAGTATTGTGTCTTCTTTAGAGCTTCCGGTTTCAGTGTTGATGGCTTATTTTTTGCTTAACGAAAGTGTAACTCTTGTTCAATGGATTGGAATTATATTGATTTTAACAGCAATCGTAGTAATGAATATTAACTTTTCAAAAAAATAATTTCCGGTATTTGAACCAATTAGAATTTTTACTAATATTGACAAAAATTATTAACTCTAAAAAAATATTTTGATTTAATTTTCGTCTGATGAAAAAGCGTAAACTTTCGGAATTTGACAAGGAAGCTATTGATAGAATTGTCGCTATCGCTCAAGAGGAAAAAAGACCTTTTGAAGCCGTAAAAAATGAGTTTGGACTAGGTGAGAAGGAGCTTACCGAACTAATGAAAAAAACACTTTCAACTGATAACTTTGAGCTTTGGAAAAAGAAAACTCAATCCAAAAAACCCAAGCCAAAACCTATGGTTGATGAGTTTGATGAAGAATTAGACAGCAAATATTACTTTAAGAATAAATTTGATTAAACACAAAACACTCTTCGGAGTGTTTTTTTGTGCCGAGTTCCAAGTTCCGAATGATTGTTATTAAAAGAATCAGTAATTTTACAAAAAAATATAAAGAGGTTTGCTTTGAAGAAAATTTTATTACTGTCAGATACCCATAGCTATATTGATGAGAAAATTTTGAAATATGTGAATCAGGCAGATGAGGTTTGGCACGCTGGAGATATTGGAGATTTAAAAGTAACCGATACCCTGAAAAAGATGAAACCATTGCGTGCAGTTTATGGTAATATTGATGATGCAAAGGCACGAATGGAGTTTCCGTTAGATAATCGATTTAGATGTGAAGATGTTGAGGTGTATATTACACATATTGGAGGATATCCCAAAAAATATAACTCAAGGGTTTTGGAGGAACTTAAAAATAAAACACCTAAACTTTTTATTTGCGGACATTCGCATATTTTAAAAGTGATGTATGATAAGGACTTTAATTTATTACATCTAAATCCCGGAGCAGCAGGAATATACGGTATGCATCAAGTAAGAACAATGTTGCGATTCGAAATCGATAAAGATCAAATCAAAAATTTAGAAGTAATAGAATTAGGGACAAAATAAGAGAAAAAGTAAAAGTACGCTATCAGATTTCAATACACTGTCAGTGCTTTTTAAAAAACGATAAAAACATTAAGATGAAGTTTTATAAATATCAAGGTACAGGAAATGATTTTGTAATGATTGATAATCGTACGAATTTTTTTCCGAAAAACGATAGCGAATTGATAGCAAAAATTTGCGATAGAAGATTTGGAATTGGAGCCGACGGATTAATACTCCTAGAAAACAATCCTAGTACAGACTTTAGAATGGTTTATTATAATTCTGACGGAAATGAAAGCTCCATGTGTGGTAACGGGGGAAGATGCATAGTGGCTTTTGCTCAAAAACTAGGGATAATTAAAGACAAAGCTACATTTATTGCTACAGACGGATTACATTTTGCTACAATTAAAGAGGATTTGATTTCTTTACAAATGAAAGATGTAAAGCAAGTGAAAATAACTGATGAATACTTGTTTTTAGATACGGGTTCTCCGCACCATATAGTTTTGGTCGAAGAACTACAAAGCCTTGATGTAAAGACCCAAGGAGCAAAAATAAGATATAGTGATTTGTATGCAAAGCAAGGAACTAATGTTAACTTTGTACAACAACTAGCAAAAGATACCTTTGCTATTCGAACTTATGAGAGAGGTGTAGAAGATGAAACATTTTCGTGTGGAACGGGAGCAACAGCGGTTGCTATTGCAATGCATGCCTCTAAAAAGACAAATTCTACTGAAGTTTGTATAAAAGTGATGGGTGGTGAGCTAAAAGTATCCTTTTCTAAAGCAAATTCATACGAAAGAGTATTCTTGGTCGGTAAAGCAGAATACGTGTTTGAAGGAAAATATTAGCTTTAATATTCCTTTGGTATAAGAATTGTGTTAATTTTGTAAAAAAATATTGTAATATGAAAAAGTTATTATTCTTATGTGCGTCTGTAGCGGTGTTGGTTTCGTGTAAGTCAACTGTAGACAGAAATTCTCAGGTTGGATTAAAAGGAGATTGGACCATTAGTAGCGTGAGCTATGCAGGTTCTGATGTAATCAAAGTTAATTCGTTTAATGTTGCTGATGCAAAGTGCTTTGAAGGAAGTGCTTGGAAGTTCTATCCAGGAAGCAACAAAGGTACTATGGAGCTAACAAAGTCTGGCTGTCCGGCTTTTAGTAGCCCAATTGTATGGACAATTACTAAAACTGGTGATTTTACTTTAAAAATTACAGAAGGTGATAAGGCAAAAAACGTAACACAAGGATATTTCTTAAAAGTTAGAAATCAAAGTGAAAACTCATTCCAGTTAGTAGACAATATTAATGTAGGCGGAAAAAATACTGAGGTAATATATCAATTTAATAAGCAATAATATGAGAAATTTAAAAGCGTATTCAGTAGCAATTACTTTAGGAGTTGCTGTATTGTTTTCGGGTTGTGAAACTGTGAAAAACACTAGTAATACTTCCAAAGGAGTTGTAGTCGGAACCACAGCAGGAGCTGTGATAGGAGGTGTTTTAGGAAATAATCTCGGAAAAGGAGGTAATACTGCAATGGGAGCTGTAATCGGAGGAGTTGTCGGAGGAGTTGCAGGAGGTGTAATAGGTAATAAAATGGATAAACAGGCACAACAAATAGAAGAGGCATTGCCTGGTGCTGATGTAGAAAGAGTAGGAGAGGGAATTCAATTGGTGTTAGGAGAAAATTCGGTTAATTTTGATACCAGTAAATCTACTCTTACGGCTAAAGCCAAAGCTAACTTGGATAAACTTATTCCTGTATTTACAGAATATGCAGAAACCGATATCAAAATTTATGGATATACCGATAGTACAGGACCTGCAGATTTCAACCTTAAGCTGTCTGAACAAAGAGCAGCCTCAGTAAAGGCTTATTTAGTAAGCAAAGGACTTAAAGCTTCAAGATTCCAAACTACTGGGATGGGAATTGCTGACCCAATTGCAGATAATTCAACTGTAGAAGGGAGAAGTAAAAACAGAAGAGTGGAATTTGCTATTACAGCTAACGAAACCATGATTCAACAAGCTGAACAAGAAGCAGAAGGAAAATAAACTAACTTAGAATATAAATAAATAGCCCGCTTTATTAAAGCGGGCTATTTATTTATGATAGGTTTATTGTTATTAAAACTCCAACTTCTTTTTCCGTAGCTCAAAATTCTGTCCTAAATACACCTTACGTACCATCTCATCTTGTACAAGTTCCTCAGGAACTCCGGCTTTTAAAATAGCTCCTTCAAACATTAAATATGTTTTGTCTGTAATGGCAAGCGTTTCTTGAACGTTGTGATCAGTAATTAGTATTCCTATATTTTTGTTTTTGAGTTGAGCAACGATTCTCTGAATATCTTCTACAGCAACAGGGTCAACACCGGCAAAGGGTTCGTCTAGCAAAATAAACTTAGGGTCAGTAGCTAAAGCTCGTGCGATTTCAGTACGCCTTCTTTCTCCTCCCGAAAGTAAATCTCCACGATTCTTTCGGATATGTCCTAAACTAAATTCATCAATAAGAGAGTCTAGTTTGTACTGTTGTTCTTTTTTTGTAAGTTTTGTGAGTTGAAGCACACTTAAAATATTATCTTCAATAGAAAGTTTTCTAAATACTGAAGCCTCTTGAGCCAAGTATCCGATACCGTGCTGAGCACGTTTATACATCGGGAAATCGGTGATGTTAGTGTCGTCTAGATAAATGTTTCCTCCATTCGGCTTTACAAACCCTACAATCATATAGAATGAAGTGGTTTTTCCTGCTCCGTTCGGCCCGAGGAGTCCAACAATCTCTCCTTGACTGACTTCAACCGAAACGCCTTTTACAACGGTTCTCTTTTTATATGTTTTGATAAGGTTGTCTGCTCTTAACTTCATTTTTCACTGCTTGAGAAAGGCAAAGTTAATCGAAATATTAAATATTTTGTTGTTTTTAAGAATATGATATGAAAAATACTTTATTTTCGTAGGTATGGAATATTTTTTATTGATTATATCTTTATTGTTAATAGTAGTTGGGTTACTAGGGAGTTTTCTTCCTGTTATTCCAGGGCCTCCGTTGAGTTGGGTTGGATTATTATGCTTGTATTTTGTAGAAGGGATCGAATTGGAAAGTTGGTTTTTATGGTTGCTCTTCGCAATAATGATTGTTATCTCTATTCTTGATTATGTAATTCCAGCGCAAGGGACAAAGCGGTTTGGAGGCAGCAAGTATGGGGTTTGGGGAACCAATATTGGTCTAATAGTCGGTATTTTTGCACCTATACCTGGAGGATTTGTTTTAGGACCGTTTTTAGGAGCTTTAATCGGAGAGTTACTGTATGATTCGAATGATGCAAGAAGAGCCTTAAAAGCTGCTTTGGGTTCGTTTATAGGGTTTCTTGCCGGAACTTTTATCAAAATAGTATATAGTGTTTTTTTGTTGGTCATCTACTTGTACCTGGTTTGGGGATTTGTTTTTTGATAATGGATAGAACATCGAATAAACGAAATAAATTATTTCAAATTGTTTGTAAATGATAAAATTTGTTTTATATTTGCACCCGCAATTGAGCAGGTAATGGCCCATGGTGTAATGGTAACACAGCTGATTTTGGTTCAGTCGTTCTAGGTTCGAGTCCTAGTGGGCCAACAAAATAAACCGCTTCTGGATTCAGAAGCGGTTTATTTTTTTATTTAAACAAAGTGGTTCTTAATAAGGCCACTTTTTTTGTTTTTAGAAATAAAAAAACGCCCGAAATTATTTCGGACGTTTTTGTATAAAGTTTGAAAAATATTATTTTTTCTTTCCTTTTTCTGCTTTTGCAGCTTCTTGAGCAGCTTTCATTGCAGCACGTGAAATTCTTACTTGAGCTACAACTGTGTTGTCAGGGTGCATAAGCGTGTATTTGTCTGAAGCAAGCTTCGTAACATATAGTTTATTACCCATTTCAAGGTCTGTAATATCAGCCTCAATGAAGTCAGGAAGGTTTTTAGGTAGTGCTTTTACTTTTAACTTACGTTGGTTAAGACGTAAAACACCTCCGGCCATAACACCTTTAGATTTTCCTACCACTTGTACAGGAATTTCAATAGTTACTTCTTTCTCGTCATTTAACTCATAAAAGTCAATGTGTAGAATTCTATCGCTTATAGGATGGAATTGAATGTCCTGAAGAATTGCGTTGCGCTTTTCTTTCCCTAAATCAATTTCAACAGTGTGTGCATTCGGAGTGTAAACTAAGTTTCTGAATGCTTTTTCTTCTGCTGAAAAATGCACTGGCTCGCCTCCTCCGTATAACACGCAAGGAACCATTCCAGCATTACGTAAGGCTTTCGTTGCCGATTTGCCCACGCTTTCTCTTTTTGATCCTTTGATTAAAATTGATTTCATTTAAAAAAAAT
>CAZOQH010000034.1:0-17218 GCA_964581855.1 uncultured Flavobacterium sp.
TTACGTACAATACCGGAGCAAAAGTTTCGTGCTGAACGATTTCGAATTCGTTTTTGGCTTCAATAATACAAGGTTTTACATAACATCCGCTTTCGTATCCTTCGCCTTCTAGCACGCCTCCCTCAACAATAATTTTTCCGCCTTCGGCTTTAGCCTTTTCGATAGCATCTAAATAGTCTTTAACAGCAGCCTTGTCAATAAGTGGTCCTACGTGATTGTTTGCATCCAGTGGATTTCCGATTTTTAACTGTCCGTATGCATTTTGTAGTACTGAAATCGTTTTATCATAAATACTTTCGTGAATAATAAGTCTTCGGGTCGAGGTACATCTTTGTCCGGCAGTTCCTACTGCTCCGAATACTGCTCCCACTAGCACCATATTGATATCCGCATTTTCAGAAACAATGATGGCATTGTTTCCTCCCAATTCCAAAATAGTTTTCCCGAAACGTTCTGCTACTGTTTTACCTACGTGACGACCAATTCTGGTAGATCCCGTAAAAGATACTAGCGGAATTCTAGAATCGTTATTGATTAAATCTCCGCACTCGTTCCCTACGACCAAACAACTCACACCTTCTTGAATGTTGTTCTCTTTTAATACTTTTTGAATGATATTTTGGCAAGCAACCGCACAAAGTGGTGTTTTTGAACTTGGTTTCCAGATACAAACATCACCACATACCCAAGCAAGCATAGAGTTCCAGCTCCATACCGCTACCGGAAAATTAAAAGCAGAGATAATTCCGACTACTCCTAGTGGATGCCATTGTTCATACATTCTGTGTAGAGGTCTTTCTGAATGCATGGTCAGACCATATAGTTGTCTTGACAATCCTACTGCAAAGTCACAGATATCAATCATTTCTTGTACTTCTCCCAATCCTTCCTGAAATGATTTCCCCATTTCGTAAGAAACTAATTTTCCTAATGCTTCTTTGTTTTTGCGAAGTTCCTCCCCCATTTGTCTTACGATTTCTCCTCTTTTGGGAGCTGGAACCATTCTCCATGATTTAAAAGCTTCGGTCGCTTTTTGCATTGCTTTTTCGTAATCTTCTGAAGTCGAAGCTTGTACTTTTGCTATTAGTTTTCCGTCAACCGGAGAGTACGATTCGATAATTTTTCCGTTTGCGAAACTTTCTAATCCTGTCGAAGTCCCGAAATTTAGTTCTTTAATGCCTAGTTGTTCTAAGGCTTGTTGTATTCCGAATTGGTTTGAAACAGTTGCCATTTTATAGTATTTTTTGTTTGTAATTTATATTTTGCGAATTTACGAATTATTTTTTCCACTCTTCAATCCAAGAATGAATTGCATTTACCCAAAGCTCATCTTCATTCATACAAGGTATAGCCAAAAGGTCTTCGCCTCCGTTTTTAATAAAATCTTCTTTAGCTCGTATGCCGATTTCTTCGAGGGTTTCCAAGCAATCCGAAACAAAAGCTGGAGTTACGACTGCAATTTTTTTAGTCCCGTTTTTAGCTAAATTATCGATTTCTACGTCTGTGTAAGGGTCGAGCCATTTATCTCCTGACAATCTCGACTGAAAAGTATTCATTACCTTTTCTTTAGGAATTCCTAAATACTCAATTACTTGTCTTGTGGTTTCAAAGCAGTGAGTTCGGTAACAAAACTCTGAGTTTGGTGTATTGGGCTCACAGCAATATACATCCTTCTCAAATTTTTTATGCGTCCCTTTTTGGGTTGTCTTTCGAATATGTCTTTCCGGAATTCCGTGATACGAAAAAACAATTTTTTCATATTCAAAATCGCCTAAATGTTTTTTAATAGACTCTGCCTGAGCAACAACATATTCTTTCCTGTTATAAAAAGCTGGAAAATGTGTAAGTTTCATTCCCTTAAAATGCTCTTTCTGAATGTTATCAGCCAGTTCTGTGATGGTCAGAGTTGTTGCCATAGCATATTGTGGATACAAAGGCAAAACAAGCACATCACTAACTCCTTTGTCATGCAATTCTTTTAGTCCGGTTTTGATACTTGGCTTTCCGTAGCGCATAGCCAAAGCAATCGGAATATCAGTTTTGGCTTGTACTTTTTTTTGTAATCTTTCAGACAAAACAATAAGCGGAGAACCTTCATCCCACCAAATTTGTTGATAGGCTTCTGCTGATTTTTCGGATCTATTTCTCAGACCGATGATAATCCCACGAACCAAAAAAGCTCTCAGCAAATAAGGTGCATCAATCACATATTTATCCATTAAAAACTCGTCTAAATACGGTTTTACATCTTTGGCTGTCGGGCTCTCTGGTGAACCCAGATTTACTAAAAGAACTCCTTTCATATTGGTTTAATCAATAAAATTATAGATTCAGGATTACTTATTATATTCTTTTACAGCCTCCACAAATGCTTTGGCGTGATCAACCGGAATATTTGGTAAAATTCCGTGACCAAGGTTTACGATGTATTTATCTTTTCCGAATTCGTCTATCATTTGGTGCACCATTTTTTTGATGGTCGGAATCGGAGAAAGCAATCTCGATGGGTCGAAGTTTCCTTGTAAGGTTATGTTTCCTCCTGAAAGATATCTTGCATTTTTAGCCGAACATGTCCAATCTACTCCAAGAGCAGAAGCTTTACTTTGAGCCATCTCACCCAAAGCAAACCAACATCCTTTTCCGAAAACAATGGTCGGTGCAATTTTTGATATTTCTTCTACGATTTGATTGATATATTTCCAAGAAAACTCTTGGTAATCCACAGGAGAAAGCATTCCTCCCCAACTGTCAAAAATCTGAATGGCATTACATCCTGATTCTACTTTTTTCTTTAGGTATGCGATAGTGGTATCGGTAATTTTCTGCAATAAAACATGAGCTGCTTCGGGTTGAGAAAAACAAAATCCTTTGGCTGTATCAAAGCTTTTTGAGCCTTTTCCTTCTACTGCATAACAAAGGATTGTCCAAGGCGAACCTGCAAAACCAATGAGCGGAACCTCGTTATCGAGCATTTCTTTAGTCATCTTGATAGCGTCCATAACATAGCCTAAAGTTTCGTCAATATTCGGAACGATTACTTTTTCTACATCTTGAGCTGTTCGGATAGGGTTCGGAAGCCACGGTCCTACATTTTCTTTCATTTCCACTTCAATTCCCATAGCTTGCGGAACAACCAAAATATCCGAAAACAAAATAGCTGCATCGGGCTTTACGATTCTGATAGGTTGCACGGTGATTTCCGAAGCTAATTCAGGGATTCTACATCTAGTAAAAAAGTCATATTTATCGCGTATCGCTCTGAATTCCGGAAGATATCTTCCTGCCTGACGCATCATCCACACCGGAGGTCTCTCGACCGTTTCGCCCTTTAAGGCTCTCAAAAATAAATCGTTTTTTAACATAATTTCAAATAAAACACAAAGGTAGTCTTTTTAGGTATTAGCCACAAGCCGAAACCATGAGTTGTTCAGTCTCGTTTTTATAAAGATTTGAATTACTTAATGCTCATGACCAGCAAGTTTAGAAAAATCAGAACCGGACGGCTCTTCGAATATTTCTAATCCGAATTCTTTGGCAACAGTCAATAAGTGATCAAAAATATCGGATTGTGTTTTTTCATAAAAAACCCAACGTACATCAGCCGAAAAACAATAAATCTCCAAAGGAAGCCCTTTAGAAGTAGGTTGCAACTGACGAACCATAATGGTCATCTTTTGGTTGATTTCCGGGTTTTGTCTTAAATACCTGTCTGTATAAATTCTAAAAACGCCAATATTTGTCAATCGTCTGATATTTACGGCAGTCATTCCTGCATCACCTAACCCTGCATTATGCTTGGCAACTTCTTCTTCTTTTTCGAGTATGTAATCCTTGATAAGACGGTATTTTTTAAATCTTTCGAGCATTTGTTCATCACAAAATTTAAAGCTACTCATTTTGAAATGAATAGCTCTTTTGATTCGTCTTCCTCCTGAATTGGTCATTCCTCTCCAGTTTTTGAACGAATCGGTGATAAAGGCGTATGTAGGCACGGTAGTAATAGTTTTGTCCCAATTCTGAACCTTAACCGTATTTAGGTTAATCGAAAGTACGTCTCCGTCTGCATTATATTTAGGCATTTCGACCCAGTCTCCTACCCTTACCATATCATTTGCAGAAACCTGAATACTGGCTACAAATCCTAAAATCGTATCTTTAAAAACCAGCATCAAAATTGCCGAAGCCGCACCGAGCGAAACCAAAAAGGTAATTGGAGATTTGCCGGTGAGCGACGAAAAAATTAAGATTCCACAGACAAAAAACACAAATATACTCACTACCTGAGCATAACTGTCAACCGGTTTGTCTTCGAAAGCTTTTTTAGTTTTGAACCAATCTCGAACAGATTTGATGAATC
Source organism: uncultured Flavobacterium sp. (assembly GCA_964581855.1). Classification (GTDB taxonomy): domain Bacteria; phylum Bacteroidota; class Bacteroidia; order Flavobacteriales; family Flavobacteriaceae; genus Flavobacterium. The sequence goes on from CAZOQH010000034.1 coordinate 4,358, forward strand.
CGTTTGCTAACAATGCGATTGTTATTATCAAAATAACATCTGTCAACTTCATGGTTGCATTAATCCATTTTGGGAAGCCTACAAATATGAGCGGTAAAAATTGTTTGGCTATCACAATGGTTACGATATGCATAAAGTATTTGATTACCTTGTGCCTGACCAAGTAATCGTCGAATTTTGTTTTAGATTTTCTGACGGCTCTCAGAATAAAAAGTAAAAAGATTTTACGAAGTAAAAAATCAACGACATACAGTATTGCACCTAAAGCAATTAGTAACAAAACAGAGTTTATGGAGTGTACCGCTTTTTCGGATAGTCCGGTGGTTAATAATTTCTCGAATAACCAACTATAAACCTCGCTTTGTATTTCTGTTCTCAACATATTGATACATTATTTTGATTTCTACAAAGTTAAAAACCTTAAAAGAGAATGCCTAATAACAAAGAAGGTTTGGTTTTTAATTAACATAAAAAATCCGACCGAAACAAGTTCAGCCGGATTTTAAATAGTAGGATTAACTAAATGCTTTTAGTTTACTATTACTTTCTTGGTAACAGACTGCCCTTCAATATTCAGATTAAGAATATAAAATCCTGATGGTAGGTTTTCTAAGGTATAAGTTTTATCCGAAGAATAAGGCTTTCTAATCTGCTGAATAATTTGTCCGTTAAGATTGATCAAACGTATTTCTTCAATTTCTTTGTCTGTAGTAATATTTATTTTTTGATCTTTTGACGGATTTGGATAAACAGAAACCACAACCGGGTCAAACTTCTCAGTAGAGTAAGTCGAAGAATATCCCCAAACATCGTGTACATACTGAGGATTATCTATGTATGGGTTTCTATTTCCTTGAAAGTTGTACACTCTGTTATTTATAGCTATCTCACGAGGACTTACAGGATCATTTTCGTGCCACTGCAACAGTATGTCCAAAAATCCGGCTGTTAAGCCTGGGTAACTCGAATTTCCAAACATAGCATAATTCCAACCTCCGATTTGAGTTTGATAACGCGTTACAAAATAAAAATAAATACGTGCTATATCTCCTTTAAATTCATCTATAGGTTCAAACACTGTTCCTGAATATCCTGGAACCGCACTAGTTCCTGTTTTCGAGCCATTGGTCGATGTCCAGTTTGTATTATTAACTTTACCTATCGGATAATTGCTTCTCTTTGAGTTTACATAACCATCAGTAGGGATAACGTGGTGTCCGTCAGTTCTCATCGGAGAACCTTCATTAAAAACCGATTGAGGAATTATATGTTCTCTATTATAACAACTCCCTTCTCCATTATAATTCCCACATTGGTCAGCTGACCCAATATTATAGGTATAAGAATCGGTACTATTTGGTTTTTCTGAATAAACATCTAATAAAGTTCCGTCATTCTCATAATATAAATCTTTATAAGCATTATGATTATACAAACTCCACAGCGAATTATATGACTGTCCATCATGATCCTTAATAATGTGATACAACTGTGTTTTAAGAGCCGCACCTGTTCCTGTTGCAGTACTATAATAATTTGCAGGAGGTTGCGAGAATCCGTACAGGGTTAGAAAACCCGATAGGATAAAGAGTATTTTTTTCATATTAAAAATTTTAATGTGTTTGTCCTATTAAACACACTGCAAAGGTACTTTTTTTAATATAACAGTCAAAATTATACTTGAAAAGACCCTGTATTTTATAGATAGAAATAAAGAGTTATATGTATCTTTGTTTTTTAACTTTATCAAAAATGTCTAAAGTAAAAACAGCTTTTTTCTGTCAAAACTGCGGAGTTCAATATGCTAAGTGGCAAGGACAGTGTAATTCCTGCAAAGAGTGGAATACTATTGTAGAAGAAATCATTCAAAAAGAAGAAAAAACAAGTTGGAACACTGCAAAAACAGAGACAAAAATTGCACAAAAACCACTTCGTATAGATGAGATTGACGCTACAAACGAAGTGCGTTTAGACACTACAGACAATGAACTAAATCGAGTTTTAGGAGGCGGACTCGTAGCTGGGTCACTTACGCTTTTGGGCGGAGAACCTGGAATCGGAAAAAGTACGCTTTTGTTACAAATCGCCTTAAAATTACCTTACAAAACGCTCTACGTATCGGGAGAAGAAAGTCAGAAACAAATCAAAATGCGTGCAGAGCGAATCGAAAACATAAGTTCGAATTGTTATATATTAACCGAAACCAAAACGCAAACCATATTCAAACACATTCAAGACTTTGAACCTGAGGTTGTAATTATAGATTCTATTCAGACCTTACATTCTGATTACATCGAAGCGAGTGCAGGAAGTATCTCGCAAATCAGAGAATGTACGGCTGAGCTGATAAAATTTGCCAAACAAACCAACGTACCGGTAATTCTGATCGGACATATAACCAAAGATGGAACTATAGCCGGGCCTAAAATTCTTGAGCATATGGTGGATACCGTTCTGCAGTTTGAAGGAGATCGCAATCACGTATATCGCATTTTACGTTCGCTGAAAAATCGTTTTGGCTCGACTGCTGAATTAGGGATTTACCAAATGCAAAATACCGGATTAAGACAAGTAAGCAATCCTTCAGAAATCCTGATTTCGCACAAAGAGGAAGAACTTAGCGGTACTGCCATTGCTGCTACAGTAGAAGGAATGCGTCCGTTGATGATTGAAATTCAAGCTTTGGTCAGCACAGCAGTTTATGGTACACCTCAACGAAGCACTACGGGTTATAATGCCAAACGCCTCAATATGATTTTAGCTATCTTAGAAAAACGTGTAGGTTTTCGTTTAGCTCAAAAAGATGTTTTTTTGAACATAACAGGGGGGATTTCGGTGGATGACACAGCAATTGACTTAGCTGTTGTGGCAGCCATCTTGTCGTCAAACGAGGATATTTCGGTCGAAAAAGATTTTTGTTTTGCAGGCGAAATCGGACTTTCTGGAGAGATACGACCGGTAAACCGTGTAGAACAACGCATTCAAGAGGCCGAAAAGCTAGGGTTTTCAACTATTTTTATCTCAAAATACAATAAGTTTTCGCTTAAAAACACCAAAATCGAAATCAAACTAGTTTCGAAGATTGAAGATGTGGTGCATCAATTATTTGGATAAAACCAAGAGGCTCTTTTATACATATTCTTGAACGGTGCCAATAATAGTGTTGGCATCTAACTCTCCGGACTGCCTCCATACCATCTGCCCGTTTTTGTAAATCATAAGTGTCGGGACAGCTTTAATCCGCAATGCCTCACCTAACTCTGTGTTTTTTTCGACATTAATTTTTATAACCTTTGCTTTATCTCCAAGAGCTGCTGCCACATTTCTGACAACAGTATGCATAGCCTCAGAGGATTCATCCCAATCGGTATAAAAACTAATCAAAACAGGAACTCCCGTATTTATGATTTCTCCAAATTTAGACATCTGTTTTTTGTTTTTAATAATACAAAAATACTACAATTAGTGAATTATTTATCTTTTTTGACTTTTTTTAAGTTCTAAAACCGTAATTTCTGGCCAAATTCCGACTCTTCCTGAATAGGCATGAAAGCCAAATCCACGGTTAACATACAAAAACTTTCCTGAATCTCTATATAGTCCTGCCCAATGTTTATATACATACTGAACCGGACTCCATTTGAACACCTCAGGCACCTCAATACCAAACTGTAAACCATGCGTATGTCCTGAAAGGGTAAGCTGAAAGTTTTTAGGATGTTTTTTTACTTCTAAATCAAAATGAGAAGGGTCGTGCGAAAGCAAAATTTTAAAATCTTTTTCTTTAAGATCGGCTGAAGCCTTATTCAAATCTCCAGCTTTTTTAAAATTATGCCCCCAATTTTCAACACCTACAATAGCTAATTTATCAGATTCTTGTTCTAAACAAACATTTTCATTCAAGAGTAACTTAAACCCTATTTGTTGGTGAAGATCCTTAATTTCTTCAAAGTTTTTCTGTTTATCTGCATCCGATTTCCAAATAGCATATTCTCCGTAATCGTGATTACCTAAAACAGAATATTTACCATATTTGGGAGTCTTTATATTTCGAAAATAATCAGCCCAAGGCTCCATTTCTTTTGCGAAATTATTGACTAAATCTCCTGTAAAAACTAGCACGTCAAAATCTTGTTGATTAATCAAATCAATAGCATATTTTATTTTTTCCTTATTATCGAAGCTCCCACAGTGAATATCAGAAAGTTGCAACACCTTTAGTCCGTCAAAGCTATCGGGTAAATCATCAAAAAAAACAGCTTTTCTGATTACTTTAAAATTATATTTTCCTTCAAAAATTCCGTAGAGAATAGAAAAAAAAGGAATGGCAGCCACTCCTAAGCCAATCTGGCTGACAAACTTCCTACGTGAAGGAATCATTTTTTGATTTTTCTTTCTAAAAACAAAATTATATCCCAGTGCAAATAGCCTATAAATATCTTCTACCAACAAAAATGTACTTACTGTGGCTTTGGTAAGTAGATACAGCAACAAAAAGGCCAACACCAACAAAGAGTGTTGTGTTTGTCCTGCAAATCTGTTGAATTCTGAAATTGTATAAATAAAATAAGCAACAATTAAAAGGGAAGAAATAACATAAATTGCTACAGGTTTTTTAGATTTAAAAACTCTTTTTATTGCAAAAAAGGAATACGTTTCTACAAGTATAAAAACAATTACAATAAAAGCTAATCTTGACAACATTACATTTAAAATTACAAAACAAAGAAAAAGATTATTTGCTCATTTTTAGTTAAATAAATCTTTAACTTTTGTAAAAGAACAATATAATTTATTACTATAAAAAATCTTTATATTTAGTTTATGTAATTAAAATTTAAGCTTATAGATAGTTTTCAAAATCTTACACCCACCGAAAACTCAAGTGCTTCTGCTTTTGCCATATGAGTTTTGAGAAAAAATCCTCCGAAAATATTTTTGTGAAAATAATATTTCACACCCAACCTTTGATAGACATCAGAGTTGTCATTAAATGGGGCATAAACATAGTAGCCAAACTGGCCTTCTAACGAAAGATTTGACAGAAACATTTCATATCCCACAAATGCTCCGATTCGTTTGTAATCTTCATTTCCGCTTATATTTTGCTCCGGATAGGCAACAGACATATAATGTATGTATTCTTTCAGATAGAGCATCAAAGAATAATCGGCTCCCAGTTGAAAGGCACTTTTTCGAGAAACTCTTTTGTCTGCATAAGCCGAAAAAACATAGAAAGGGAATTGCTCAGAACCTATAACCGCGCTCGAATTGATTCCGGTTCTAAAAACAAGGTTGTATTTTATTTTTTCGGTTAAACTATCTTTTTCCCACCTTAGGTATTCGGGATTTTCGGCATTAAAATTATAATTTAATCCGACATTAAAGGCAATAGTGTTGGTGCTGGTATTTGGAGCCTTAATTCGAGCATTAGAATAATGATGAATCGAAACTCCGGTCTGAAATCCAATTCCTTTAAAGACGTTTTGTTTTTTGTAATTCAACAACAAATAAGTAGAAGGCATAAAATGTGTTCCGTATGCAATATTCCGAAAATTTGTTTCTTTATCATAAGGATTCGTATTGTAAGTAACACCTTGAGCCACTCTTAGCGTCAGATTTCGGTTCAAAAAATAAAAAGTTAGATGTCCGTACAATGAATATTGCTCTCCTAAAATTTCGTTTTTCATATCCTGATAGGTTAAAGAAAGTCCATAATCCGGATAATTATAAAGCGCCTCCCATTGTTTTTCTCCAAAAGTTTGTTTGTTTAGTGTTAAGATTATCCCTTCTGGATGTCCTTGTATCAGATGTTTTATGGTAGAGCGATGCTCCATAATATTTCCATAAAAATAATCTGTTTCTAAGGCGAGATTATTTTGAGAGCGTCCATCTAACGAAAATAAAAAACAGATAGTCAAAAACTGAAAATAAAAAAAGGTTTTCTTTACTACGTCCAAATTCCGAAATGTTGAAATAGAGAAGACTGTTGTTTGATATTTCATATTTCTATGACTAATCTCTGAAATTATAAATTTGTGTTGGTGTTACGCAAAAATCCAACGGAATATCCGAATCGTAAACATCATCTATTGTTTCTTCAGGCTCAAAGAATGATATTCCAACTTTAATTATTTCACTTTTACATTCTTTAAGAAAATTATCATAAAAGCCTTTTCCGTATCCCACACGATTCCCTTTTTTGTCAAAAGCTAAAAGCGGAACAAAGACCACATCAATTTTGTCGGGAGCAACTTCAATTCCATTTATGGGTTCTGGAATATTTAAAGTATTTTTTTTTATCTTGGTGTTTTCGGTAAGTAAATAATGAATCATCTTTCGTTCTTCAAAAATTGTTTTCGACACCACTACTTCTTTGTCTTTACCCATTAATATTTGAAGAATATACTCGGTATCAATTTCGTTCAACTCTTCAATAGTCAAAAACAAATGAAAATAGGTTTTATCCCAAATATCGAGTCGAAGCAGTCTATTGGCAATAGCCAAGCTTTTCTGTTCTTTTTCTTGTTCTGTCAAAAATCTGCGAAGTTGTTTATAATATCTACGGAGTTGTTTTTTATCCATTTTGTCTGCTTTATAAAGGGTCGGTTTTATACACTAACAATAATTTGATGTAAATTATCACGTTTAAGCGTTGCTAATTTGATATTCTGATTTCTTCCAACCAAATTTAATTCCTACTTTTGCGAGGTCTAAAAATACTAAAATGTCTCTTAAAAAAGCCTATTTACTGATTTTTTTAATTCTTGTCATTGATCAAGTTTCAAAAATTTATATCAAAACCCATTTTATTTATGATGAAGAACACAAAGTGTTAGGCTTAGATTGGTTCAGAATTCGTTTTGTAGAAAATGACGGAATGGCTTTCGGGATGACCTTACCCACTCAATACGGAAAACTGATTTTGACGCTTTTCAGAATTGGAGTAGTCATCGGAATCGGATATTGGCTTTGGGATTGTATTCGAAAAAAAGCATCTAATTATTTGATAGTTGCCATAGCTTGTATTATTGCAGGAGCATTAGGAAACATCATTGATTCTGTATTTTACGGAGTAATTTTCGACCATTCTTACGGACAAACTGCTACTCTTTTTTCAGACAAACCTTACGGAACGCTCTTTCATGGTTACGTAGTCGATATGCTTTATTTTCCACTATTTGAGATTCCTTTGTCAGAAGGCAAAACTTTCCGTTTTTTTAGTGCGATTTTTAATGTAGCAGATGTCGCTATCAGTACAGGTGTAGGAATCTTAATTGTATTTAACAAGCGAGCATTCGGAACTAAAACCGAAAACGACTCAAAATAAACTTACAAAATACGGAACATAAATTATCAATCCGATTACAATTGCTGCAATAGCCGCAAACGCAACGGCTCCCGCTGCAATATCTTTAATAAACCCTATCTTTTTGTGGTGTTCTGGATGGATAAAATCGGCTATTTTTTCGACAGCTGTATTCATACCTTCAATACCCAAAACCATCCCAACAGCAAGTGTTTGAAGCATCCATTCAACCTTTGTAATTTCAAACACAAAACCTAAAATAGTAACTAAAATTCCAATAGTAAATTGCACCATAATGCTGTGTTCGGTCGTAAGTAGCTTGTATGCTCCTACCACAGCATATTTAAGGCTCTTTATTCTTCCTTTTACAAACGAAGTGTCTTTCATATTTTATAAAGAAGCTAAAGCCTTTTCGTAATCGGGCTCGTCTGCTATTTCGCCAACTTGTTGTGTATAAATTACTTTCCCGTTTTCGTCAAGCACTACTACAGCTCTTGAGTGCAATCCTTTTAAAGGACTGTCAACTAAAGTAAGTCCGTAATCTTTGCCAAATTTTCCTGTTTCAAAATCAGATAATGTAAGTACGTTATCTAGACCTTCTGCTCCACAAAAACGAGCTTGAGCAAACGGCAAATCTTTAGAAATGCACAAAACCTTTGTGTTGTTTAATTGTGAGGCATTTTCATTAAAAGCTCTTACCGAAGCCGCACAAGTAGGCGTATCAATACTCGGAAAAATATTCAAAATCAACCGATTTCCTTTAAAATCCTTTAAAGAAACTCTTGACAAATCTGATTTAACCAATTCAAAATCCGGTGCTTGTTCACCTTTTTTTGGCAGTTCTCCTATACTGTTAATGGGATTTCCTTTGAATGTTATTGTAGCCATTTTTCTTGATTTATAGTTTAAGGTTTAAAATTACGCTTTTTTTATGAAAGGTTAAAAATTTACTGAAAAGATATTTAAAACCAAAGCAAATTTTTACCTTTACCCTTTAAATTACTGTTATGACACACGCTTTGAATATGGTTTGGAATCCTTCTGAAGGGATAGATTTAGGTTTTTTTATGATACGCTATTACAGTCTGATGTGGATTGTAGCTTTCGGACTCGGATTTTATGTGATGAAAAAAATCTTCATTCGTGAAGAAGAACCACTCGAAAAATTAGATTCATTGTTCTTTTACACCATTATAGCTACAATGCTTGGAGCGCGACTCGGGCACGTAATATTTTATCAACCTGAATTATTTAAAGAAGATTTTTGGAGTGTGTTTTTACCCATACGCACAAAACCTGAATTTGAATTTACAGGATTTGCCGGACTAGCCAGCCATGGAGCAGCCATTGCTATAATTATTGCCATATTTTATTTCAGCAAAAAAGTGATGAAGCGTCCGTTTTTGTGGGTGTTGGACAGAATTGTTATTCCTATATCTTTAGGGGCTATCTTCATACGTTTCGGAAACTTTATGAATTCGGAAATTTTAGGAAAACCTACAGATTCTGCTTTCGGAATAAAGTTTGTTCAGGATGAATATAATTCTTACGAAATAACTCAACAAACCGGAATAGGCAATGTAAAAGAAGCTTATAAAGCAGCTACCGAAAATCCAGAATTTGCTCCACTTATAGAACAAATAACACCCAAACATCCGGCTCAACTTTATGAAGCTTTCGGATATATTATCGTTTTTATTATTTTGTATTTTATGTATTGGAAAACCAATGCAAGACAAAAACAAGGTCTTTTGTTCGGAGTTTTTTTAATTTTATTATGGTCGGTGCGCTTTATAGCCGAATTCGTAAAAGAAAGTCAAGGAGGATTCGAAGGAGCTAATCCTGTCCTCTCAACCGGACAATGGCTAAGCCTTCCGTTTATTTTATTGGGAGCATATTTTATTTATAGAAGTAAAAAAGTAACAGTATAGCTATAACAGCACAAGAGAGTTTAGTAAATGAAACGAACTGACAAAAAATCTGCATTAAGTGAAGTTGACGGAATCTCTGAGATTAAAACCGTGAGCCATTCTTCTGTGGAGCGTGTAAATCGTTTCAGACGAAAACAACCCTCTGCACAAGAGCTCATAGACTCCATTATTAGTGGAAACAAAACCGCTCTAAGTCGTGCGATTACTCTTGTCGAAAGTACTAATCCCGAACATTCTGAAAAAGCAAGCCAAGTAATCAATGGTTGTCTTCCGTATGCCAACAACTCGATTCGAATCGGAATTACAGGAGTTCCTGGAGTTGGAAAGAGCACGTTTATCGAAGCTTTTGGCAAACATCTTACCGCTATCGGGAAAAAAGTAGCCGTTTTGGCAATCGACCCGAGCAGTACTATTTCTCACGGAAGTATTCTTGGGGACAAGACTCGAATGGAAGAGCTCGTAAAAGACGAAAACGCTTATATTAGACCTTCTGCATCCGGAAATACCTTAGGAGGAGTAGCCCGAAAAACCAGAGAATCTATTATTTTATGTGAAGCTTGCGGCTTTGACGTAGTTATTATCGAAACCGTCGGAGTAGGACAAAGTGAAACAGCTGTGCATTCGATGGTAGATTTTTTCTTATTGTTAAAGTTATCCGGAGCCGGTGACGAACTTCAAGGAATTAAAAGAGGTATTATGGAAATGGCTGATGCCATTGTGATTAATAAAGCGGATGGAGACAATATAAAAAAAGCCAAATCTGCTAAAGTAGAATTCAATCGAGCTTTACATTTATTTCCTCCAAAAAAATCGGGCTGGAATCCAAAAGTAACCACTTGTAGCAGCTATACCAAAGAAGGAATAGACGAGGTCTGGAACATTATAGAGAATTATATTAGTTTAACTTCTGAAAATGGATACTTCCTTCAAAAACGAAACGAACAAAACCAATACTGGTTTTTAGAAACTATCGAATCACAACTCAAGACATGGTTCTATCAAAACCAAAAGATAAAACAGGCTCTCGAGAATTTCAAAAAACAAATAGAATTAAACCAACTTTCTCCGTTTACTGCTGCTCAAAATCTACTTGATTTATTTCAACTAAAACAAGAAGATTGAAATAACCCAAAAACAGCATTAAATAAAGAAAAACAGAATAGAAGGTTTTTGTTATTTGAATATTATAGACAGATTTTAAAAAAATCATAATAAAATAACTCAAAAACAAATAAGAAGTAGAGGTTTTTTGACTAGAATCTTCGCAAAAAAAGTACTCAACCTCGTTTTTTCACAAAAAAATAACATTCTAGGCACAATTTATAAGTAAAGTTTATAATTGTTTTGTAAGATTTTTCGTACATTCGCAGGAATCAAAAAAAATACTACAATTATTTATGTCAAAAACTGCTATATTAGAGATTGACGGAAAAAGGTATGAATTTCCGGTAATCGTAGGAACAGAAAACGAGGTTGGAATTGATATTGAAAAACTAAGAGCCTTATCTGGTGCTATTACTATGGACCCTGGATATAAAAACACAGGTTCGTGCACCAGTGCAATCACTTACCTTGACGGTGAAGAAGGAATTTTGCGTTACAGAGGTTATGCTATCGAAGATTTAGCTGACAAAGCTAGCTTCCTTGAAGTATGTTTCCTATTAGTTTTCGGAGAACTTCCGACCAAAAAACAATTAGAAAAGTTTGAGAATGATATCCGTAAATATACGTTAGTTCATGAAGATATGAAAAACGTAATTGATGGATTTCCGAAAACAGCCCACCCAATGGGAATTTTGGCTTCGTTGATGAGTGCTTTAACTGCATTCAATCCTAAAACAGTCAATGTAGAAGACGAGAATCAAATGTACCATGCGGTTTGTAAAACACTAGGAAAGTTTTTGGTAATTGCTACCTGGACCTACCGCAAAAGAGAAGGATATCCTCTAAACTACTACGACAACACCATGGGATATGTAGAGAATTTCTTAAACCTAATGTTTAAGCTTCCTACAGGACCATACAAAATCAATCCAAAAGTTGTTAATGCTTTAGATAAACTATTTATTCTACACGCTGATCATGAGCAAAATTGCTCTGCTTCAACAGTAAGAATGGTAGGATCTTCGCATGCAGGTTTATTTGCTTCTATCTCTGCTGGGATTTCTGCACTTTGGGGACCACTTCACGGAGGTGCAAACCAAGCAGTACTAGAAATGCTTGAAGCCATTCAGGCAGACGGAGGAGATGCTGATAAATATTTAGCAAAAGCAAAAGACAAAAATGACCCGTTCCGCCTTATGGGATTCGGACATAGAGTATATAAAAACTTTGATCCAAGAGCGACTATTATCAAAAAAGCAGCAGATGAAGTTCTTGAAGAATTAGGAATTGAAGACCCTATTCTCGACATTGCTAAAAAACTTGAAAAAGCAGCCCTTGAGGATGAATATTTCAAGACAAGAAACTTATATCCAAACGTAGATTTCTATTCAGGAATCATTTATCGTGCTTTAGGAATTCCGACCGATATGTTTACGGTAATGTTTGCTATCGGAAGACTTCCGGGATGGATTGCTCAATGGAAAGAAATGAGAGAAAACAAAGAACCTATCGGAAGACCAAGACAAATTTACACAGGTCATACCCATAGAACTTTTGTTGAATTAGACAAAAGATAATCCTATATCATATTTAAAAAACAACCCTGTCAAGATTTTGACAGGGTTGTTTTTTTATCTACAATAAAATTTCACTCTCTAAATCAGAAACACCTATATCAAAATCCATATCGAGGCGGTTCATCAATTCAAAAACTAATTTTTTGTACCAATTTTCGGATTTGGGATGGATATAAATTTTTTCGACCAACCTCTGAACATCTACATTTATTTTTAACCCTTCGTTAATGGTTTTTTCTCTTGAACTGGCATCAGTAATTATTCGAACCTCTTTTTCGTAATTAAAAGCTTTGCGTTTGAACAGAAAAGGGAAAAAAGTGTCATTAAACGGAATGTGTTCGGTTTTATAATCAATATAATTTACCTCACCAATATTTTGTTCGTAATGCAGTTCTAAACGAAGTGCATCTTGAATTCTCCCGATTGTCGATTGAATGGCTAACCCTTCATTATCTTTAGTAAAAATCTGCCACATCGCAAACGATTCTACCTCGTTAATGTGCCAAGAACTAATGACCACATTTTTGCGATGTTCTTTGTAATATTCTAAGAACTTCGGATTGTTTTCGGATAGTTTTCTGATTTCTTTATATGTTGGTTCGCTAAAAGTACCTTCATATTGGTCTTCAAACTTATCCGAACGAGCCATAAATAGTTGTTTGTGTAATAACAAATCTAAAAACTTGGACAAATCCAAGTATTTCCAAACTATAGTATTCGGATCTAAAGGTGTTATTTTCGGGTTTTCTATGTACATTTTTTATCTTAGCAAAACCAATTTGTAAGAGATAAATTATTCAAAACTCTGCATCTGAACCAGCCTTGAGTACATTCCGTTTTTAGCAAGCAATTCGTCGTGAGTACCTTGCTCAACGATTTCGCCTTTTTGCATCACTACAATCGTATCTGCTTTTTGAATAGTCGAAAGTCTATGAGCAAT
>CAZOQH010000035.1:0-1402 GCA_964581855.1 uncultured Flavobacterium sp.
GGCTTTAAAGGAGCAGAATTTAAAAAATGTACTTACAAAGAACTCGGAAAATACGAAGTAGAAGACCAGATTGATGCAGCAAAAGTTATCGGAAAATATTCGTATGTAGACGCTTCTCGCATCGGTATTTGGGGATGGAGTTATGGAGGATTTATGTCGACAAACTGTATTCTGAAAGGAAACGATGTGTTTTCGTTTGCCATTGCAGTGGCTCCTGTTACAAGCTGGAGACTATACGACACAATTTATACCGAACGCTTTATGCAAACCCCACAAGAAAATCCTAGCGGATATGACGAAAACTCACCACTCTTTTTTGCAAGCCTTTTGAAAGGAAATTATATGATTATTCACGGTAGTGCCGATGATAATGTACACGTTCAGAATACTATGCTGATGGTTGAGGCTCTAATTCAGAACAACAAACAGTTTGAATGGGCGATTTATCCAGACAAAAATCATGGAATTTATGGAGGCGCCACTCGCTTACAACTCTATACCAAAATGAAAAATTTTATTTTAGAAAAACTATAATCCTAGATGACTGCTTACCTAAATAGCAAATAAAAAAACCGAAACTTAAATTTTTATTTTACAAAAAAACAGGTACTTTTACAGATTGTAAACTCAAAATACTAACTTAATTGTATATCTTATGAATCAAAACGAGATGAAACTTGAACCCCATTTAAACAAGTTAGGCGCAAGTACTAAAACTGTTTTCGGGCATCCTGCGGCTCTGTTCGTATTGTTTTTTACAGAAATGTGGGAGCGTTTCAGTTACTACGGGATGCGTGCTTTATTAACCGTATTTTTAATTTCTGAAATATCAAAAGGCGGATGGGGTTGGACCAACGCAGACGCGATGAGCTTATATGCTTGGTACACCAGTTTAGTATATGCAACACCACTTATTGGGGGGATGATAGCAGATAAACTTACCGGATTTAAAAAAGCCATTCTTATCGGAGCTCTAATGATGACCCTAGGGCACGCTTCAATGGCTCTCGAAGGTTTTGATGCTAATTTCTTTTATGTAGGTCTCGGATTGATGATTCTAGGTAACGGTATGTTTAAACCGAATATTTCTTCTATGGTAGGGCAACTTTATCCGGACACAAGTTCTAAAAAAGATGCCGGATATACTATTTTCTATATGGGAATCAACGCAGGAGCCTTCTTAGGGTCGTTATTGTGTGGTTATCTTGGAGAAAAAATAGGATGGCATTACGGATTTGGACTAGCTGGGGTGTTTATGTTCTTCGGAATGTTACAGTTTTATTTCGGACAAAGAATATTTGGAGTTATCGGTAATAAGCCGTTAAATAAAGCAGATGCAGAAAGAGCAGATGCAGAAAGAGCAAAAGAAGAAGAGGAAATCCCTGCAAATGTGGTAAAAGAC
>CAZOQH010000035.1:1502-16521 GCA_964581855.1 uncultured Flavobacterium sp.
AGATGCAGAAAGAGCAAAAGAAGAAGAGGAAATCCCTGCAAATGTGGTAAAAGACAGATTGTTTGTAGTAGGAGTATTGATGGTGGCAAGTATTTTCTTCTTTTTGGCTTTTGAGCAAGCCGGAGGTTCGCTCAGTATTTTCGCTAAAGACTTTACTCAGAGAGTTCTAGAAGGTAACGCAGCTACAACCTTTAAGTGGATTGATGCTATTCTGACCATTTTTCCAATTGTTGTGGTAACCGTAGTATTATTCTCATTAGCTAAAAAAATATTCAAAGAATATCCACTAACAATTATCTTTACATTAATATCTTTTACCTCGATTGCTATTTTAGGGCTTTGGAAAGTACAAAGAGAGTTTACAGCTCTTGAGACTGAAGTTACCGTTTCGTGGTTCCAAATCTTAAACGCATTCTTTATCGTAATGTTTGCTTCTGCCTTTAGTAAAGTGTGGGAGAAATACTGGAATCCGTCAGGACCTATTAAATTCGCTATGGGATTATTCTTAGTAGGATTTAGTTTTATAGTTGTAGCTTACGGAGCTTCTGATATTCCGCAAGGAGCTGTGGCTGGAGCGGTAAGAGTGAGTATGTTATGGTTAGTATTGGCTTACTTTTTCCAAACTATGGGAGAATTGTGTTTATCTCCAGTAGGACTTTCTTACGTAAGCAAACTTTCTCCTAAAAAACTCTTAGGAGTAATCTTCGGATTATGGTTCTTAGCTTCGGCTATCTCTAACTTTATCGCTGGAAAAATGGGAGGAATGATTGACAAAATTTCTCAAACCTATTCGATGTCGGTATTCTTCTTAATTATTGCTGTATTGCCTATTACTGTGGCTTTAATTTTAGTAATTATGAACCCGATGCTTAAGAAAAAAATGCACGGAATCAACTAATTTAGCCGTACAGATGTATTGCTGAATCTAAATAAAAACAACCCTTTTAGAATATATACTCTAAAAGGGTTGTTCAATTTACTACTTTACTTTCCTAATAAATAATAAGCTATATTTTAAAAGTATGTCAGAAAAAAAATCTTTAGGACAAACCATTAAATCGTTTAATAAAACCTTCTGGATAGCCAGCTTCATGGAGCTTATGGAGCGTTGGGCTTGGTACGGAATTTTTACCCTTTTCGGATTGTATCTAGTAGGCTCTACTGACGAAGGCGCCTTAGGCTTTAATCATATTCAGAAAGGGAATATTATGGCAAACGTAACGGCAATTTTGTATTTATTGCCTGTGTTTTTTGGCGTAATTGCTGACCGAATTGGTTATAAGCTCTCGCTTACCATTTCATATATCATTATGATTTTCGGATATTATATGATGGGTGAGGTAAATACCTATTGGAGCATGTATATGATTTTCCTTTTGGTAGCTATTGGAGCAGCATTTTTTAAACCTGTTGCCTCAGCTATTATTGCACGAAACACTGATGAAACAACCGGAACAATGGGCTTCGGGATATTTTATATGATGGTAAATGTCGGAGGTTTTTTAGGTCCGGCCTCATCATCGTATTTAAGAACTGAATTCGGTTGGAAAATCATTTTTGTACAAGCAGCAGTAGTGATTGGAATTAATCTACTTGTTTTATTGCTGTTTTTTAAAGAACCGAAAGTTGAAAGACCAAAAGAATCGATAGGTAAAGCCCTCTTGGGTTCTGTTATGAATATTATCGAAGCCTTAAAAGACAAACGTTTATTAATTTTGTTGATACTGATGATCGGTTTCTGGACCATGTTCAATCAGTTATTTTATACGCTTCCGAATTTTATAGAAGATTGGGTTAACTCAAGTAGTATTAGTAATTGGTTAAACCAAAACATCCCTTTTTTAGGCAAGTTAATGACAGATAGCGGACAAGTAAAACCTGAATGGTTCTCAAATCTAGATGCATTTATGATTATCATTTTACAGGTGTTTATCTCGCATTTTGTAACTAAAATGAAGCACTTAAGTGCCATGATTCGCGGAGCTATTATTGCTTCTATCGGAGTTGGTCTTACCTTTTATACACACAACGTAATGTTTACTATAATAGGAACGATGATTTTTGCCGTAGGTGAGATGATGTCGAGCCCGACTTTATCATCGTTTATAGCTCTGATAACTCCCAAAGGAAAGGAAGGACTGTATCAAGGTACGTACTTTTTACCAGTGGCTGCTGGAAACTTTTTCACCGGTTTTATAGCAGGAGATTTGTATCAAAAATGGTCAGACAAATTATCGCTGTTAAAGAGCTATCTCTCTCAAAATGGTATTTCAATGCCGGAGGTAATTAGTAAAGAACAGTTTATCGAACAAGGAGCTGAAGCTTTCGGGATGTCTATTACCGAATTTGAAAACCAGCTCAATCTTAAAGAAAAGGATTTAGATTATGCCACCATAGGAGAGCGTTTTACACAATATGCTACCAAACAGGGGATCGATATCTCAAGTGTACATTTACCCTTCTCTAAGAGTGAGTATTTTGCTTTAGCCGAACAAAAACTAGGAATGAACCACTGGGAAATGACATCGATGCTATGGGATACCTATCAGCCCAATAAATTATGGATAGTGGTTTTTGGAATTGGTGTGTTTTCTGTAATATCACTAATGCTATACAACAGATGGGTAATAAAACCTCTAGAAAATAAATAAAACAGCCTCAAGACAACACTTTTTTCTTGCTGATTTGTGCTAAAATACACGAATCAGCAGGTAAAAATATTTTTTTTGATTATCTTTCGCAGCTTAAATAAAACTAACCTTATATTAATATGGCAACAGAATCGGCAAACTCTGAATTTTTCAAGTCGAAAGTATTAGGACATCCGGCTGGATTATTTGTGTTATTTTTTACTGAAATGTGGGAACGCTTCTCGTTTTACGGGATGAGGGTTCTATTGATTAACTTTTTGACTATTGCAGCAGTAGGTAGTAATCCGGGTTGGGAATGGTCAGCCGAGAATGCAGGAGCATTATTTGGTACTTATGCAGGACTACTTTATTTAACTCCTATAGTCGGAGGGCTTATAGCCGATAAATTAGTAGGCTATCGATGGGCAGTAGTAATCGGATGTATCATCATGACCTTAGGGCATGCTTCTATGGCTTTTGAGACCGAATTATCTCTTTATCTAGGTCTAGGACTTTTGGTTATCGGAACAGGTTTCTTTAAGCCTAATATTACTTCTGTAATTTCTGAAATGTACAAAGATTTGCCCGAAAAGAAAGACGGAGCTTATACCATTTTTTACATGGGTGTAAATGCTGGAGCCTTCTTCGGTATGATGCTTTGCGGATACGTGGCTGAGCGTGTAGGGTGGAGTTACGGATTCGGTTTGGCAGGAATCTTCATGCTATTAGGAACTTTACAATTTTGGTTAGCAAAACCTTTATTCGGAAATATTGGTGATGTACCAAAGAAATTATCTAAAGAAGAAAAAGCCAATCAGGTTAAAGATTATAAAGAAAATAAGTTTACTTTAATCGATAAAGTACTGATTGTCTTAACAGCAGCTATCGGATTGTTGTATTTAATCAACGACCCTTCATCAAAAATCGGTAACATTAACTTATTGCCAAAAGAATTTATCTTCCCTGAAGAAACTCTTTCTGGTCCATCAGTAATCATTATTATTGGTATCATCTTATTCGGAATTTTAGTAACCTCTAGGATCAGAAGATACGAGACCATAGTTAGAGACCGTATGATTGCCTTAATTATCTTTGCTTTCTTTACGGTATTGTTCTTTATTCCGTTTGAGCAGGCTGCTACCTCAATGGTTTTATTTGCAAGAGATTATACTGATCGTGATTTAGTGGGTAATGCAGCTCTTATTTATAATATTGTGAATACTTTGCTGACTATTGGTCCATTGCTGATTATTAGTTGGGTATTGTATCTTTTATACAAGAATACCTTTAAAAAGATTCCGAGCAGTAACATTGTATTGATTGTTTGTTTTGCTTTGGTTTGGGGAGCCGTTTTATGGATGCTTTCTCAAGAATATAAGTCTAAGGCTTATGAGGCGGAATATCAGGCTATAGCCATAGAACGTGTGATTGATGGAGAAACTCAAACGCAATACGTTCCTGTTACTGCCTCTACTGTTATTCAACCTACGGATAATGTGGTGACTCAAAAATTGGTTTTCTCGTCTTCTGAACCACTTGAGCCTAATCAACAAATTGCCGTACACGAAGAATTAGGTAAATATATTTATTTAGATAACCAACTCGAAGAAAAAGTAACGAATGACTATCTAAAAGCTAATAAAGACTCAAACATTATACACGCTACCATTAGTCAGGCTTTAGAAAAGCAAGTTGAAATTACTGTGTCATGGTTTAGTATTTTGAACTCGTTCTTTATTATTGCCTTCGCTTCGTTTTTCTCTAAATTATGGGAAAGCAAATACAACCCAAGTCCGGCTTATAAATTCGGATTCGGACTGATTGTTATGGCTATTGGATTTGCAATACTGGCCTATGGAGCTATGGCAATTCCGCAAGGTACAGCAGCAGGAATGGTTAAAGTGAGTATGGTCTGGCTGATTTTAGCATATTTCTTCCATACCATCGGAGAACTCTTCTTATCGCCTTTAGGAAGCTCTTACGTATCTAAGCTTGTACCTGCCCGAATGATAGCCTTTATGTTCGGAATGTGGTATTTGGCCAACGCAATTGGTAACAAAGCAGCCGGAAACTTAGGAGGATTAGTAGGCAAGTTCTCTGAAGAACACAGTCTGAGCGAATTCTTCTTCTTGTTTGCACTTATTCCTGCAATTGCCGGAGTTGTAATTATACTGATGAATAAACTCCTCAAAAAATTAATGCACGGAGTGAAATAACTTCTGGTATAACAATTGCTATATAGTTGAAATTTAAAATACTTAAGATATGAAAAAGTTGTTTTTACTAGTACTATTTCTCGGGTTAGGAACTCATGTTCAAGCACAAGAAACTATAAATTGGGTAACATTCGAAGAAGCTTTAAATCTTCAGAAAAAGAAACCTAAAAAAATCTTTATGGACGTTTATACAGATTGGTGTGGACCTTGTAAAATGCTCGACAAGCAAACCTTTCAGAATGCAGATGTTGCAAAATACATCAACGAACATTTTTATGCAGTAAAGTTTAACGGAGAAGGTAAAGAAACAATAACTTATCAAGGTAAAACTTATACAAACCCTCGATATATGGAGGGAAGAACGGGTAGAAATAGTGTTCACGAATTTACTAAGGCTCTAGGAGTTTCTGCCTATCCTACTATGTTGTTTTTTGATGAAACAGGAAACTTTATTCAGCCTTTAAAAGGATTTTACAGACCTAAACAAATTGAAATCTTCTTGAAGATATTTGCTACTGACGATTACAAGAAGTTTGACACTCAAGAAAAATGGCAAGAATACCAAGCAAACTTTAAAGGTAGCTTTGCAGACTAATAAAAAAAGGACGTTAACGTCCTTTTTTTTATTCTCTTTGTTAGAAATTATACATTAAAAAAGTCCTCAATTGAGGACTTTTTTAATGTATAAAATTGATTCACTTACTAATTGTTCAACATTACAGGCATTACAAGCATAGTAACCGTTTCTCCGTCTCCTAATCCATCAACCGGAGTAAGTACTCCAGCACGGTTCGGAAGCGACATCTCAATGGAAATTTCATCACTTGTAAGGTTGGTCAGCATCTCTGATAAAAAACGAGAATTAAACCCTATTTCTAAATCATCTCCTTGATAATCACAAGTAAGTCTTTCGTTGGCTTTGTTTGAGTAATCAATATCCTCTGCAGATATATTCAACTCGGTTCCTGCCATTTTTAAGCGAATTTGATGTGTGGTTTTGCTTGAAAAAATAGAAACTCGTCGAACAGAATTCAAAAACAAGGTTCTGTTGATTAAAAGCTTATTCGGGTTTTCTTTTGGTATTACCGCTTCGTAATTCGGATATTTCCCGTCAATTAAACGACAAGTAAGCATATAGTTATCAAATGAAAAAACCGCATTCGACTCGTTATATTCAATAGCAACTTCTGCGTCGGATACAGCTAGAATATTTTTAAGAATATTCAACGGTTTTTTAGGCATAATAAACTCTGCTGTTTGGTCTGCCTTGATATCCGTACGAGAATATTTAACCAATTTGTGCGCATCAGTTGCCACAAAGATTAACCCTTCTGTAGTAAACTGAAAGAAAACTCCAGACATTACCGGACGTAAATCATCGTTTCCGGCTGCAAAAATAGTTTTGCTCACTGCTGTTGCTAAAACTTCTGCAGGAACAATCGTTTTAGAAGCGTCTTGCAAAGAAACCGCTTTCGGAAATTCCTCTCCATTTGCATAAGCTAAAGCATATTTACCCGATGAAGAACTAATTTCGATAGTATTGTTGTCTTCTACAGTAAAAGTAAGTGGTTGCTCGGCAAATGTTTTTAGGGTTTCTAACAATAAACGAGCAGGAACAGCAATGCTTCCGGTGCTTTCCGAATCGATTTCTAACACTGCAGACATCGTGGTTTCAAGATCAGAAGCCGTAACCGTAAGCTCTTTGTTATCAAGCTCAAACAAGAAATTATCTAATATAGGCAAGGTATTGTTGCTGTTGATAACACCGCTCAAAACCTGTAACTGCTTTAATAAAAGAGAACTCGATACTATAAATTTCATTTCGTATTCTATTAATTGTTCAAGCTACAAATATATCTTATTTTCATTTGAAAAGGAAAAAAATCTAAGAAAACTTCTTTGTAAACTTCCTTTTTCTGAAATAATTAAATAGAATTCCAAACACGGTTAATAGCACAATCGGAAGCCCAACTGTTGTGAATTGTGATTGAGAATATTTAGCCTTCACTTTATCCTTATCAAAAAAAGCTAGTTTAACTTCTTTTGCTCTAATGCTAATAATTCCTGAATCATCAAGAAGGTAATGAACAGCATTCATCAAAAAGCCTTTGTTACCATAAATTTGCTCGGTCCAAATATCATAACCGTTAATAAGAAATTTTTTGTTCGCATACATGTAGTTGACAATATCTCCATCCGAAATCACAATCATTTTGTTGTTCACTCCATCTTCTTTTTGATTGGGATAAGCAAATGGTTTTACCCGGTTTTTGTATGCAGAAGTAAAGTTTCCTTCTAACAAAGCTCCTGTTATACTAGGTTTTCCTACAAAAGGAGATTGTCCTTGAAACTGAAAAAGTTCAATTTGTAACGGAACACCAACTGTTCTAGACATCTCAGAACTTTCTAATAAAACTGTCTTTTTGATTCCGTTATTCAACGTATCGATACTGTTGGCAAATTCATGTTTTACAGCATTTACGCTTTTATTGATAAGATGATTTTCTTTAGAAGGAACCATAAACGAATACCACCAATCCAAAGGCAAGTCTTGTTGATTCTCGTCTTTAAGAGTAATCGGAACGGAATAATAATCTTGGATTAAATTATAATTTACCCTAACTCCATATCTAAAAAGCATATCGTCAAGGTTCAAATCTTCATTTACTATTGCTACGTTACTTTGAGAGCGATTGTTTAAACTATCCAAATCGAATTGCACCTGATCCAAGAGCCACATAGTTTTTTTACCTTTCATGATATATTGGTCAAGAATATATTTTTCTCTCTCCGTAAAAGGCTTTGTAGGTTTAGCAATAATGGCTAAATCAAATCTATCCAGATTTTTTATAACCTGCTCGTCGTCATTTTGCAGCTCCTTTAAATCAAACTCTCCGAATTCATAATACGGTTGCAAACTTGTTATAAAATCAACCAAGTATTTATCTTCAATTTGTCCGTTTCCTTTAAGGATGGCTATGCTTTTCTTTTCTTTTATCGTAAGTTTCGCTATAGCATCCGCAAAAGCATATTCGAGTTGCTCTACAGATTTCTGGATGTTTTCGGAAGCGGAAACTCCCACATTATTCACTAAAAGCGGCACGCGAACCGAGCGTTTATTAACGTCATCATACCCGATTGCCCACGGAAAAATTCGAACAATGGATTGGTTCCCTTGTTTAGTAATCGGAATATTGGTTGGTGTAAGCCCCATTTCCTCTAACTCAAACATAGCCTGACTGACGTTTGTCTCTCCTTCTAGCGGATCTTCGAATATAAAACGAATATGGCTATTTATTCCTCTAAACTCCTCTAAAAGCTGCTTAGTTTCTTGTTGCAAACGTCGAAATTCTGAAGGAAAATCCTCTCCTTGTAACAAAACAGTAAACTCCAAAGGAGTATCTACTTCTCGAAGCAAATCTTTGGTAGTGTCTTGCAAGGTATATCGTTTGTCGTGAGTCATATCAAAGCGCTTATATACAAACCCTCCGATAGCGTTTAAAACGATTATCCCAAAAATCACATAAAAAAGCTGTTTGATATTTTTCTTATTTTGAACTTTCATCAGTTTTTCAAGGATTTAAGTTTAAAAACAGTCAACGATAAAAACAAAATGGCAACACTCAAAAAATAAATAATATCTCGAGTATCTAATACACCTCGACTAATGCTCCGAAAATGATAATCCATCCCTAAAGAAGCAATAAAGTCATTATAAGGAGTAAATTGCGAAGCTAGACCTTCCATTCCGAAATACAGCAAAAAACACAGAAAAACAGCCAAAATAAAGGCTACAATCTGATTTTCTGTCAGAATCGAAGTGAAAATCCCAATTGCTGTATAACCCGCAACCAAAAAAAGTAATCCAAAATAAGAGCCTATAATACTCCCCGAATCAATTACAGTGGGAGGACTCACCAGTCCGTAGATAACATATACATAAATCAGCGTCGGAAGTAAGGCTATTATAATAAGCAAAAAAGCTCCAAAGAATTTGCCATTTACGATTTGCCAAACCGAAAGCGGCTTAGTCATTAATAATTCTATTGTTCCTTGTTTTCTTTCATCCGAAAAGCTACGCATGGTTACGGCTGGAATCAAAAAAATCAAAACCCAAGGTGCAAGAGTAAAAAAAGGAGTTAAATCAGCAAACGAGCTGTCTAAGACGTTAAAATCTCCTTGAAAAACCCACAAAAACAAACCATTTAACAGCAAAAAAACAGCTATTACCAAATAACCGATAAGCGAACCGAAAAAAGATTGTATCTCTCGAAGTAGTATTGATTTCATTTTGTTAAACTGTTGATTCGTTTTTAATTGTTTAATCACATCATACCTTACGGAAGACTTTCGATTTTATCCACGCTCCATGCTTGTGGTTTATCGTTAAACAAAGCCTTGGTAAAGGTCCAAACTTCTTTAAAGAGCTCCGAATGTCTATAATTTTCTAAATCAGACTCATTTTCCCAAATGCTATACGTAAAAAACAACGATTTATTGCTTTTGTCTTGGTATAATTCCAAAAAAGTATTCCCAGGAAAGTTTCGAATACTTTGTTTATGCTGGTGAAAATTCTCCAAAAAAGCCTCAACCTTTTCGGGATGAAAACTCATTTTTACTATTCTGATAAACATATTTTATGGGTATTTGGATATAAAAACATCAACAAATCTTATACAGCCACCACTCCTTTGATATGCGGATGCGGGTCATAATCTACTAATGTAAAATCTTCAAACTTGAAGTCAAAGATGTTTTTTACCTCTGGATTCAATAGCATTTTTGGTAGTTTACGAGGCTCACGGGTGAGTTGTAATTCTACTTGTTCAAAATGATTGTTATAGATGTGTGCATCTCCAAAAGTATGGATGAATTCGCCCGGCTGTAAATCTGTAACTTGAGCGATCATCAACACTAACAAAGCATACGAAGCAATATTAAACGGAACACCCAAGAAAATATCTGCACTTCGTTGATATAATTGACATGAAAGTTTTCCTTCTGCTACATAAAACTGAAAAAAAGCATGGCACGGAGGTAGCGCTACTTTTCCGTTGGCTACATTTTCTGCAAACGACTTTGAAGTATCGGGTAAAACAGACGGATTCCAAGCCGAAATAAGCATTCTTCTACTGTTCGGATTGGTTTTGAGCGTTTCGATAAGTTCTGAAATCTGGTCGATTTCTTGACTGTCCCAATTTCTCCATTGATGACCATAAACCGGACCTAAATTCCCGTTTTCGTCGGCCCATTCATCCCAAATACGAACTCCGTTTTCTTTGAGATAAGCAATATTTGTTTCTCCTTTCAAAAACCACAATAGTTCATGAATAATAGATTTTAGATGTAATTTTTTGGTGGTTACTAGTGGAAACCCTTCATTTAAGTCAAAACGCATTTGATATCCAAATACGCTTTTGGTTCCGGTTCCGGTTCGGTCGCCTTTTTGAGTTCCGTTTTCTAGAACATGTTTTACTAAATCTAAATATTGCTTCATTTTTTTCTACTGGTTAAGGTAAAGTATATTTTCATTAAAAGTCCGTAAACCAACCCTCCTAGCATCATTATTACAAAATTAATAATGAGATATTGCCAAGATAGCATTCTTCCTTGCAAAACTGCAAAGGCTATTCCGACAATCAAAAACATTAAAAACCCAAACTTAAGTCCGGTTTTAATCCAATTTTTTCCAAGGAAAAGATGTTTCATTATTTTTGTTCTCTGCGAGATATTTCGTCTCTGATTTTTACTGCTTTTTCATAATCTTCGTTGTTAACAGCAAGCTCTAAAAGCTCGTGCAACTCTGCTATAGTATGATTGGTATAAGTTACCTCAGCACTTATCGGATTGTTTTGCTCGTCAGTAAATTCTAAAGGGTCGTCCTCTTTTTTATCTTCTTCAAACGGGTTTACTTGAAGATAAATCCCCGCTTTGTCCAAAATGTTTTTATAGGTAAAAATTGGCGCTTCAAAACGCAAGGCCAGAGCAATTGCATCCGAGGTTCGAGCATCAATAATTTCTTCTATCCTATCTCTTTCACAAATTATACTTGAATAAAAAATTCCGTCAACTAGTTTATGAATAATAACTTGTTTAACCACAATGTCAAAGCGATCAGCAAAGTTTTTAAACAAATCGTGCGTAAGGGGTCGAGGAGGTTTTATTTCTTTTTCTAAGGCAATAGCAATTGATTGTGCCTCAAAAGCACCAATTACGATTGGTAATTTTCTTTCTCCATCAACCTCATTCAGAATCAAAGCATAAGCTCCGTTTTGTGTTTGGCTATACGAAATCCCTTTTATGGAAAGCTTTACTAAACTCATACTAAAATTAATACATCTTGTACCTCACAAAGGTAAAAAGAAAATTCGGTTTTGTCATCTTTAACCATCTTGATTGTTCTGTCGGAACAAACATTCAACCACCTAAAGATTTCTTTATTTTGTGAAGATTTAGTCTGTAAAGGGAAGTTTAAGTTGTATGCTGATACTTTTGGGCACCGGATTACTTTCTTTATCAGTTTCGTTATTTTTTATCGAGAGTCCTACCAGCCTGATTTTATTATCTAACGGAACCAAATTTAACAATTCAAATGCTATTTGGCTTAACGATTCAAAATCAACTATAGGCGAAGGAAAAGTTTTGCTTTTTGAAATTAACTGAAAATCGCTGTATTTTATTTTTAAAGTCACTGTTTTTCCTTTAAAGTTTGATTTCTTAATGCGTTTATACAAATCAGAGGTTACAATTTCTAATTTTTGTTCAAGTATATCTAAAGCGTCTGTATCTTCCGAAAAAGTATGTTCTGTTCCTACTGATTTTCTAATCCGATTGGGATTGACCATTCTGTTATCGATTCCTTTGGCATTCAGGTAATAAATCTTCCCGGATTTTCCAAAATGTTCAATCAGAAATTCTTCTGATTTTTGTTTTAAATCGAGTCCGGTAAAAATTCCCATTTTATGCATTTTTTCGGCTGTTTTTTTACCAATCCCGAAAAAGCGTTCAATTTTTAGCCCTTCGATAAATTGTTCTGCCCTTTTGGGAGTAATTACATACATGCCGTTAGGTTTGTTGTAATCAGAAGCTATTTTTGCTAAAAATTTATTGAAAGAGACACCTGCTGAAGCAGTCAGGTTAGTGGTTTTCCAAATCTTGTCTTTAATTTCCTGAGCTATATCCATAGCAAATTCCATATCAAAATGGTTTTCGGTTACGTCAAGAAAAGCTTCATCTAACGAAAGTGGTTCGACCAGATCAGTATATTCTAAAAAAATCGCTCGGATTTGTTGCGAAACTTCTCGATATACCTGAAATCTAGGTGAAGTAAAAATAAGTTCAGGGCATTTTTTGATAGCAACCTGAGAAGACATAGCAGATCGTACTCCAAATTTTCGGGCTTCATAACTCGCTGCTGCAATCACTCCTCGAGGTCCTGGATATCCTACGACCAAAGATTTTCCTCTAAAAGAAGTATTATCTCTTTGTTCAATAGATGCAAAAAAGGCATCCATGTCAATATGGATGATTTTTCTCACTTTTCGACTAGTTTTTATGTTCTTTTTTCTCTAAAAAAACGAAGCATCAGTTCGGAGCATTCATTTTCTAAAACGCCACCTTTCACCTCTGTTTTTGGATGAAGCATTGTTCCCATTATACGATATCCTCTTTTAGGATCATCTGCTCCAAAAACCACTCTGTCAATCTGACTCCAATACAAAGCACCTGCACACATCTGACAAGGTTCTAACGTAACATAAATTGTGCAGCCTTTTAGGTATTTTCCTCCTAAATAATTTGCAGCAGCTGTTATAGATTGCATTTCGGCATGTGCTGTTACATCATTTAAAAGTTCTGTCAAATTGTGTGATTTAGAAATTATTTGATTTCCTGCAACCACAATTGCCCCGACCGGAATTTCTCCTTTCTCAAAAGCACGTTGAGCCTCAACCAAGGCTTTTTTCATAAAGTATTCGTCAGAAAAAACATTTTCCATGCGGTTAGTTTCTTTCTTTTAAAATTTGATTTACTATGAGTGTTTCTTTCGGACTCAATCGTTTTGATTTCAACAAATTGAAAAGCTCATTAGACGAAAATTTTTCGTATTCTTTTTTAATTTCCAGAATTTCTTTTTGACTTTCAGGTGTTCCTCCTCCGATTAAATCTCTCAAAAAACCATATTGTTTTTTTTTGGAATGCATTATAAGTGCTAAAAATGGTATAATAATCACCAAAAGCAGTATAAACTTAATCATTGTCTTGGATTTGGTGTAAATATAAAACAACTAAAGTGACTCTAAAACAAAAAAGCGAAATCTATAAGGATTTCGCTCTTATGTATAATAGAAATTATTTTATTTCTGCATATTTTTTGCCTCGATACTCATTGTGGCATGAGGAACAAGTCGTAAACGCTCTTTGTTGATTAGTTTACCCGTTACCTTACACACTCCATAAGTTTTATTCTCGATTCTAATAAGGGCATTTTTCAAATCACGAATAAACTTTTCTTGGCG
Organism: uncultured Flavobacterium sp.; assembly: GCA_964581855.1. GTDB lineage: Bacteria > Bacteroidota > Bacteroidia > Flavobacteriales > Flavobacteriaceae > Flavobacterium. The sequence goes on from CAZOQH010000035.1 coordinate 14,865, forward strand.
AATGGCCAATTGTGAGTTAGCTTCTTTGCTCATGGTTTCACTTCCTTCTTCAAAAGCCTTGAATGTTGGAGAAGTATCGTCAGTTCCATTATTTTGGTCATTTATATAGGCACTTTTGATAAGTTCCAAATCGCTTTGAGCTTTTTCAATTTTTTGTAAAATCAATTCTTTGAATTCTGCTAATTCAGCATCTGAATATCGTACTCTTTCCTCGATCATAATTCAAATTATTTAGAAATTAATATTAAACTTTTTGTTCCCTCGAACTCAATTTCTGTACCATTTTCTAAACTTTCGACAATTTGCAAATCTTCTGTGAGAGTTTCCGTCATAATATACTCTACGTTATCTTTAATTGCTTTTGCAATTTCGTCTTCTGTCTGAATCTGGACTTTAACCTTGTCCGTCACTTCAAATCCCGAGTCTTTTCGGATATTCTGAATACGGTTTACGAGTTCTCTTGCAATTCCTTCTTTTTTTAACGCTTCGGAAATGGTAACATCAAGAGCGACTGTAATTCCGTTTGCAGAAGCTACCAGCCAACCCGGAATATCTTGAGAGGTAATCTCCACCTCTTCGCTTGACAAGATAATACTATTTTTGTTAATTTCTATAGAAATAGCGCTATTTTTTTCTAATTCATTGATTTGTTCCTGAGAAAAATCTTGAATCACTTTAGAAACCAATCCCATTTCTTTCCCAAAACGTGGCCCTAATGCCTTGAAATTCGGCTTGATTTGCTTTATTAAAACTCCCGAAGCATCGTCTAAAAGCTCTATTTCTTTGACATTTACTTCAGCTTTAATCAAATCGCCCACCATCTGAATATCGCGTTTTTGCCTTTCGTCTAAAACAGGTATCATCACTTTTTGTAAAGGTTGACGCACCTTTATCATTTCTTTCTTACGAAGCGATAATACAAGCGAAGAAATCGTTTGTGCATTTTGCATTCTTCTCTCTAAAGCCTTGTCTATAGCTGTTTCGTTGTATTTCGGAAATTCAGCCAAATGTACGCTTTCGAAAGCTTCTTTTTGTGTAGCTGAATTTAAATCTCTGTAAAGTTTTTCTGCATAAAAAGGAGCTACAGGAGCAATCAATTTTGACACAGCCTCTAAACAAGTATAAAGCGTTTGATAAGCCGAAATTTTATCTGTAGAATACTCGCCTTTCCAGAAACGTCTTCTGCACAATCTCACGTACCAATTACTCAAATTCTCTTGAACAAAGTCAGCTATGGCTCGAGTGGCTTTGGTTGGCTCGTAATCGTTATAAGACTCATCTACAAATTTTATCAACGTGTTGAGTTCTGATAAAATCCAACGGTCAATTTCAGGTCGTTCGGATAGCGGCACTTCATTTTCGGAATAATTGAATCCGTCAATATTAGCATATAAAGCAAAAAATGAATACGTATTATATAGTGTTCCGAAAAATTTTCTGCGAACTTCTGCTACACCTTCAATATCAAACTTCAGGTTGTCCCAAGGATTCGCATTTGAAATCATATACCAGCGGGTAGCGTCCGCTCCATATTCTGACAAGGTCGTAAACGGATCAACGGCATTACCCAAACGCTTGGACATTTTTTGTCCGTTTTTGTCCAAAACCAATCCGTTAGACACTACATTTTTGTAAGCCACACTATCAAATACCAACG
>CAZOQH010000036.1:0-5182 GCA_964581855.1 uncultured Flavobacterium sp.
AATTTTTGAAATAAAAAAGCCTTTCATTTGTACAAATGAAAGGCTTTAAAACCTTGAAGTTTAAGCTTCAACAATTATGAAAAAATTATTTTCCTTTTTCCATTCTTTCTTTTAGTTCTGCAAGAGCATCAATATCACCTAAAGTAGTTTTTTCTACTTGAGTATTGCTTGTATTTGCTTCAGCTTCTTTAGCTATTTTTTCTTCTTCCTCACGGAACATTGCTGTATGAGAAGCTACTACTCTTTTAAACTCTTTGTTAAACTCGATTATTTTGAATTCAGCAGAATCTCCTTTTTTAAGTTTCTTACCGTCTTCTTTTTCTAAATGACGAGTCGGAATAAATGCTACTACATCCTCGTTAAACTCTATAGTTGCACCTTTATCAACGATTTCAGAAATAGTTGCAGTGTGAACTGTTCCTACTCCAAAAGCATCTTCATATTTATCCCAAGGATTTTCTGTAGTTTGTTTGTGACCCAAAGAAAGTTTTCTTCCTTCAACATCAAGTTCTAATACCACTACGTCTAATTTATCTCCTACATTTACAAATTCTGAAGGATGTTTGATTTTCTTAGTCCAAGAAAGATCAGAGATGTAAATAAGTCCGTCTACTCCTTCTTCTAATTCTACGAATACTCCAAAATTAGTAAAGTTTCTTACGGTTCCTACGTGCTTAGATCCCACAGGGTATTTAGCTGTAATATCCGTCCAAGGGTCTTGAGTAAGTTGTTTAATACCTAACGACATTTTTCTTTCTTCTCTGTCTAAGGTAAGAATAACAGCTTCAACCTCATCTCCAACTTTTACGAAATCTTGTGCACTTCTCAAGTGTGTTGACCAAGACATTTCTGAAACGTGGATAAGCCCTTCTACTCCTTCTGCTACTTCAATAAATGCTCCATAATCAGCAAGTACAACTACTTTACCTTTTACTTTATCACCTACATTAAGATCAGCCGAAAGTGCATCCCAAGGATGAGCGCTCAATTGTTTAAGCCCTAATTGGATTCTTGATTTATCTTCATCAAAGTCAAGGATTACCACATTCAATTTTTGATCTAGCTCAAGAACTTCACTTGGGTGATTGATTCTTGACCACGAAAGATCTGTAATATGGATAAGTCCGTCAACTCCTCCAAGATCGATAAATACTCCGTAAGAAGTAATGTTTTTAACCACTCCTTCAAGTACTTGACCTTTTTCAAGTTGTCCGATAATTTCTTTTTTCTGTTCTTCGATATCAGCCTCAATAAGAGCTTTGTGAGAAACCACAACGTTTTTGAATTCGTGATTAATTTTAACCACTTTGAATTCCATTGTTTTGTTTACGTATTGATCGTAATCACGGATTGGTTTCACATCAATTTGAGATCCAGGTAAGAATGCTTCGATTCCGAAAACATCTACAATCATACCTCCTTTTGTTCTTGCTTTTACGAATCCGTTTACGATTTCACCAGTTTCGTTAGCAGCAATAACTCTATCCCAAGCTTTAATAGTACGAGCTTTTCTATGCGAAAGAACCAGCTGTCCTGCTTTGTCTTCTCTTACATCAATAAGTACTTCTACTTTGTCACCTACTTTTAGGTTCGGGTTGTAACGGAATTCATTTAAAGAAATAACCCCTTCTGATTTTTGGTTAATGTCTACAATTGCATCGCGGTCTGTAATACGAACTACTGTTCCTTCAACAACTTCGTCATCTGCAGTAGAAACAAAAGTTTTTTCTACTAAATCTTCGAATTCTTTAAGGTTTTTTGCATCAACAGCATCAATACCTTCTTGATAACTTTCCCAATTAAAGTTTTGTAAAAACTCTTGTTGGTCTTTTGTGATTTCAGACATAATCTGATTTTTTAATTTGTATTCTGTAATCTTAATTTCTCTATAAAGCACTAATTACAGAAGTGTTTATAAATATGTTTTACTTAAATCGCCTTTTTCCGAGAAATTCTATGGCTAAAAAAAGGACTGCAAAGATACAACTATGTTTTTTATTTTCAAACCTTTATATAAAAAAACACAACTTAATTTAAACACCTACTTTTTCTAAGGCTTACTGTTTAAATTAAGCTTTATGTACTTCTTTGTACCACCTGTGTTTTTGGAGTAATTTGATTGTAGGGTTCAGAAAAATTAAAAAGAATAGAGAAGTAATCGTATTAGAAATTGTAAAAGCAAGAGCAACTTGAACAGCAAGGTTATTGGTAACACTTTCGACAAAACGCCCTAAAAGACCTAAAAACGGAAGCAACAGTAACACTCCGACCAAATTAAATGTAGAGGCAGATAAAGCAGTCAGTCTGGATAACGGAGAGAGCTTTAAACTTACCAACAAAGCTGTAGAGGTTGTACCTACATTAGCTCCTACCACAATAGGTATGGCAGAATCGAGTGTAATTACACCTTGCGTAATAAGAACAATTACTAACCCTACTACAACCGAACTCGACTGAATAATTACTGTTATCACAATACCGTATAATATCCCTAAAAGCGGATTAGACGCTTTAGACAATATTTCTATCAGTTGAGGGTCGTTCCGCAAAGGCTCCATTGCTTGACTGATAAAAGAAAGCGAAAAAAAGATAAATCCAAAATAAAAGATTGATTTCCCTAAGGTCGAAATTTTAGTAGGAACCATACTGATAAGAGTGCCTAACACAATAAAAACAGGTCCTAGTAGATGAGATTGAAACGTCACAATCCAACCTGTTGATGTAGTTCCGACATTAGTTCCGAGAAGAATGAGCAAACTCTCTTTAAATGTTAGAACGCCTGAACTGACAAGGGAAACCGTAAGCGAAGAAACCATTGTACTGGATTGAACTATGGCTGTCATTATTCCTCCTAATAAAAACCCTCCTAACGGAACAGAAGTAAGCTTTCCTATCCAGTTTTGAAGTTTTTCAACACCAAAATTTTCAATTTCTTGACTAAAACTCTGCAGCCCATAAACAAAAAGTGAAATAGCAGCAATAATAATGATTATAGTCTGAAATGTTTCGAACGACATAACCTTTAAATTTAAACGCAAACCTGCCAAGCTTATTGGCTTGACAGGTCATTTACAAATATAATATTTTTTATTTTTCGATTTCTCGAAGGTTTTCCATCTTTTTGAAAGCTAAAAAGCCTTTTATATCTTCAAAATGCTCTCTAACTCTTTTGTTTCCGAACTCAAAAACTTTAGTTACTAATCCGTCTAAAAAGTCTCTATCGTGCGAAACCAAAATAAGCGTTCCGTCAAAATCCTTTAAAGCATCTTTAATAATATCTTTTGTCTTCATATCTAGATGGTTCGTTGGTTCATCCAAAATTAGCACATTTACGGGTTCTAACAAAAGTTTTATCATGGCTAACCGTGTTTTTTCTCCTCCCGAAAGCACTTTTACTTTTTTAGTGGTATCATCTCCAGAAAACATAAAAGCACCTAATAAATCTTTGATTTTAGTTCTAATATCTCCGACTGCAATTTGATCAATCGTTTCAAAAACAGTTAATTCGCCATCTAAAAGCGAGGCCTGATTTTGTGCAAAATATCCAATTTGTACATTGTGACCAATTTCGAGTTTTCCTTCAAAATCAATCTCTTTCATAATAGCTTTGATCATTGTAGATTTTCCTTCTCCGTTTTTTCCAACAAAAGCTATTTTTTGCCCTCGTTCGATAACAATATTTGCATTTTTGAACACCACATGGTCTCCATAAGATTTAGACAAATCTTCTACTACAACAGGATATTGACCGCTTCGTGGAGAAGGAGGAAACTTTAGTCTCAAAGCTGAAGTATCTACTTCATCAACCTGAACGAGTTCTAATTTTTCAAGCATTTTAACCCTTGATTGAACCTGTAATGTTTTTGAATATGTGCCTTTAAATCTTTCGATAAACTCTGTTGTCTCAGCAATCATTTTCTGCTGTTCTTCGTATGCTTTAAGTTGATGAGCTCTTCTATCTTTACGAAGTTCTAGATAATGAGAATATTTGGCTTTGTAGTCATAAATTCTCCCCATAGTAACCTCAATGGTGCGATTGGTGATGTTATCCACAAAGGCTCTATCATGCGAAATCACAATAACTGCCTTAGCAGAATTAATCAAAAAATCTTCTAACCATTCAATACTTTCAATGTCCATATGATTGGTAGGTTCATCAAGTAAAATAAGGTCTGGTCTTTTAAGAAGAATTTTTGCTAGTTCAATCCGCATTCTCCAACCTCCCGAAAATTCAGAGGTAGGACGCGAAAAGTCTTCTCTGGAAAACCCTAATCCTTTTAGAACCTTTTCGACTTCTGCTTCATAATTTATTTCTTCAATCGAATAAAATTTTTCAGATAGTTCGGAAACTTTTTCAATCAACTTCATATATTCAGCACTTTCGTAGTCCGTGCGAACAGTAAGCTCATTATTAATTTGCTCTATCTCATCACGCATTTTAAAAATATCCGAAAAAGCCTTGGAGGTTTCTTCAAATACCGTAGCTGTATCTTGAGTCAGTAAATGTTGAGGTAAATAAGCTATAACTGCTTCTTTGGGAGCAGAAATACTTCCGGAACTAGGCTTGTTTACTCCGGCAATTATTTTGAGTAAAGTAGATTTTCCTGCTCCGTTTTTACCCATTAGAGCTATTTTATCCGTTTCGTTTATCGAGAAAGAAACGTCACTAAACAGAGTTGTTCCACCAAATTGAACTGAAATATCATTTACTGTAATCATCACTTTAAATTTTGAAACGGCAAAGATAGTTTTTTTAGTATTCTACAAGGATAGATATTTTAATATAAAAACATTATTTAGAATATATTATTTTTAAAAAAAAGCGGTAGTCTTTCGACTACCGCTTTCAATCGGATTTGTATTTAAATTATGGAATTATTATTCATCTCTATTTAGATAAACCCAACCACTTTTTTGGCTACCATCAATAAATGTTACAAGATAGTAATAAGTAGCTGTTGGCAACAAATCATCTCCATCAGTAGTCTGACCATACCATTCATTGGTATACCCGTTTTCTTTTTCATATACTGTTCTTCCGTAACGGTTAAAGATTTTAACTTCACGTACATTAAAGTTTGACAAATCAAAAGTATCATTTCTTCCATCGTCGTTTGGCGAAACTCCTTTTGGTATCATACATTGTGTTCCGTCGATAGTTACAGTTTTAGAAACTGAACAA
>CAZOQH010000036.1:5282-7801 GCA_964581855.1 uncultured Flavobacterium sp.
TTTTGGTATCATACATTGTGTTCCGTCGATAGTTACAGTTTTAGAAACTGAACAATTTGCACTATCAGTAATTGTAACAGTATACTCTCCGCTATCAAGCCCACTAATATTAATCGTATCACCTGAACCAGTGAATCCAGGGCCCGACCAGTCGTAACTTACATTAGAAAAATCTCCTGTATTGCTTACAAAAAGCATAAACTGATTGTCAATACATCCTTGCTCTACAATAATCTCAGGCATCTCTACCATCACTGATTGCGTAGATGTACATCCATCTAAGGTAACAGTAACAAAATACTCTCCTTCTTCATCCGTCACAAGACTTGCTCCTGTCCCTATTTCATTTCCTGCAAAAGTCCATACATACGTTGCATCTGCAGCATTAAAGTTTGATGCATTCACAGACAATGTTGTACATATCTCGTTTTGAACTGCAATCGTAAATTCTGGAACTGGTTTTAACACCACAGTAACACTAGTTGCATCAGATTGACAATCTCCTAATGAAGCAACAACCGAATAAACACCTGCATCCTGAGCCGTTAAATCTGTAAGTGGAACAGTAGCTCCTACATAAGTATTCCCGTTCGGAAGCGTCCATGTATATGTGTATTGAGCATTTGCTCCATCAATTGACAACTCTAAATCTTCTCCCGGACATATTGCATCAAAAGCTTCAACTACCGGTTGGGTTGGTTCTTCTAACAAAGTAACCGTTATAAATGCATCATCAGAACCAAAACAATCTGTATCAACTACATATCTAAAAGTATATGTTCCTAAGGCAATTCCTTGTGTTGCAAAAACACTTCCTGTTAAGGCACCCGTAGCATCTACATCTTCCCAAGTTCCACCAGCATCATAAGCAGAAGTGAATAGGTCAAACAAGTTTATATCTTGGTTCGTATGACAAAAGGCTTCTGAAACATCTTCTCCTGCATTAGGCAAGGTAGTCTCAACTTCATATTCAAGCTGTTGATTCAAACAAGAGTTAGGATCATCAGTAAAAACAATTTTCACGATATAAGTACCCGCATCAACTTCTGAATCAAAAGAATCAAAATTAAGCTGACTTCCTGTACCTACTAATACTTCTGTTCCGTTTTCATCTATCTTATACCATTCGTAAGTAAAGAATGAATAATTCTGAACAGATAAGGTCCCTGCTTCTCCTTCACAAAGATTGTTTTCTATTACTTCAAAGTCAATTGGCTGACCAATTTGACGAGTAGCTGGAGGAGTTTCAGATGGAGGAGTGCAAGCATCCTTAACCATAAACTGATAAGTTCCCGGAGCAAGGTTATCGAAAACATTACTTTCACCATTGCTTACCCAAGTTCCATTTTCTAAAATCCAGTAAGTCAACGGACCTTTTCCGGTCGCCTCTATGACTACCTGGCTTCCGCCATTAGGACAAGAAAAAGAAGTTACACTTTTAATTCCTGGATCTCCTGTAAATTCAAATTCATTAATAACTTCACTACATACGACAGGTATGGGTTGACCTGCTACCCAATCCCAAGCCGAAAAGAATTTCACAATCCTAAAGTCTCCGTGCAGATTAATATTATAAACTGCTTGCCCTGGAATTATATTAGGATTAACAACGCTCCACGTATCCGTATCTTCGTCATATACTTCTAAAGCATAAGTTGCAGGCCAGTTTCCATTATGATTTCCTGTATGATTAAACAAGAAGTCAAAAACACCGCATCCTTCATCAAGATCAACACTAGTGGTATGGATATGCTCTTCGATTGTAAATGGAAATGGATTATTAACACATGAAACTTGCACATTAATTTCATATTCACCTGGAGGTAAGCCTCCTATGGTTAAGTGCCAAAACCCTGGAAGATTAGGATCAATATTTGGAATATGATGTGCATACATGATAAGATCATATACATGGTTTCCATTATCGTCAAATATAAAGTCTCCGTTCAAATCTATAGCTCTTGTGTCAAAATTCCCATAGCTTGGACCATTAACACCAAACTGTTCATAAAATTCAGCTGGAGCATTAAGTATAACTGCTGACACAATTGGTCCTGCGGTGTCATCCAGAAGAGGCGATATTCTGATAGAACCTAAATCATCACAAGCAGGTGCCGGATCTAAGGTAAAAGCATTATCCAAATTAAGGTATGGCACTAATTCACCATCAACAGTGTATGTATTACCACAAATATCTTCTACCTCAAATGTATAAGTACCCAATCCTACAAGACCTGGAAATAGTGGTCGAGGTGTTCCTGGAGGAGGGTTAGGTCCAAATTGCATCATTTGACCTTGAATAAAGCCAGAAGCTCCATAATAAGGATTATTTTCATCTAAACCTGGATGTATTCCTAAACCAGGCCCTAAATATACAATGTTGTTATTCGCATCAAGACCATAGTTATCCAAAAAGTATTTAAAATCAGCAGGACCATCAATAATACTAACTTGGGCTAAATTCAACTGATGCTGTACAAACACATCCCCAACAGCAATACAATCTAAAAACGGATCTG
>CAZOQH010000036.1:7901-16016 GCA_964581855.1 uncultured Flavobacterium sp.
ATATGATCTGGATCGTCATTATGAACTGTAGGAGGTGCAAACCCCGGAGGGTACGAGATAAACTCTATTGTATAAGGAGCTGTAAAATTCAATAAGGTTACATCTATTCCGTAGCATATAGACGGAGACAAGACAGCATTTACATCTAACTCAAAAAACACCGGTTGATCTTCAAGTCCGAAAGACCAAGAATCTCCACAAACATTTGTTACATGCACATCATAATAGTATTCACCTGGGTAATATGGAATTAGTTCGTTTATTAACATTTGAACATTACCAGTACCTCCTGGAGACTGATGAACTGTTTCTTGTACAACCGGCCCGGATCCATCAGGCGGATAAATCGTAAAGGTTACCGTAATAGGAAAAGCCGTAACGGGAACCTGTATCCCTTGTTTTATCTGCACAAAATTAGCATCACAATCGTCCACTCCGAATAGCGGCTGTATTTCACTTCCTAAAAACTCTACCGGACCAAGAGGATTATATTCTAATGTATGCCCCATACTCACAACATTACCACATTGCGCATCTAATATTCCGATTGCATACACTCCACCTGTAAGGTTTGTAAAAACATTTGAAACTTGAGGGCCAGCAATTGATTGGAATGTCCCGTCCGGTTGTTGTTGAAACAACTCATAAGAGGCAGCGGTACCTTGCTGAAGTGTTATTGTAATTTCCCCATCATTTCCACACAATATATCATCAGTAATTGTGGTTGTTCCTGTTGTTACAGGGTCTGTTTCGTCTAATATAGACACAATAGCAATCTCAGTTCCTGTTTCACCTCCTAAAGATTGTGTTGCAACTACTTTATAATCTCCCGAATCAAGCCCTTCAAAAGAATAAGGGTAATTAGGAGCGGCTCCACCTGCTCCATTAGCGACAGGAGTGGTCTCGTCTGGCATCTTATATATAACATAACTCACCGTAGCTCCTGAGGCGACCCCATCAACCTCTACATCAATAACTCCGTTATCATAACAAGTCTCAGGAGTAACCTCGATGTCGAGCGTAAAGGCTGGGAGCTGTGCGTATGAAAACACACCTAATAATAACGCAAAACAAAAAATAAAGTTTCTAATCATAATTTCTATAGTTTTTTATAGTTCAGACAAATCCAACAAAACCTACTTCTCATCTCTACAGTGATGCAAAATCAAATAATTGTAAATCAAAGCATTAGATTCAAGAAATAAATATTTATTGAAATTCAGATTCCAAAAATAAACAAAAAATATATATTAAGCAATATTTAACATATAAGTAAATTAAACTTTTTTTTAGATAACTTTAAAAAAGAGTTAAGAATCTAGGCTTTCATTGAGAATATCAGCACAATTCTGATATTCACAATTAATATATTATCGAGAAGATACAAGTAGAATCGAACGCTTGGTGCAAATATCTGGTAGGAGTTAATCCTGGTTCCAAATTTCCCATGCTTTTTCTGCCTGAAAAACGAGCATATCGTACCCGTTTTTTGTGAGAGCGCCTTTTTGCTTAGCCAACTTAAGGAAAGTTGTTTCAGAGGGGTTATAAATCAAATCAAAAACAAGATGATTTGGTGACAAAAAATCATAATTAAGAGCGGGAGCATCTTCAACATCCGGGTAGGTTCCAAGAGGAGTACAATTAACAATAATCAAAAAACCCCTCATTACCTCTTCAGACAAATCAGAATAGGTAAAATTATCTTTATTAGGAGTTCTAGAAACCATCTTATACTCTATATTCAATTGTTTAAAAACAAAGCTAACGGCTTTAGAAGCTCCTCCCGTTCCAAAAATAAGAGCCTTAGAATGGTGAGGTCTTAGTAAAGGCTGCAAAGATTTTAAAAACCCATAAGCGTCTGTATTATAGCCCTTCAACTCTCCTTTTTTGTTTATTTTTATACAATTCACAGCTCCGATTTGTTCAGCTACCTCCGAAAGCTCATCTAAATAAGGAATAATCGTTTCTTTATAAGGAATAGTCACGTTTAACCCGACCAATCCCTTATTTTTTTTTACAATTTGCGGAAAATACGTAATATAAGGAATATCGAAATTTTTGTATAAAGAATTGTCTATTTTTTCGCTTCGAAACTTTTCTGAAAAATAACCAGCCGAAAAAGAATAATCTATATTCTTACCGACAAGTCCAAAGATATTCATAACGGAAACAGAAATTAAAACTGGTTTTTACTAAATATTGTTTTTATGCTTTTCTATAAGTTGCTGAACAGACTCTTCTTTATATATCTCTGGAAACAATTCCGAAAACAATTTTAGATGTTCATAACCATAAATCAAAGCATTGCTTAAATAAAAATTAGCGGAAGAATAATTTTCTAAGATAAAATGCAAACCTGCTAACCTATATTCGATTTCATGATGATTAGGATAGTGCTCCAAAGCTTGGATAAGTATTTTTACAGCTTCTTCGTATTTTGAAAGAACCATATTAATATCTGCAAAAATCAAAAAAACATCTAAATCTACGTTACCATGAACTATAGATTTTTCGTATCCTTTATAAGCATCTTCGTATTTTTCTAATGCATAATTAAGACTTGCAAAACGCCTCCAATATTGTTCGTTTTCTCCATCAACATCTAACGCTTTATTTATATAATTTAAAGCTCTCTTGTAATTGTGCTCTTTAGTATACAAATCAACAATTGCAAGCCAACCTTTTTCCAGTATTGGATCTTCTGCTATAGCCTTGCGAAAAAACTTTAAAGCCAAGTCTTTTCTACCAAGATTTTCATAACATTTCCCTATCCTCATATACGCAAATGCCGTAGGATCATCAAGCTCTAAAGTGCGATTATAACAACTTATTGCCTCTTCATACTTATTTAGTTTTTCGAGAGCCTTACCTTTTTCCATATACGCTCCTAAAAACCATTCATCAACAATTACAGCATAATCAAAGGCTCTTACTGCCTGCTCATACTCTTTTAGTTCATAATATTGCCTACCCAATTGATGCCAAGCCACTTCCGAGTAAGGATTTTCATCAATAAATGCATTCAGAAATTCAACAGCTTCATTGTGTTGTTCTAAAAAGTCAAAACAATAAATCACATTATATAAAGCCGAATAATCTCCACTATCCTCTTTCAAGCATTTAATAAAATTACTTTTGGCTTTTTCGAGTTCATCCATAAAGAGATATTCCATTCCTATCATCGAATATATCCCTGCATAATCATCGGTATAGGTTAAGGCAACCTCGAGCAACTCCACTGCAGTTTGATGATTACCTCGTTTAGAATAGATATTTGCTTTCTGAATATAGATTTCTTCATTAGCAGGCTCAACATCAAGTAGCTCGTTAAGCATTTTTTCGGCCAAATCTAACTTATTTTCGTATATAAGAATTTCGATTTGCACGAGTTTAAGACCTATAGACTTTGGATGTTGATCTAATCCTAGCTTTAGAGCTCTTTTAGCCAAATTGGTTTTCCCTGTATCGAGATAATGAAAAATTATATTCTCAAATTCTTCAGAATCAAAGAAAAATATCTTATTGGTTTTTAACATAGCTTCAAAACGGGATATTGACAACTGATGTTCCTCTTCCTCTTCTTGATTCCAGTTCATATAAAAATGGTTTTCAAAACTTTTATAAAGTTACTTCACAGACAGCTTAATTTTAGAATAAAATCAATATTGTTTTAAACAATTTAATTAACAAGAAAAATCAAGTTCCTCAAGCGTTAATAATATTTAAAAAGAAAGAATTTCATTCAAAAAAAACTAAAACTCAAACAACAATGTCAGAAACACATTATTAGTAGTCATATCTATTTTTGGAGCGTCCGTAAGCCCTGCACTAAAAAGCGATTGATTGTATTCACGCGAAGACCTTGAATAAGCTAAATCTAATTTTGTAGCTCCAAAATTATATCCAAACCCAGCAGAATATTGCTGTAAATCTCCTATTGTTCTTCCGTTCTTATACGGACTTTGTTCGTAATTATAACCAGCCCTTAAGCTCCATTGCTTAATTTTAGCTTCGGCTCCTACCCTCAATTCAGAAGCCACGTCCAAAACATCTATCATCAAATCGTTTTGCTCCTGATAAAAATCTCCATTATCAGGCCTTAACTTCGTCGAAGAATAATCTTTTATAGAATAATCTACAGAAATAAGCCCTTTATTTCCGAACACATACGCACCTCCAAAAGTGTATTTAGAAGGGGTTTGCAGCTTGTACTCAGGAAAGACTTGTATACTTGGAGAGTAAAAATACCCTTCGACTAAATTCCCGTTAGGGTTTTCATAATCTTCCTCTCTTAAAACAGAGATATATTGCGTAACTTCGTCATTAAGCCTATACCAAGTAGGAGATTCATAACTAAACCCTAAGCGCAAATCGTCAGTTACTTTCACAATTCCTCCTAATTGGAGCGAAAATCCAGTTCCATACGTATATAAGTCCGTTTCATAATACACATCTCTCACTATTTCTCCGACAGCATTATTAACCGGACTAGAATTATATTCCCTAAACGCGTTCATTTTAGTATAATTAACTACGTGTGCATTGAGGTTTAGCCCAAAATGAAAACGCTCCGTATATTGAGTCGCAAAATTAAAAGCTACCTTCCCATTATATCCAGTCTCAGTAATATAATTAGCTTGATGATATATCCCGTTGGGTATATTGGAGTAATACCCTACGTTATTCGCATTATTGTTATCGGCTTCAACAAGATAGGTATGATAACCTAAAAAAGCCGTTTGTAGTTGAAAACCATCTAAATATCCACCTAAATGCTCGTACCATCTTTCGGGAGAATAATTCCCCGGTACTTGCAACATATTTAAAGGCTTCCCATTGGCCTGACTAACAAAATAATCCCCAATAGAGTTATTCGGATTACTTCCTTGGCTACGCGTTTTGTGATTAAAATTAGACAGATTATCATAATTCACAGCTAGTGAAAACTTTTTCCAATCGCTTTCTTGGTCATAATTTCGAAAAACAAACACCACTCCAGCTTGATTTACATCAAAAGTATTTTCGTTCCTTTTTGCACTCACCCCAAAATAATCCGATTCATTTTTAACGTTATAATTACTCAAAGTAAAGCCTGCCTGATTATTATTGAAAACCACCGAACTTGCCGGATTGATAGAAATAGCCGACAAATCACCTCCTAAGGCAGTAAAAGCTCCACCCATCGCTCGGAAGCGGGCTGTTCCGTTAACATTAGTCTGCGAATACCTCAAAGCGTCATGAATATCTTGAGCATTCATCATTCCAAAAGACAATCCTACCACTATGAACAGGAAAATTTTTCTCATCTCTGTTTTGTTTTATTTGTTATCCGAAAATCTAAGTCTTATCTTCTTCCAGACGAAGAACGAGTTGCACCGCCTCCCATTCCTGAAGAACGACTTCCTCCGACATTTCCACTTCTATTCATAGACGGACTATTCGTACTTCTACCTGAATTAAACGTACCGCTTCTATTCACATTATTACTTCTATTTATAGTATTAGTACCTCCACTACGGTTGGTATTATTTCTAGTCGAATTTATAGTATTACTTCGGTTATTAGTATTAGTATTACTTCTACTGCTATTAATCGTAGAGTTATCATTTCTATCACTATTTATAGATGAGTTTCGAGTTGAATTTGTATTTGCTGATCTAGTAGCCTGAACAGCATTATTACGCGTAGCATTTGTAGTAAATCTACTATCACTTCTCGTCGGACGAACATTTTCGTTCCTTCCTCTTACTTCATACATACGATTTTGTGCCGCAGATCTCTGAGCATTTACAGGCAGCGCTCTAGTTCTATAAGCATAGTCGGAATAATAACCATTTCGCGGACCTCTGTTATAAGCATAATTCCCATAATATGGATAATAAGGATTATACCAAGAATTCCAGCCATATCCATACCAGTATGGATTATACCAAGAGTTCCAACCATAACTCCAACCCCAAGAAGGATAATACCAAGAATTCCATCCTAATCCATAACTCCAATAAGGACTACCCCAGCCCCAATTTCCGTACCATCCACCCCAGCTATACCCTCCGTAAACATTCACACTTACATTACTAACACTATTTCCCCATCCTGAATAACCTGTAGAGTAACCTCCTTCTTCTCCATAATACGAATCAATATCAGTAAAAATTCCTACAGTTTCTTCTTCTGGCACATAATAATCCTGAAATTGTGTAAAATAACTTCCTGTCCTACTCTCTTCCGCTTTTAAAGAATGCTCTTCTTGAATATCTCGATTTGACCTGGTATAAATTCCATCGCTATCATAATAAGAGCTATTATGATAGGAACTACACGAAACAAGCAAAAAACCGAGTATAATCGGCAAAAAGCTTAAAGTATTTTTTATATCGAAGAGACTAAAAGTTTTCATAATACTTGATTTTTTTATTGTTGCACATCACAAAAATAGTTAGTTTTGTCGAACTATCTAATTATTTAACTATCGCACAACATTTGTGCCAAAGGATTCAATATGAGTAAAAACTTAACCAAAAGAGCAGAAGACTATTCTAAATGGTATAATGAGCTGGTTGTAAAGGCTGATTTAGCTGAAAATTCTGCTGTAAGAGGCTGCATGGTTATTAAACCTTACGGATACGCCATTTGGGAAAAAATGCGAGATCAACTCGATAAGATGTTTAAAGAAACCGGTCATCAAAATGCATATTTCCCACTTTTTATTCCAAAGAGCATGTTTGAAGCGGAAGAAAAAAATGCAGAAGGATTTGCCAAAGAATGTGCTATTGTTACTCACTATCGCCTAAAAAACGATCCGGAAACTCCGGGAAAATTAATTGTTGACCCAAACGCTAAGCTCGAAGAAGAACTCATTGTTCGACCAACAAGCGAAGCAATTATATGGAATACTTACAAAGGATGGATTCAATCTCATCGAGATTTACCTTTACTCATCAATCAATGGGCCAATGTAGTTCGTTGGGAAATGAGAACTCGTCTGTTTTTAAGAACCGCAGAGTTTTTATGGCAAGAAGGGCACACAGCTCATTCAACAGAAAAAGAAGCGGTAGAAGAAACCAAAACAATGCTCAATGTATATGCTGATTTTGCACAAAACTTCATGGCCATCCCTGTTGTAAAAGGAGTAAAGACCGAAAACGAACGCTTTGCAGGAGCAGTAGAAACCTATTGTATTGAAGCCCTTATGCAAGATGGAAAAGCGTTACAGGCCGGCACCTCTCACTTTTTAGGTCAAAATTTCGCTCACGCTTTTGATGTAAAATTTGCAAATAACGAAGGTAAATTAGAATACGTATGGGGAACGTCTTGGGGAGTTTCAACTCGATTGATGGGAGCTTTAATCATGACTCACTCTGACGACAACGGACTTGTTTTACCTCCTAATCTCGCTCCAATTCAAGTAGTTATTGTTCCTATTTTTAGAAGCGAAGAGGAGTTGAATGAGGTTTCGGAAGAAGCCAATTGGCTTACAAAAGAACTAAGAAAATTAGGAGTTTCTGTGAAATACGACAACAGAACCAATCTAAAACCCGGGTTCAAGTTTAATGAATACGAACTAAAAGGGGTTCCAATTCGAATTGCAATTGGTCCGAAAGACTTGGAAAACAAAACTTTTGAGGTAGCCAGAAGAGACACACTCTCTAAAGAAATTGTTCATAAAGACTCTATTATCTCACACCTTGAATCTTTATTAAAAGAAATACAAAACAACATCTTTAGTAAAGCATTATCATATAGAGACTCCCACATTACAGAAGCTAATACATTTGAAGAATTTAAAGACATATTAGAAAATAAAGGAGGATTCGTATCGGCACATTGGGATGGAACAACAGAAACAGAAGAAAAAATAAAAGAACTTACTAAAGCCACCATACGCTGTATTCCTTTGGAGCAGAAAGAAGAAATAGGAACATGTATCCTTACCGGAAACCCTTCAACAAGAAGAGTTCTTTTTGCTAAAGCCTATTAAAACAAAAAAAGTATAAAAATGTTTTGGAGTTTTAAAAAATAGTGTTATTTTTGCACTCGCTTTAACCAAAGAACATTAAGGTCCGTTCGTCTAGGGGTTAGGACGCCAGGTTTTCATCCTGGTAGCAGGGGTTC
>CAZOQH010000037.1:0-15957 GCA_964581855.1 uncultured Flavobacterium sp.
AATCTGTCGACTGGTAACGGTCGCCAGGGTTCGAGTCCCTGTCTCTCCGCTTTTTCGGGGTGTAGCGTAGCCCGGTTATCGCGCCTGGTTTGGGACCAGGAGGTCGCAGGTTCGAATCCTGCCACCCCGACAAAAAATAAACATTTGTTTATTGGTTCGGTCGCGTAGCTCAGCTGGATAGAGCATCTGCCTTCTAAGCAGACGGTCACAGGTTCGAATCCTGTCGCGATCACTAAAAAAGTCCTTGCATACCAAGGGCTTTTTTATTTTGTATCAACTACAAACACAAAAATGATGCATTACCCTCAGATACCTTTGGCTCAAAGCCTAATCGAAATCTTCAGACAAAAAGAAATAAAACACATTATTATTTCTCCCGGTTCAAGGAATGCTCCTCTAACCATTGGATTTGCTTCTCATCCGGAGTTTAGATGCTATAGCATAGCAGACGAACGATCAGCTGGTTTTTTTGCTTTAGGAATTGCACAACAACTCCAAAAACCTGTAGCTGTTGTTTGTACATCAGGATCAGCACTTTTAAACTACTACCCGGCTCTGGCAGAGGCTTTCTATTCTCAGATTCCACTTATAGTAGTTTCGGCTGATAGACCACTTTCTAAGATTGATATTGGAGACGGGCAAACCATTCGTCAACAAAATGTATTTCAGAATCATTCGTTATACAACGCTAACTTGGTTGAAGATGCTTCGGAAGAAAACGACAAAAAAATCTGTGAAGCATTGGATAATGCAGTAATTAAAAAAGGACCTGTACATATTAATGTGCCTTTTGAAGAACCTTTGTATGAAACCGTTGCTAGTACTTCGGTAAAACCACTTATTACTTCGATTGCAAAGCCTACCTTTAATAGCTACAACATCTCTGATTATACTAATAGTTGGAATTCAGCAAAGAAAAAACTTATTTTAATCGGAACAAACTATCCGAACGAAGTTGACAACGAACTTATCGAAAGCTTAGCCAATAACCCTTCGGTGGTAGTAATGACCGAAACCACATCTAATTTACATCATCCTAATTTTGTCAACAAAATTGATGTACTAATCACGCCTTTTACTGAAAAAGAGTTTGAAGCTTTACAACCCGATTTACTAATTACTTTTGGTGGAATGGTCGTTTCTAAGCGCATCAAAGCTTTCTTGCGAAAATATCAACCTCAACAACATTGGCACATTGACACCTTAAGAGCTTATGACACTTTTGGCAGCCTGACGCATCATATAGAAGAGTATCCAAATGAGTTTTTTAAGAAGCTGCTTTCTGAACCTATTGAATCTAAAAGTGAATACAGTAATTTTGTCCAACAAATAAAAGCGGAAAGGGCTGAAAAATCATTAGATTTTAGACAAAGTGCTCCTTATTCTGATTTTTTGGTTTTTGACAAAATCTCACAAGCTCTACCCGAGGCTATTCAGTTACAAATCAGCAATAGTTCAGCCATTAGATACTTACAACTTTTCGACCAAAAACCTTCTATAGAAGTATTTTGCAACAGAGGAACAAGCGGAATTGACGGAAGTACCTCAACAGCAGTAGGAGCAGCAGTTGCCTCAAAAAAACCAGTGGTTTTGATTACAGGAGATGTCGGCTTTTTTTACGACAGTAATGCTTTGTGGAACAATTATATACCCGAAAATTTCAAGATAATTTTAATCAATAATTCGGGAGGAGGAATTTTTAGAATTCTTCCAGGACATCAAAATAATCAAGTTTTTAGCACCTATTTCGAAACCTCGCACAACCTAACTGCAGAACATCTAGCCAAAATGTTTGGGTTTAATTATTTTCAGGCCCAAAACGAACTCGAAACGGATATTGGGTTAGCACGATTCTTAAATTGTGATACAAAATGTATTCTAGAAATTAAAACCCCTACGCATTTGAATGACCAGGTATTAAAAGAGTTTTTTAAGAGTCTATAAATTTTATTAACTTTACCCTCAATTTGTCAAAAAATCAAACTATGAAAAAATCAAACCTTATTTTGGCAGGAGCATTAGTTTTAACTATGTTATCCTGTAAAAAAGAAGCAGAAGAAAAACCAACTACTATGAATGAAAATCCGCTTTTGGTAGAAAATTTTGATACTCCATACGGAGTTCCTCCTTTTGATTTAATCAAAGACGAACACTTTGAACCTGCTATTTTGGAGGCAATCAAGCAGCATCAAGCCGAAATCGACGCTATCGCAAACAGCACTGAAGAACCAACCTTCGAAAACACTATCGAAGCCATGGAAAACTCAGGAAGTCTTTTAGGACGTAACGCTCGTATTTTTTACAATCTAACAAGTGCTAATACCAACGACAATCTACAAGAAATCGCTAAAACGCTTTCTCCGAAAATGTCTGAACACTCAGACAACATTAATCTTAACGACAAATTATTCCAAAGAGTTAAAGCTGTTTGGAACAAAAAAGAGTCGCTTAATTTAGGACTAGAAGAATCTAAGCTTTTAGAAGAAACCTATAAAGGTTTTGTGCGTAGTGGTGCTAATTTATCAGACGAAGACAAAGAAAAACTTCGTAAGATAAACGCTGAACTATCTCTTTTGACTCTTGAATTCGGAAACAACGTATTAGCAGAAACCAATAAATACGAACTGGTAATTGACAAAGAAGAAGATCTAGCAGGACTTCCGGACGGACTCATTCAAGCTGCTGCCGAAACTGCTAAAGAAAAAGGTAAAGAAGGTAAATGGGTATTTACTTTACAAAATGCTTCAGTAATGCCTTTCTTACAGTATGCAGACAATCGCGAACTTCGCAAAGAAATGCTAAATGCTTATCAAAACAGAGGTAACGGTGGAGAGTTTGACAACAATGACAAACTTCAAAAAATCGCTAATCTTCGTTTAGAAAAGGCTAATCTGATGGGATATGCTACCTATGCAGATTATTCGTTAGAAGAAACTATGGCCAAAAATCCGAAAGGAGTTTATGAATTGCTTAACCAATTGTGGGTTCCTGCACTTGCTAAGGCTAAAGAAGAAGAAGCGGCTATCAAAAAGATGATGGAAGCAGACGGAATCTCAGGAGAAGTACAACCGTATGATTGGAGATACTATACCGAAAAAATCCGTAAAGCAAAATACAACCTTGACGAACAAGAAGTTAAACCATATTTGAGCCTAGAAAACGTTCAAAAAGGAGTATTTGATGTATCTAAAAAACTTTTTGGACTTGAGTTTGAGCAAGTAAAAGACGCTCCTGTTTATCATCCAGAGGCTACTCTATGGAAGGTTACCGAAGCCAACGGAGACTTTGTAGGAGTATTGTATATGGATTTCCACCCGAGAGCTTCAAAAAGAGGAGGTGCTTGGATGACTTCGTACAGCAGCCAAAAAACTGTGAACGGAGAGCGTGTAGCTCCAGTTATTTCTATCGTTTGTAACTTTACAAAACCAGTTGGAGACACTCCTGCCCTACTTACTTTTGACGAAGC
This sequence comes from uncultured Flavobacterium sp., assembly GCA_964581855.1. Classification (GTDB taxonomy): domain Bacteria; phylum Bacteroidota; class Bacteroidia; order Flavobacteriales; family Flavobacteriaceae; genus Flavobacterium. Next base: position 3,467 of record CAZOQH010000037.1, read on the forward strand.
TCTGACGTATTTCCACGAATTCGGACATGCTCTTCACGGGTTATTGTCAAACGTAAAATATCAAAGTCTGGCAGGAACCAACGTTTCTAGAGATTTTGTTGAATTACCTTCACAGGTTTTAGAAAACTGGGGTTCTGATCCTGAAGTACTAAAATCGTATGCTAAACATTATCAAACCGGAGAGACTATTCCGGATGAATTGATTAAAAAAATCGAAGAAGTAGGAACTTTTGACCAAGGTTTTGCAACCGTTGAGTATTTAGCTGCTTCTTTCTTGGATATGGATTATCATACGCAAACCGAACCAATTACGATAAACATCGATACTTTTGAAGATGCAAGTATGAAAAAAATCGGGTTGACGGATGCTATTATACCAAGATACAGAAGTTCGTATTTCTTACATATCTTCTCAAGCCCTAGCGGATATGCTGCAGGATATTACAGCTATATTTGGGCTGGAGTTTTAGATACAGATGCTTTCGAAGCGTTCAAATCAACAGAGTTGTTTAACCAAGAAAAAGCCAATGCCTTCCGTAAAAACATCCTTGAAAAAGGAAATACCGAAGATGCAATGGAACTTTACAAACGATTCAGAGGTGCAGAACCAAGCATCGAACCACTACTTAGAAAGCGTGGACTGACTGAAGTTAAAAGTTCGATAAAAAACTAAACATACAACAATTCGGTTATAAAAAACGAATGGAGAGGCCTCTCCATTCGTTTTTTTTATTAAGATATAAGAATTAGTAATAAGCTAATCGCATTCCCTTGAGTATAATTTTGTATCTTTACGTTGATTCTTGAAATGAGTTTAACTAAAAAAACATTATATTATGGCTAGAAGTAAAAAAACCGGATTCAGTCCGAAAGTATCACAAAAAGTAGCAGATTTCCTTTCTGTATTGTTAGCAGATGAGTTTATCTTATATCTAAAAACCCGCAATGCACACTGGAATGTTGAAGGTCCTGACTTTCATACCATGCACGTTTATTTTGAACAACAATATACCGAATTGGCAACGGTAATTGACGAAGTAGCGGAACGCTTAAGAAAAATCGATCATTATGCGCCTGCAACCATGACCGAATACCTTGAATTAACACATCTAAGCGAGAAAAGAAAAGGAAAAAATGACTCTATGAGCTTTATTTCGGAACTATTAAATGACTATCAAGTAATTATCAACTACATCAGAGAACAACTTGATGTACTTGAAGATGAAATAGACCAAGGTACCGAAGACTACGTAACCGGACTTATGGAACAACACGAAAAAACTGCGTGGATGCTTAGAGCTCATCTAAAGTAAAAGCAAAGACAAAATTTATGATCAGAAAATCGTTCAACTTTGGACGATTTTTTTTGATAAAGCGATTTAAACTTTTTTATTTAAGGATAAAAAAATAATTTGCATTCTATTTTTAGGTTTTCATACCTTCCAGTTTTTAAAATCCGTAATTTATTGTAATTTTACGAACTAATTTTTTAAGTAAAATGGGTAAAATAATTGCCATCGCCAATCAAAAGGGAGGAGTAGGAAAAACAACCACTTCGGTTAATTTGGCTGCTTCCTTAGGAGTTTTAGAAAAAAAGGTGCTGCTTATTGATGCAGATCCTCAGGCAAATGCCAGTTCTGGATTGGGTATCGATATCGAAAATATCGAAAAAGGTACCTACCAAATGTTGGAACATAGCATAAGCGCTAAAGAGGCTGTGATGAAGACGAACACTCCAAATGTAGATATTATTGCTGCACATATTGACTTGGTTGCTATCGAAATCGAATTAGTAGACAAGGAGAACCGTGAGTATATGTTCAAAGAAGCCATCAAAGAAATCAAAGACAATTATGATTATATCTTGATTGACTGTGCTCCTTCGTTAGGGTTATTAACTCTGAACGCACTTACAGGAGCTGATTCGGTGATTATACCAATACAATGCGAATACTTTGCTCTTGAGGGCTTAGGCAAACTATTGAATACCATAAAAAGTGTTCAAAAGATTCACAATCCAGAATTGGATATAGAAGGTTTATTGCTAACTATGTTTGACTCTCGACTACGATTGTCTAATCAGGTAGCCGAAGAAGTACAGAAACACTTTGGAGATATGGTTTTTAAGTCCATCATCCAACGCAACATCAAACTATCTGAAGCACCAAGTTTTGGAGAAAGCATTATAAACTATGATGCTACCAGTAAGGGAGCTGCAAATTATTTACAATTAGCAGAAGAGATTATAAAGAAAAATAGTATAAAAGCGTAATGACTAAAGCCACTAAAAAACAAGCACTAGGAAGAGGACTTTCGGCTCTGTTGAAAGATCCTGCTAACGATATTCAGTCTGTAGAAGACAAAAATGCAGATAAAGTTGTGGGCAATGTGGTTGAACTTGATATAGACACTATTGAAATCAACCCGTTTCAGCCTAGAAGTAACTTTAACGAAGAAACGCTTCAGGAGTTAGCCAGTTCTATTAAAGAGCTAGGAATCATTCAGCCTATAACGGTTAGAAAACTAGACTTTAACAAGTACCAACTCATCTCGGGAGAACGAAGACTTCGTGCGTCTAAACTCGCTGAGCTAAAAACCGTTCCGGCTTATATCCGAATTGCCAACGACAATGACTCGTTGATGATGGCCTTGGTCGAAAACATCCAAAGAAGCGACCTCGACCCTATCGAGATAGCTATGTCGTATCAAAGAATGATTGACGAAATCGGACTTACGCAAGAACAAATGAGTGAAAAAGTTGGTAAACAACGTTCTACTATTACCAACTATTTGCGTCTTTTAAAACTCGACCCTATTATTCAGACGGGTATGAGAGATGGATTTATTTCGATGGGACACGGAAGGGCACTTATATCGATTGAAGATGTAGAGGCTCAGATTGATATTTATAGAAAAATAGTACGTCAGTCGCTTTCGGTTAGAGAAACCGAGAACTTGGTTAAGCAATACCAAGATAGCTTAAAGCCGAAACCAGCAAAAAAACAAACCAAGTCTTTAGAAATTGACAACGAATCTAAAAGGAGTCTTTCTGAGTTTTTTGGTGCAAAAATCGACGTAAAAGTTACGGGAGAAAAAGGGAAAATCATTGTGCCGTTTCATTCTGCCGAAGACTTCAACAGGTTATTAAGACTAATCGAAAAGTAGTTGAAAAAAGGATTATACATACTATTTACTCTCTTTGTCGGAAGTATGGGCTGGTCGCAAACCTCCGAAACCAATGACTTGCGGATAGTTCAAGATTCAATTGTAGTATTGAATAAAGATCCTTTACGACCTTCGAAAGCTGCATTTTATTCGGCTATACTTCCCGGATTAGGGCAAGCATATAACAAAGACTACTGGAAGGTTCCGCTAGTTTATGTCGCCATCGGTACCAGCACTTATTATTATATACACAGCAACAATCAATATCACCGGTATAGGGATGCCTATAAACGCAGATTAGCCGGTTTTAATGACGATGAATTCCAAGGAAACAAGTACTTGGACAACCAAAGGCTTTTGGATGCTCAAAAGGGCTTTCAACGAAACAGAGACCTGTCGATGTTGATAACCGTAGGATTTTATATCTTAAACATTGTAGAAGCTAACGTGGCTGCACACCTCAAGCAGTTTAACGTGAGCGAGAATCTTTCGTTAGATACCGATTGGTATCGAGATGATTTAAACAACGGAAACCACCTCGGGCTTACGCTCAAGTATCAATTCTAGCTCTGGAGTTTTGCCTAAGCTATCGCTCTTTGGTTTTCGACTTTAGATAAAGAGAAAGGTCTTTCTTTGTAATCTTTTCGGAATTCTTTCAAGAAGTTAGAAAACTTCATTCCGGTTGTTTTATAAAAAACCGCATTAAATCCTTTTGACGAATTGTACCCAATCTCTTTAGCGAGGGCTTCGATGGTATATTCTCTGTACTTTTTTGTTTCGAGTAACTTCATCAGATAATCTATACGCAAGTCATTAATATATTGAGAATATTCTTTGTTTTTATGTTCTGCTATGATTCTTGAAAGATACTTCGGGTTGGTTTTCAGGGTATCCGCAAGTTTTGAAAGCGTAAGATTATGCTTTGCGAACCCTTTGGCGGCTTCAAAACGCTGCAGTCCTTTAAGGATTTTTTCTACTACATCTTCTTTAATTTCTTGTTGCACCACCTCTGGTGTAGCCTCTAAGATATGGAGTTCGGCAGAATTAGGAACTGTTTTTGGCAATTGGTTTATAAACTGTTTGTATAGTTTTTTAAACTTCTTTCTGTAATATACGTAGCGTATTGTCAGCAAAGACATACCGATGAGTGCCACCATTAGTGCTATGCTCAACCAAGTATTCTTCGCTTTGTTTTGCACAAGGAGCTGTTCTAAATTCGCTTTTGATTCTAATAGTTTTTTGGTATCATACTCTTTATGGATAGCCACCGCAATGCTTTTGTACTGATTATGCAACAACTGATCGGCCTCTAAAAGCCTGTTGGTATAATTGAGTTCTTTTTGAATATCGCCCTGTTGTTGTGCGTTTGCTATCAAAAAGAGGTAACTTTCGGTCATATCGTCTCGTAGATAACCTGTTTGTGCAAAAATAGAATCGACCTTTTTAAACCGAGATATTGCATGGTTATCTTGGTTGAGTGCCAAATAGCTCTTACCTATATAAAAGTTGATTACGCTTTGTTGTTTGGTATTGTTTGACGATTCAAAAAACGGAAGAGTAAACTCAAGCAGTTCTAAAGCCTGCTGATAATTGGCTAATCCGTATTGGTTCATCCCTTCCAAACAAGTAAAAGAATAGTTTACATCATCGAGGTCAAACTCTTTTGCCTTCTGCAATCCGAATTGATTCACCTTAGAAGAGGCTTGATAATTTTCCAGACGATTCAAACACAATGCCTTAAAGTGCAAAGAATTTAGATAACCCAAGCGATGGTTTCTATCTTGGTGTTTTTGAAAATAACCTATACATTGTTCTGCCATCAAAAGAGCCTCGTCATAATATCCCAAAGTATATTGAGTGGTTGCAATACTGTATTTTATTTTATACTTGAGATAGTCATTGGTGGTTTTAGAAATATAATCATCTGCCAACAAGTAATAATGTAGGGTTTCTTCCCAATTATTGTGTTTGTAATACACTACACCTTTTGTGTATAGTGCGTTTCCGATAAATTCGTCGTTATTTGTTTTTTTGGCAATATAAATCGCACTGTCGGCATACGCTAACTTTTGGGTTAGATTTTCCTCCCATATCGCCATGCTTCTATAGCTATTTACAAGTCGCTGGTCATTCTTTTCTCGAATTGCTTTTTGCTTAAAAGCTCCGAAATACACTCTCGCTTTCAGGCTATCATTTTGTTGTTTATACATTTTTGCTTGCTTGTACAACTCATCAAAGCTCATCTCTGAAAGCTGATCAGGATGATTTTCTTTGGTTTTTGCTATACACAATGCAACCACAAAAAGCATGTATAAGGTGATTCTGAAAGCCATAAATCTACAGATATTTAGAACTTATTTTTCTTTTAGAGAGAGTTAAAGATATTAAAAAAAAGCAGAAATCATAATAAAACACACTTTTTTTAACACAAAACCCGAGATTAGCCCAACACTGCCTTTTATTTGCATAAAAAACTGAAAATCAAATTCTTACACCTTGTTTTAAGATAGGAAAATTCGCGAATTTTCCTATCAATCATTTGTTGACAGATATATATAGCCTTACTTTCATCACGTGAAAAACACAAAACGCAACTGGATATGAAAGCTTTTTTCCTCCTTACTAAAATAATACTCTATTCTGTTTTTATTTTTCTAACAGTTGGATGTAGTTCCGACAACGAATTAAACATACAAGATACAACCTATCAAAACTATAGATTGGTAGATACTTTAACATATGATTCGTTGGCATATTCATACAACACTATATATGTAGGTTATAAAGATATGTATATGGACTCGAATGTAGATATTAATTTAATGCTTCAAAGAGTTGAGGAGCTCGTAATTCAAAACAATATTTTTGATTCTCATATATCTATTGATCAAAATAACATTCTTAGTATTCTGAATGCTACTTACTCGGAAACACCACATGCTGAGGAACTATTAAGCAATAAAGCTTATCATCTTTTTTTAGCTTTTACTGAAGATATTTTATTAAAACAGAATGAAAATATATCTAACCAACTTATAGAGTTTCAGAACATCATTCGTACCTCTAGTTTTCCTAATGATAATGATTTGAGAATACTTCTGAGGTTTTGTTCTGTTTTAAAATCTCATTTTGAAAATGGTGGCGACGACGATGATTGGGCAGATAATGGAACAACTATTATGAAGGCTGCATTCTTTGGAAGTAAAGATAGTGTGTATAATGCATTAGTTGCTACTATTGTTGTCAGGCTTATTCAGGAAGGTTATTAATCAGTTGTGTTAATCATAAAATGTATATTAACTTTTAATTTTTTAAATATGGCAATTAAGTACAGACTACTAGAAAAAGGTGAGCCGGGAGTAGTAGGCGGTGGCACCAAGAAATGGTATGCATCTGTAGTTACAGATGGTGAAGTAAGCATTGACGGATTGGTTAAGTCTATCGAAAAGTTCAGTGCTTTGAGTGAAGCGGATATCAGAGGAGTGATTATCGCTTTAGAGAATGTTATACAAGAAGCTTTGTCAAACAGCAAAATTGTACGGTTAGAAAAATTAGGCAGTTTATATCCAAGCCTAAGTAGTGAAGGTGTAAGCACAAAGGCTGATTTTGTGGCTCGAACACATATCAAACGGACTAAAGTAAACTATCGTCCGGGTAAACGAATATCTGATGCGTTAAACAACGCAGGTTTTAAAAGAATAGAATAAAAGTGCTTTTGGGCAGAATCTAAATATATAAGGGGTTAAGTTAAATTATCTTAAGTAGTAAGCTTTGAAAAATCCATAATTGTACCAAATTTAGGTTATTCTACTTTAAGTAATTGTAAGGTTCTGCCAGGCACTTTTTAGTTGTTTTATTGTTAATTAAAATTCAGTCGCTAACAGTATGTTCCGTCAATCTTTGTAAGATTTACGAAATGTACACAGCGACTGTTTTTGTTTATGCAAGGAGGTTTAAGCAGTGAATGTTGTAAAAGCACGTCTGCTTTCGTAGAAGACCTCGTGTGGTTTCGAATAAAACCACGCTTACTTATTAGGGAAATCACGTGTGCTTTTAAACAAAACCACGTGTAGAACTTTACAATCTATGCACTACTAAACACTTCTTTCTAATTTTTCTTATCTCATTCAAAACTAAACAGATAATCATGTATTAGTAGAGGTTGATGTAGTACAACAGGTTGAGATGAAATTGAAACTAAATAACTAAATCAAATTTATCATGAGAAAATCAATTATTAAACTAAAAAAATGTGTTCCTATATCAAATGATGAGGACACGTACAGCAGTTTAGCATCTGTTACCAAAAGGGTAAAATCCTTTTCTTTACTCAAGAGTATTTTAACTCTTTTACTATTTGTGTTTTGGGGTCAAATGTCTGCTCAAACTGACACTTACATGTATTGGGACCAATCAGTAGGGTGTATTGAATTTGACTACGACATAAAAGATGAAAAAAGAGGCATCTTTTTTTCTGAAGACATAGACAATTCCTCGTGTATTAGAGTCTGCGAAAAAAGCAAAGTAAACTATTACATCGAAGGTAGTAACATTGCGAATGTCAGTTGGAACGCAACCGGAGGGATTGTTCAAAGTACTTGGACAACACCACAACATAGAGCTAATATACAATGGGGAGTAGCCGGAAGTGGGGCATTAGCAGTAGAGATAACCTATACAGATAATACCGTAAAAAATTATATCCTCTGCATTGATATTATTCATTCCCCTAAACCATTTTTCGAAACGCAGGGAAATGAAACAACTTTTTGTTTAAACACCCCTATACAATTTGATAATTTATCTTCTACTAACGGAGGTACTGATATTATTCATTATTTCTGGGATTTTGGAGATGGTAACTCCTCAGCTGAGTTCGAACCTGAACATAGCTATGATACACCGGGAAGCTATACAGTTGTATTAACTGTTACTAACAAATGTAATTGTAGTTCTAATTATAAATTAGATATTGAAATTACTCCTACACCTACTATACATATCTCATGCCCCGGAGTAGTATGCGAAAGTAAGGAGAAAGTTACTTATACAGCCAATGATGATTGTGGAGGAACCTGGAAAATAGAGGGAGGAACAATAATTTCTAGTTCTACAGGTACTTCTGAGATAACAGTAGTGTGGGACAATGTAGATCCCGAAGATGGATTCGGCTATATTCATTATACCTCCGATTGTGGATGCCCCTACAAAATTACGCACAAGGTTCCTGTGGTGCTTAATCACGGTATAATAAAAGGTGAAAGTGTAGTATGCTTGGGTAAGCAAAATCGATATAGTTTACCTCAATGGCCAACAACTGATTTTAATTGGTATTTATTTCCAGATACTACTCCTTCTCAAATTATATTTGTCGATCAAAGAAATGAAGTAATCGTAGAAGGTTTAGTTCCTGGTGATTACACTCTAGTTTGCGAGTATTACAATACCTTATTGGGCTGTAAAGGAGATGCTAAGATGAAAATTACTGTAGCACCCGGAGTTGAGGTGTTTGGTGATGAAGAGTTTTGCAGTAATAGTGGTAATTATACTTACACCAACTCTATAGGAATACCAGTCGATTGGACTTTAAAACTAGATGGAAGTATAGTTACCACTGCTTACGGAGTGAACTTCACTTATAATTTCCCTATAGGAGGTGCTTATGTACTTACTGCTACAACTGCTGAAGGATGTAGTAGTGAGCCTTTTATAATAAATGTAACTCAAACTCCAAGTACACCAACTGGTGCAATTACAGGTGAAGTTTTTGTATGTAGCGGTTCAACCTATGAATATTCTTATAACAATACTGTACCTAATACAGTCTTGGTTTGGGAAGCTACAGGTGGAGCAACAATCCAAGGGTCTAATACAGGCAATGAAATCAGTGTTCAATTTAGCGGCACAGGACCTTATCAAGTAAAAGTAAAAAGAATCTCAACCGATACATTAGGATGTGCATCAGGCGAACTTACTTTAAATGTAAGCTCTCCGACCATAAACCCTATAATTACTAATGATTATGGTTTAAGTGTATTTTGCCCAAGTAGCATTAGTCACTTTACAGTAGATTTAGGAGGCATACCAGCCGATCATATAGAGTGGAGTATTTCTAGTAGTACATCAGCCATAAACTTTGGTAACATTATTAGTGGATTGAACAGTACAAACGTTGAGGTAAGCTTTAATGAAATTACCTCTTCTGCTACGGGAATATTGTCAGTTAGTGTTACTCGCTGCGGAGTGACTACTACAGATGATTTTCCTATTACATTATACCAAGCTCCAACCTTAGGAATAACAACTCCTTCAGTGGTATGTGCAGAAGAACTATTCAATGTTACTCTAACTTCAAGCAGTAGTCTTACAAGCGGTATCATTAATTGGAATGTAAACGGAACACCTTATACCCGAAACATTGCCATTGATGGATTGACCTTAACCGGACTTAGTATTGATAATCTCACTGACGGAAATATGACAGTCAATATTACTGCTTCGGTTACGCACCCTAATGGATGTCATTATAATTTAACTGCAGCTCAAACCATGACCGTAAAACCAAGACCAGATGTACAAATTACACCTGGGTATAACTTTATAGTTTGTCCGAGCAACAGTTATAACATAAATTTACATGCTAACATCAATAATGCTACAGGTCCTGGCTCTCCTACCTTTCAATGGTACAAAAACGGAAGCCCATTAGGTATAACATCTTCTTCATTATCTATCAATAACTCTTCTATGCCTTCACCAGGAGGAAGCTATTATGTGATAGTTACTGCTAATGGCTGTTCTACAACCTCTAATAATATAATTATTTTAGAGAGTTGTTCTTCGGGTCCATCATGTACTCTTGATATAAATCCGAATCTAAATATTACTGCAGATTGGACAGAATGTAATAAAATAAATGCAACAGCTAACTATAATACAGGAAGTTATGCAACCAGTATCCACTGGACTTATCCTCCAACTCTGCTAGACATCTTTGGACAAGGAACTGATACACCTTATTTTACAACAGATGTACCTGGAGAATATTTACTTATAGTAGAAGTAACTTATTATACTCCAACAGGGCCGTGTATAGTTACTGGATCAACAACCGTTGCAAAACATTATGAGGCGAAATTTAATTATACGGTTACTTGTAACGGAAATAATGAATATACTGTTGAGCTATTTAATAACAGTACGTTATTTGATATAACCGAAAGTCAACTTACTTTTAATTACAGTACCTCAGGAGGTGTTCTAACTACCTCAGGTACCAACGCTACTATTAGTAATCTTTTAGGGGGAAGTTCGTACACATTTACCTTAAACTTACAGGACACTAGCAGTAGCTACCCAGTATGTACCTATACCTATACCTTGAATTTGCCTGCTGCGCCTAATACTAATTTTACGATGCACGCAGACCCTTATCACTGTAGTGAAGATTCTATTGAGTTGGTTTTAGATTCTTACAACCCTGACAATCAATACAGATGGATATTTAATGGTACTAGCTATATTGGCTCAGGACTATCTACTTTTATAAATATTACTAATCCTGGAACTCATCCTGTAAAGTTAGTTGTTACAAACCAATACGGTTGCGTATTTGAAAGTACCTATCAAGACGTCACTATCGTTAAAGCTGACTTTGATGGTTACCTATCACCAAACCCAATAAGTATCTGCGAAGGAGAGGCATTTTCAGGTATTAGCTTTACACAGACAGGAGGAAGTTCGGTATTAGACACCATTATCTGGATGAAAGGAAATCATCAAGTTGGTACAGGATTATCGTATGTTCCGACACAATCCGGACAGTACTGGGGAGTTTTAGTTGACACGAATGGATGTAAATTTAACGGAATGGTTACTAACCCTGTAGATGTTAGTATTCGTAAACGACCTTTCGTAAACATTACAGGTAGCAACTCATTGTGTTGGAACGAAGAAACTACTCTGAACGGAATTGTTACAGATCCTAGCTTAGAGCGAAGATGGTTACTAAATGGAGTTCCGATGAGTGGCGGTTATGGTACGTGGAGTAGCTCTACCCCAACCTCATTAACTGTAAATTACACTACACCCGGAGTCTATATTTATACTTTTGAAGTACGCCCGGCTAGTGATCCGGGTTGTGGTAGTTCTATGGACTTTTCGGTAACAATACATCCTCAGGTAACACCTCCAAGCTTATCGTATGATGTCATACTTTGTGAACCTTATACAATTAAGCTTTCGGCAGCCGGACCTACTACAGGACACTATAATTGGAGTAATGGTGACCATGGACAAGAAATAGAAGTTAATGCTGGAGGTGTTTATCAAGTAACTTATACAGCACCTACAGGTTGTACTGCAACATCTCAGATTACAGTACCACATAATGCTAATCGTTATATGTGGATATTCCCAGAGGGATGTTTTGATGTATGTCCTTGGGATCAACCTGTACCTTATATTATAGGTCCATGGGGAACTTTTGATTATCATGAATGGATTGTAAACGGAAATGTTGTAGCATCCGGTACAAGTTCTCAGATATTCGATTTAATGGTAAATGAATCAGGAACTTACCAACTGTATATTGAAGATGGCGGATGTGAATATGAGAGCGGAATAGCTTACATAACCCCAAACTTAGAGGAGTGTAACATTAAAAATTGTCACTTAAGATTTGACTTTAAAGACCCTGAACCAACAGAGGATGGTACATATACAATTGATGGGTATATTATCAATACTTATGGCTTCCCGATTACGGTAAACATCAGTAGTTTTAATGGTTTCGGAACATATTCTCCAAGTAGTGTTACGATTCCACCGGGTGGTACTTACTATTTTACACCATTGACATTTATACCTGTCCCTGGATTTAACGGAGGGGATGATTATATGGTAATAAGCGTACCTGAAATACCGTGTTTAGACCTTCATAGAGTACATTTTAAAAAACTGAAATCAGGCTTTACGACACAAAAAACTATGGTAGACCAGACCGATGAAGTGTTTTTGAATGTAACTCCTAATCCGGCCGAAGTACTCACAGCAGTAAGCTATAACATTGGTGACAAGTACCAAAATGCAGAAAGCATTAGTGTTTATACAATGAGTGGTAGCCTGATAAGTGTCGTTCGCTTAGATAAAAATAGCGGAGATATATTGTTTGACACATCGTCATTCCCTTCAGGAGTTTATATCATCAGCTTACAGGCAGACGGAAGAACCGTGTTGCATCAGAAATTAATTAAAAAGTAAATTAAAAAACAACATTTTACAATGCTAAAGCCTTGTGCTTTAGCATTGTTTTTTATATATTTAAC
>CAZOQH010000038.1:0-480 GCA_964581855.1 uncultured Flavobacterium sp.
GTTTGATTAAAGATTAGAAAACACGATATTGTGGCTCATCACTGGCTGAAGCAGAAGTTGTTGTGGTTTGATTAAAGATTAGAAAACACGATATTCAGGTAAGCCTTCAGAAACAAGCGCACGAGGTTGTGGTTTGATTAAAGATTAGAAAACACGATATTATCCTCCTGTAGGCTCACAAACTTCCATCCGTTGTGGTTTGATTAAAGATTAGAAAACACGATATTGTTTCTAACGTCTCGTATTAGGTTTTGGGGTTGTGGTTTGATTAAAGATTAGAAAACACGATATTAGTTGAGCCGGTATCTTCTAATATTCAAATGATTATATTGAAATGTCGTGATAAAAAATGCTTCTTTTTTGCAGTGATAAGGCAAGATTGGAGCATTTTTTTATTTCAAAACAGCTCTAATTGTGTGGGCTGTGGTGCTTTTGGTACTTCGGCTTTGCCCCAAAAGTTAATGATGTTCCCAAACTGTT
>CAZOQH010000038.1:490-15956 GCA_964581855.1 uncultured Flavobacterium sp.
CAGTAAACTATTCCGAAATCCCGACGCATTTTTACGGTCTTTTTTAGTCTCGGTGGGTAGGTCAAAAAATACAAATAACCACATAATTCGATACCCGTTTAGTTCCATAATTTTGGATATTTTATCTTTTTTCTTTCCCCCGTAAAGCATTGCTGTAATGAGCTGGATGTTTTTTGTAAAGCAACCATTAACGGACTTTTTTCATTTTTGAAATAAACCGTTCGGGTTAAAATTTGTAATAATTCCGCTTTTAGTTGTGTGTTTAATTCTTGTTCGTCATACTTTTGGGTAAGTTCAAGAACTTTTTCATCTACAATCGGCCTGAAAGGTTCCATAATATCATCTGCCAAAGCAAAAGCATTGTATTTACTCTTGTGATGAATACCCAAAGTATTCAGAAGTCCGCTTCCTGATAACGCCCTTGCTGTTGCCGCTCTTAAAATGGCATAGCCGTAATTGAGAAAATTATTTGGGTAATCACCAAAACGTTCTCTTTTGAAATGATGCTCAAAAAACGATTTCCAGTAAAAATTAGCAGCAACACCTTCCATATTAGAAGTGTCTCCACTCAATACTTTAGAAGCTAAAAAATCAAAATTATTTTTCTTTTGAGTAACTTTTTCAAGTAAAATTCCTTGATTATTGATTTTTTCAACAATAGTTTGCTGCCAAAGCTTTTTTTTCAGAGGAAGACTAGCATTAATTTGATTTTTAAAAATCTCTTGTTGGATGTGATGGCTGTTTAAGTTTAAAAACATTCCGTTTGGTAGATGATTATTGCCACAAATAATAACAGAAGCATTGTTTTCTACCAATAAATTCATAGTAGGAATACTTATGTAAATTTCAGGGTGGTCTAACACAATAAACCCAATATCTTCTATCGGAATTGTACTTTCTTTTGCTTCGGTTTTTATAACCAACTGAAGATTTTTTGAAGTAATTGAAGACTTGTTTTCGAGAAGTAAAGTTCGTTTTATCATTATGTGAATTTTAAAATTAAATCTAAAATACTAAAAATCAATGTGATATATTGTGTTTGAGTGTTTAATACATAAAACTATAAAAGAAAAACTGTTAATTTCCAGAAATTTCAAGTCAGAAAATTGTATTCTAACCCGTTGGGTGAAATTAAAAATAGATTGATTTTTTCCGTCAGTTCGAGTGATTTTTCGTAGTGAAACGAAGAAAAATTGTATCGAGAACTAAATAAAAATACTTCTCGATACAAAATTCCCTTCACTTCGTTACAGAAATTTCACTCGAAGTGACGATTTGAAGTAATTTCACCCAACGGGTTATTCTAATAAAAGCATAATTTCAGATACGTTCTAAAATTAGATTTGGAATGATTTTACAAAATCAAAAAAATACCATACTTTTGAGGCTTATTAGAACTTGATTTTAATCTGATACTAAACCGTTGTAGCTCTTAAATAGCTTACCTACTTGAATAAAAAGGGGGAGCAAAAGAGCAACAGAGATGTTGCTCTTTTTTATTTGCATTAAAAAGCTTTTGATATGATTATCCCAAAAACAAGAGAAGAAATAGAATTGATGCGTGAGGCAGCCTTGTTGGTTTCTAAAACCTTAGGTATGTTGGCAAGCGAAATAAAAGAAGGTGTAACCACACTTCACCTGGATCAATTAGCTGAACAATACATCAGAGATAACGGAGGTATTCCGGGATTTCTAGGTTTATACGATTGTCCTGCAACTTTGTTGACCAGCGTAAATGAGCAAATCGTACACGGATTACCAACCAACAGGCCTTTACAAAATGGAGATATCGTATCGGTAGATTGTGGAGCTATTGTTCATGAGTTTTACGGAGATCACGCATATACTTTTGAGGTTGGAGAAGTATCCGAAGACAAAAAACGACTTTTACAGACTACAAAAGAATCTCTTTACGTAGGTATTGACCAGTTTAGAGCCGGAAACAGAGTAGAAGATATAGGAAGTGCGATTCAGAAGTATTGCGAAGAAAGAGGCTATAGCGTAGTTCGTGAGCTTGTGGGTCACGGTTTAGGTCGTAAGATGCACGAAGACCCAGAAGTTCCTAATTACGGAAAAAGAGGTAGAGGAAAGAAGTTTATCGAAGGAATGGTAATTGCTATCGAACCGATGATTAATATGGGAACCCGAAACATCAAACAATTAAGCGATGGCTGGACCATTTCTACCCGAGACGGAAAACCATCGGCACATTTTGAACACGATGTAGCACTAATTGACGGAAAACCAGAGATACTTTCTACTTTTTATTACATTTACAAAGCATTAGGAATCGAAAGTACAGAGGAGGATACTTTTAGACAAACAAAACTCATTGTTTAATGAAAAAAATATTCAAGTTTATATTAAACTTGGTGCCAAGGCCAATACTAATCAGGATGAGTTACTTAATTCGTCCTGTTTTGGTTTTATGGCTCAAAGGCAATCGTTATACTGATCCGATTGATGGTAAGAGTTTTCGTAAATTTTTGCCGTACGGATACGAAAATCAACGAGATAATGTGCTTTCTCCGAGTACGCTTTCTTTAGAAAGACATCGATTGCTTTGGTTGTATTTACAGAACGAAACGGATTTTTTTACCGCACCGAAAAAAGTGTTGCACTTTGCACCCGAACAAGCTTTTTATAAGCTTTTTCGAAAACAAAAAAATATAGATTATACCACTACGGACTTAAATTCGCCTTTAGCAGACGTAAAAGCTGATATCTGCAACCTTCCTTTTAAAGACAATGAATTTGATGTGATTTTTTGCAATCACGTATTGGAACATATTCCAGATGATACCAAAGCCATGCAAGAATTGTATCGAGTACTTAAAAAAGGAGGAATGGCAATTTTGCAGATTCCGCAGGATTTGTCAAGAGAAAAAACCTTTGAAGACAACTCGATTACCGACCCAAAAGAAAGAGCCAAAATTTTTGGGCAATACGATCACGTGCGAATCTATGGGAGAGATTATTTCGACAAGTTAAGAAGTATTGGTTTTACCGTTATTGAAGAAGATTACACTAAAAAAATAACTCCAGAACTAGTCGATAAATACCGATTGGCAAAAGGAGAAATTATTCCGGTTTGTTATAAGTAATGTGTTTAATTAAAACTCAAAACTTATAACTTTTTCGCTTCATTCCAATATACATCCATTTCGGCCAGGGTCATTTCCGAAAGTGGTTTTCCGATTTGGTTTGATTTTTCTTCTAAGTATTTGAATCGTTTGATGAATTTTTTGTTGGTTTGCTCTAAGGCATCTTCCGGATTTACCTTTAAAAATCGAGCATAATTTATCATCGAAAACAATACATCTCCGAATTCTTGATTGATTTTTTCTTTATTTCCGTTTTTTACTTCTTCTTGAAGTTCGTTTACTTCTTCCTGAACTTTTTCCCAAACTTGCTCGGGTTCTTCCCAATCAAAACCAACAGCTTTTACTTTTTCTTGAATACGATTGGCTTTAACCATGGCAGGCAGACTATTCGGAACACCTTCTAAAACTGATTTTCGACCTTCTTTGAGTTTGAGTTTTTCCCAGTTTCGTTTTACTTCTTCTTCATTTTCGACCTTTACATCTCCGTAAATATGCGGATGTCTATGGATGAGTTTCTCGCAAATTCCGTTTGCTACATCAGCAATGTCAAAATCTCCTGTTTCTGATCCGATTTTAGAATAAAAAACTATATGCAGTAATAAGTCGCCAAGTTCTTTTTTGATTTCTTGCATATCATTTTCCATGATTGCATCTCCGAGCTCGTAAGTTTCTTCGATAGTTAAATAACGTAGCGATTGTAGGGTTTGCTTTTTATCCCACGGACATTTTTCGCGTAAGTCGTCCATAATGTCAAGTAATCGAGAAAAAGCCTGAAGTTTTTGTTCTTTGGTGTTCATGGATAATAAATGTAGTGTCAAATATACTGTGTTTATTCTTTTTTTAAATCTATTGTTGCTCTAAACAATCGCAATTCTTCCCACGAAAATTCATTATTTGAAATTTCTCGCAATTCTGAAGTGGTTTTATCTGCATTTTTAGAGAAGAGCTCATACAATTCTGCGATTCTTGCTGCAGGAAGTACATCAGCTAATGTTATGGTTCTTTGTTCGATAAGTTTAGCTAAATGTCCGTAAATGGTATTTGTGGTTAATTTGCGTTCGGTTGCAATTTCTTCGACAGATAATTTTTTATTCCACAGCTCGAGTGTGATGTCTGTTGTAGGTCTTTTCTGAACTTTTTGTTTTTTAGGTTTTTGGTAATAGCCTTCGTCAAAGTCGTCATCGTCTTCAAAATTCAGAGCGTGTTTTCTGATAATTTCAGCAATACGAACCAGATGGTTGATGCGGTATTCTTCGATAGAATTAGACTTTAAAGTTTGTTTTGACAGTTCTTTTCCTTCTGCAATTGCTTGAACTAAAAGTTTGGTCTTTTTTAGATTTAATACAGTTTTTATTTGGAGTTCTTCCAGTTCAGAAAGTTCCTCATAAAAGCTTTTCATGCGTTTGATGCGTTTTACCTTTTCGCATGTATATAGCACTTCAAAAGTCAAATCGTCTAGTTTTGGAAAGAAGTACTCATAAGCCTTATTGAATCGCTCATGAATAAAGTCGAAATTATAGGGTTCCGAGCCAAACAAATGATTGAGTTGTGCAATAAACTTCTCTGAATGTACTAGTAATTCTTCTATTTTGGCGAATTGCTCTTCCGCCCATTTTCTGAATTCATTTTTTTTACTTTTCGGAAGTTCGTCTGCATAGCTTTGCAAGTGTTTTTTCCAAACGCTCTGCATGATTCTCCACGAAAAAGCCTTGGTAATACACTGTTGTGTATAATTTTTCCGTTGTATCTTCAACTCTTGTTGCAAGATTTCTTTTTCGGTTTTATTCTTTGAATAATCCATAACCGAAGCATCATTGGTAAGTCCGTTAAGCTGAATCGGATTGAGTAAAACCAATCCGTCAAGCGAACGCAATCTAGAGAGTGCTACATAGGCTTGGCCAGGAACAAAAACCTGCGAAACATCAAGTACAGCTTTGTCAAAAGTGAGTCCTTGACTTTTATGAACCGTTATAGCCCAGGCTAGTTTTATAGGGTAATGAGTAAAGGTTCCTAAAATTTCTTCTTTGATTTCTTTAGAATTTTCGTCTACGGAATAGCGAATATTTTCCCATTCGTATTTTTCGACTTCGATGTATTTATTTTCTTCCTGAAAATGCACGACGATTTCTTCTTCGGATAACGAATGGATAACTCCCATTTTACCATTGAAATAGCGTTTTTCGTAGTTTAAATCGTTTTTGATAAAGATAATTTGAGCTCCGATTTTAAGTTCTAATACTTCATCTATAGGGAAAATTTTGTCAGGAAAATCTCCTACGATTTCAGGATAATACGTAAAAGTTTTTCCTTTTAAGTCACGCAAAGCTTGATTGTTGATGTTATCTGCTTTTGCATTATGGGTAGTGAGTATAATATAACCAGAGTTTTTTTTAATATCAAAATCAGGCTTCACATAGTGATTTAAAGTTATCACATCTTGTTCGGATACTTCATTATTGCGAAGATTGTTCAAGATGTTAATAAAGTTCTGGTCAGATTGGCGGTAGATTTTATCGAGTTCGATATACAAAAGAGGATTTTGTAGAATAACGTGAGAGTGAAAAAAAAACATTCCCGAGTAGTAGTTTTTTAACGTATTCCATTCCTCTGCTCGAACAACGGGTGGCAACTGTAGTAAATCTCCAATAAAGAGCACTTGAACTCCTCCGAAGGCTTCTTCATTTCTGCGAACAGATTGTAGCATAAAATTCATTGCATCCAGAACATCAGCTCTTAGCATACTCACTTCGTCAACAATCAGCAGTTCCATATTTCGAATAACTTCTTGCTTAGTTTTATTCATTTTAAAATGCCTTCGCAAGGTATTTCGGTTTTCAAAACGGATGTTTTCTCCTATTTGAGGCGGTTCTTGGTGAGTGGGTAAAAAACCTGCAAAAGGAAGTTGAAAAAGTGAATGAATTGTAACTCCACCTGCATTGAGCGCTGCAATTCCGGTTGGTGCGACTACCACTGTATTTTTGTGGGTGGTTTCGATAATTTCCTTAAGCAAGGTAGTTTTTCCTGTTCCGGCTTTTCCGGTCAAGAAGATGTTTTGGTTGGTTTGATTAATGAAATTAACTGTGTATTGCGCTAACTCTGAAACTTGCATTTTGAGTAAAATCTGTTTTTCCAAAGATAGTTATAAGGTATGAATTTCCCGAATTTTCATTTCTTGTTCTACTAATTTTAAAAATTAAACCAGATATATATAATCTAAATTGTATCGTTTGGTTATTTTTTCTCCGTTTACTCTTCGCATATCAGCCTTAGGATTATCTATGAATTTAGGGATAGGAGAGAGGTTTAGCCTCAGGGCTTCTTTCGTATAGAAATCTCTACGGTTTAAACCAATCGGAGCTACAATATTAAAGATTTCGTTCGGAATGGGCTGCTCGACTATTTTTTCTAAAAAGCGAATAATATCATTTCTGTGAATCATATTCACCGGATTGTTAGCATCCTCAACCACTTCTTTTTTTACAATGAATTTTACCGGATGACGATCTTCTCCGATAAGTCCGCCTAATCTTAAAATGGTAGCGTTGAATTTTGGATTGTTGAGTAATAAATTCTCGATTTCAAATATTTGTTTGTCCATTTCAGAAATCGGAACAATAGAAGTTTCTTCGTTTACTTCGCCTTGTAACGAAAGATAAACTGTGGTAGAACTCGTATAAATAACCTCTTTTATATGATGCTTTTCGATAAACGGAATAACAGCTTTGATCTTCTCTACATAATTGCTTTCTAGTTTTTGTGTTCGTCCGGGCGGAATGGTTATGATTAAAACATCAGTATCCGAAAAAAGGCGGTCAATATTTTCTGTATCAGAATCTGTACTTACATTAATCAAGAGACTCTCCATATTATGATCTTGAAAAAAAGAAATTTTTTCGGGAGTAGTAGTAGAAACTTTTAAGGAATGTCCGTTCTGTTGTAGTTGTAAAGCTAGTGGTGAACCCAGCCATCCTGCTCCGAGTATGCTGATTTTTTTCATAGTAATGGTGTTTAAAACCCTTTCTAAAGTTTTGAAGTTTTAGAAAAAAGATGATTCTTTAAATTAAAAAAAGGAAGTTAAGATAAATGTTCTCAACTTCCTTGTATCAATGAGTTAAATAAATTTAATTCTTAAGATTCAAGGCAATTTGAAGCTCGTCTAACTGAAGGTTATCAATCGGAGCAGGTGCGTCAATCATCACATCACGACCCGAATTGTTTTTAGGGAACGCAATAAAATCGCGAATAGTTTCTTGACCTCCTAAGATGGCTACTAGTCTGTCTAACCCGAAAGCCAATCCTCCGTGTGGTGGTGCTCCATACTGGAAAGCATCCATCAAGAATCCGAATTGTTCTTTTGCTTGCTCGTCTGTAAATCCTAGTAGTTTAAACATTTGGGCTTGCGTTGTTTTGTCGTGAATTCTGATTGAACCTCCACCAATTTCGTTTCCGTTGAGTACCATATCATAAGCATTAGCTCTTACTTTGCCCGGGTTGCTCTCTAATAAATGTATATCTTCTGGTTTTGGAGAGGTAAACGGATGGTGCATTGCGTGATAACGACCTGATTCTTCGTCCCATTCCAAGAGCGGAAAATCTACGACCCAAAGCGGAGCAAATTCGTCTGGTTTGCGAAGTCCTAAACGATTTCCGAGTTCCATTCTCAGTGCCGAAAGTTGCGTTCTAGTTTTGTGAGCCGGTCCTGACAATACAAAAATGATGTCTCCTTTTTGAGCTCCGGTAACTTCTGCCCATTTGGCTAAATCGTCTTGATCATAGAATTTATCTACTGATGACTTAAAGCTTCCGTCTTGTTCTACTTTGCAGTAAACCATTCCCGAAGCGCCAATTTGCGGACGCTTTACCCAATCAATCCATGCATCGATTTCTTTTCGGGTATAACTTGCTCCTCCCGGAACTGCAATCCCCACAACGAGTTCGGCCGAATTAAAAACTCCGAAATCTTTGTGTTGCGCAACAGCATTTAGCTCTGCGAATTCCATTCCGAAACGAATATCCGGTTTGTCGTTACCGTATTTTCGCATGGCCTCATCAAAAGTCATTCTCGGGAATTTATCTACTTCTAATCCGTGGATTTCTTTTAGCAGATGTCTGGTTAATCCTTCAAAGGTATTGAGTATGTCTTCTTGTTCTACAAAAGCCATTTCGCAGTCAATTTGCGTAAATTCTGGTTGACGATCGGCTCTTAAGTCTTCGTCTCTAAAACACTTTACGATTTGAAAATACTTGTCCATTCCGCCAACCATAAGCAATTGTTTAAAGGTTTGAGGCGATTGCGGAAGTGCATAAAATTCTCCAGGATTCATACGGCTTGGCACTACAAAATCTCGGGCTCCTTCTGGAGTTGATTTGATTAAATACGGAGTTTCTACCTCACAAAATCCTTGTTCAGAGAGATAATTGCGGACTTCTTGAGTTACTTTATGTCTAAACAGTAAGCTGTTTTTTACTGGGTTTCTTCGGATGTCTAAATAGCGGTATTTCATTCGAATATCCTCACCACCATCAGTGGTATCTTCGATGGTAAAAGGAGGAACCTCAGATTGGTTGAGTATGGTGAGCTCTGAAACTAGAATTTCGATATCTCCGGTAGGCATATTCGGGTTTTTTGAAGCTCTTTCGATAACTTGTCCTTTGGCTTGAATTACAAATTCTCGACCTAAAGTTTTTGCTTTTTCGATAACTTCTGCACTAGTTCTTTCCGAATCGAAAATAAGCTGGGTTATTCCGTAACGATCACGTAAATCAACCCAAATCATAAAACCTTTATCACGGGTTTTTTGTACCCAACCCGAAAGTGTTACTTCCTGACCAATATTGGAGCTGTTGAGCTCTCCGCAAGTATGACTTCTATACATTTTTAGATTATTTTTTTTGAAAGTGCAAATGTAATTTTTTAAATACAGATTTGCACGTGTTATTTAAGTATTATTAAATAGGTTTTAGCTTCTAAACGGAATGGTTTTTTAACCATTGAACCAATTGTTCAACAGCTTTTGCTCTATGACTGACTTTGTTTTTTTCTTCTGAAGTTAATTCTGCAAAAGTCTTATCAGAATCATTGGCAATAAAGACAGGGTCATAACCAAAGCCGTTCGTTCCTCTTTTTTCGTTGATGATTTTCCCTTTGATAACTCCTGTAAAAAGGAGTTGTTTATCATTTAAGTTTAAAGCGATAACTGTTTTGAACTGTGCATTTCGGTTTTTTTCATCTTTAAGTTCTCCTAACAGTTTTTGGATATTGTCATCATCATCTTTTTGTTCTCCTGCATATCTAGCAGAATAAACTCCAGGTGCACCATTCAAAGCCTCAACTTCCAGTCCAGAATCATCGGCAAAACAAGGCAAATTATAATTTTGAGTGACATAATCAGCTTTTAAGGCAGCATTGCCCTCGATGGTATCAGCAGTTTCAGCAATATCTTCGGTACAACCAATTTCGGCTAAACTTAGCACTTCTATATTTGGAGGGAGGAGTTGTCTGATTTCTTGTATTTTATTTTTGTTGTTTGAAGCAAAAACGAGTTTCATTTATTAGATTTTAGGTATTTAGAGGTTTTTTTGCATGAATTCTTCTGCTTTTTTTACCATTGATTCTACTCCGCAAAAAAACGGTACTCTTTGATGGAGTTCGGTGGGTTGAATTTCCATAATGCGTTTAAATCCGTCAGATGCTTTTCCTCCTGCTTGTTCGGCTATAAAGGCTAAAGGATTGCATTCGTATAATAAACGTAGTTTTCCTTTTGGCGATTTAGAGGTTTGAGGATAAATATAAATTCCTCCTTTTAGCATATTTCGATGGAAATCAGCTACTAGGCTTCCGATATATCTTGAGGTGTAAGGTCGATTTTCTTCTTCTGCCTGACAATATTTTAAATAGTCTTTTACACCTTTCGGAAACTGCAAATAATTTCCTTCGTTAATTGAATACATTTTTTCTTCATCCGGAAATTTCATATTCGGATGTGATAAATAGAAAGTTCCTATTGGCGGATTTAATGTAAACCCGTTTACTCCGTGTCCTGTAGTATAAACGAGCATGGTTGAAGTTCCGTAAATCACATATCCTGCTGCTACTTGAGCTGTTCCGGGCTGTAAAAAATCTTCGATAGTAACAGGAGTGCCTGCTGGAGTTACGCGTCTGTAAACCGAAAAAATGGTTCCTACAGAAACATTTACATCAATATTAGACGAGCCGTCTAAAGGATCCATCAAGAGTACATATTTATTGTCATTGCTTTCGTTTTTTCCGTGGATAGAAATAAAGTCATCGTTTTCTTCTGAGGCAATTCCACAAACAATCTCACGGTTAATAATGGTTTGAATAAAAACTTCGTTGGCATATACATCAAGTTTTTGCTGTGCTTCTCCTTGTATGTTTTCTGTACCAACAGATCCGATAATATCAACTAATCCGGCTTTATTTACTTCGTGGTTTACGACTTTTGCGGCTAATCGTATTGCATTAATAATTCGAGATAACTCTCCTGATGAATATTTGAACTCTTCTTGTTTTTCGATAATGAACTCTCCAAGAGTTCTATTTCTGTCTTGCATTGCTTTGTAGGGTTTTGTAGTTGTTGTGCAAATATCCGAAAAATTATGATTTATAACGATACAAGTTTTACATTTGCACTTTTAAAGTGTATTTTAAATGAAAATCCTGAAATTTGGAGGAGCTTCTGTAAAAGATGCAGAAGGAATTCAAAACGTATGTAATGTATTGAAAGCTGTTGAAGCTAATAAAGTACTTATTGTGGTTTCGGCAATGGGTAAAACCACCAATGCTCTTGAGGTTGTTGTCAAACATTATTTTGATAAAACTGATCAATTACAATCGTCAATACAAGTGGTAAAGGATTATCATTTTGACATAATTTCTAAGTTGTTTGAACCTACTCATCAAGTTTTTAGTCAGGTCGAAAACTATTTTTTTGACTTAAACCATTTCTTAGACCATAATAAATCTCCTAATTATAACTTTGTTTATGACCAAGTGGTGAGTTTCGGAGAGCTGATTTCGTCGAAAATTTTATATCATTATTTGAATGATAACTGTTTGAATTTAGAATGGCTTGATGCTCGAAATTTTATAAAAACAGATAATAATTATAGAGATGGAACTATAGATTGGGAAGAAACCGAAAAACGGATTTCGCAAAACATCAACAAAAATCAGAATTACATCACACAAGGTTTTTTGGGATCGGATGAAAATAATTTTACGACCACGCTAGGAAGAGAGGGTTCTGATTATACGGCTGCTGTTTTTGCTTATTGTTTGGATGCTGAGAACGTTACGATTTGGAAAGATGTAGCTGGTGTTCTGAATGCTGACCCAAGGTATTTTCAAAACACTACTCTATTAGAACAAATTTCGTATCACGAAGCTATTGAATTGGCTTTTTATGGTGCATCTATTATTCATCCTAAAACACTTCAACCTTTACAGCAAAAAGAAATTCCTTTTTATGTTAAGTCATTTTTAAATCCTTTAGAAAAAGGAACATCTATCAGTAAAGGAGTTGATTTGTATCCACAACTGCCTTGTTTTATTGTAAAGCAAGGGCAACATTTGATATCGCTTTCTTCCAAAGATTTTTCTTTTATTATGGAAGAAAATATCAGTTATATTTTTTCGATTTTGCATAAATACAAAGTTAAAGTTCATCTTATACAAAATTCTGCTATTAGCTTTTCGGTATGTATCGAAGATAAATTCTTAAATTTGGAAAAAATAATCGACGAACTATCAGGTAGATTTAAAGTAAATTACAACAAAAACGTTTCGCTTTATACCATTAGACACTTTGACCAAGAAGCTATTGAGTCGGTGGCAAACGGCAAAAATCTTCTGATTAAACAAACTACTAGAGAAACCCTTCAGATGGTTGTAGTCTAAGAAAAGAGTCGATACTTAAATAATTAAGCACTAAAAATGAGTTTTTTAATCTATATTATTGCCTATCCTTTTTTATGGGTAATTTCTAAGTTACCATTTAGATTACTTTATATGTTTTCTGACTTGGTCTTTTTTATCCTTTTTTATCTGATTAGGTATAGGAGAAAAACAGTTCGAAAGAATCTTAAAATAGCCTTGCCTAATTTGTCTGATTCTGAACACAGTCGAATTGAGAAGGAATTTTATCGCCACATGTGTGATATGTTTTTAGAAATGATTAAAACGCTCGGAATTACCGAAAGCGAAATGAGAAAGCACTTTACTTTTACTAATATTGAGGTAATTCATGAATTTGAGAAAAAAGGGAAAAGCATTATATTGATGTGTGCACATTATGCGAGTTGGGAATGGATGATTATAATCGGAAAACTCATCAACATCAAAGGATTTGGAATATATAAAAAAATTAAAAATCCTTACTTTGATAAATTAGTTCGAGATATCCGATCTAAATTTGACGCTACTTTAATTGATACAAAATCTACAGTAAAACAAGTAACTGAAAATCAAAAAAATGGGGTTCAAGGTATTTATGCCTTTATCAGCGATCAAACTCCGAGACCTCAAAAAACACATTATTGGGAGAGCTTTATGGGCAAAGTTGTACCTATTCATACCGGAGGAGAAATGCTGGCCAAAAAATTAGATATGAATGTTATCTACCTTAAAGTAGAAAAATTGAAAAGAGGGCATTATCAAGGCACATTTATCCCACTTGCCGAGAATGTGAGAGAAATTCCGGATTACGAAATTACTCACGACTTTTTGAAAGAAGTCGAAAAACAGATTCACCAAAAACCAGAATACTATTTTTGGACACATAAAAGGTGGAAACATAAGATTTAATAAGTTTAAAAAACTAAAAAAATAATCATGTACAAAAACATTTTAACTCAACGAGACAACGGAATTGAAATTATTACAATTAATCGTCCTGACAAGCTAAATGCTCTGAACAAAGAAACGATTCAAGAATTGCATAATGCTTTTAAAGAAGCAGAACAATTAGCAGAAGTACGTGTTATAATTTTGACAGGAAGCGGAGAAAAGGCTTTTGTGGCAGGAGCAGATATTTCTGAATTTGCTCATTTTTCTGAGTCGCAAGGAGCAGAACTCGCGCGAAAAGGTCAAGAATTATTGTTTGATTTTGTGCAAAATCTAAAAACTCCTGTGATTGCTTGTGTAAATGGATTTGCACTTGGAGGAGGTTTGGAGTTAGCCATGGCCTCGCACATCAGAATTGCGAGCGAAAATGCCAAAATGGGATTGCCAGAAGTTTCTTTAGGTGTAATTCCAGGATACGGAGGTACACAGCGACTGGCTCAATTAATAGGAAAAGGAAGAGCTTTAGAATTAGTAATGACAGCTTCGATGATTGACGCTCAAACAGCCTTGTCATACGGGTTAGTAAATCATGTTACTGCTCAAGCCGAACTTTTAGATTTAGCCAAGTCAATAGCTGCGAAGATTATAAAAAATTCTCCGGTTGCCATTGCTAAAGCTATTCAGGCTGTAAATGCAAATTTTGAGAATGGAGTAAACGGATTTGAGACCGAAATTAAACTGTTCGGAGAATGTTTTGCTACAGAAGACTTTAAAGAAGGAACGAGTGCTTTTCTAGAAAAGCGCAAAGCAGATTTCAAAGGAAAATAGACTATATATCAATGTATAAGCATTAAACTCATTTTGTGCTACAAAATGAGTTTAGTGACATAAATAATATTCCACTAGTTTAAATTATTGTATTTTTGAATTGTTAAAAATATTAGTTGATGCAACAGTTACAAGATCTGCTAAAAGAGAATGATTATATAAAATCAAACTTTAAATTATCAAAAACACAGCATTTATTAATTACTGCTAAAATAAATGGAGTAGAAGGAAGATTTATTCTTGATACCGGAGCATCTAATAGTTGTGTAGATTTTGAATTTGAACAATATTTTAAACTTATAACAAAAGAAACCAACACCAAAGTAGCAGGCGCTGGTGGAGGAAATATGCCTTCAAAGATTTCAGAATACAATGTTCTAAAAATTGGTCGTTGGGAAGCATATCAGATTCCTATCGTATTGTTTGATTTAGCTAATGTTAATACAGCTTTATCATATTCTAAGGTTAAACCTATACACGGAATAATAGGAGCAGACATACTTTTAGAAGGTAAAGCAATTATAGATTACGAAAATTTTAATCTATTTTTGAAAAAGCAAGATATTTCGAAAAGAAATTTACTTTTATTTTAGTTTTTTACGCAACTATTACTGAAGTTTTGCATCATAAATTATATAAACTTTAAAAAAAGATAATTATGAAGCGAATTATATACTATATTATACTGCTTGTAGTCGCTCCTTTTTTAATGACAAACTGCAGTGATGACGACAACTCGACATCTATTCCGTCTGAAGAGATAACCCCACCGACTTCTCAGGAATTTAATGAACTACGAAATGCAGCTTTACAAAGCCTGACTCAAAATTATACTGTTGCGATAGAGTCGGGTGTTGCTAGTTTTACTTCCGAAAACGGAGTAGAAGTGTACATTAGTACAGCATTTGGGTGTTTTACCATAGAAGGTGAACAGGTAGAAGGAGAGGTTCAGATTGAATTTATAGAACTTTTTAACAAAGCCAACTTACTAACCACTAATATCGCTACAATGGGAAGACATACCAATGGAGATCTAGAAATGTTGGTAACCGGAGGCGCATTCTATATTAATGTAACTCAAGATGGACAGCCAATTGATGAAGGACATTGTGGAGTAAGTATGCAAGTGCCTACATCGCTTACCGGAGGAGTAGATTATGATATGATTTTGTGGCATGGGAATTTTGACGAAAACGGAAATTTGGTGTGGGATGAAGTTAACGCTCAAGCAGGACAAGGAGGCGAGATGGGAATAAACGATGATAATTATTCTTTTTGGACTTCTCAGTTTGGTTGGACCAATGTAGATCGCTTTTATAACGACCCAAGACCTAAAACTACAATCCTTGTGGATGTTCCAGAAGGATATGACAATACCAATTCATCCGTGTATATATCTTATGACGGAGAATTAGGTTTAGCCCGGTTGGATACTTACGATTCAGAAACTGGATATTTTAGCGAACATTATGGACTTATTCCGATCGGATTAGAATGCCATATCATATTTGTATCTGAATATGAAGGAGAGTGGGTTTATGCAATCAAGCCAATTACTATTGTAGAAGATGATGTGATTGAGATTCTTTTATCCGACTTAGAAACCGCAACACAAACTGAGCTTGCAAATCTAATTGATACATTGTCTTAATTTTATTGTTTATTTTTGGTTTGAAAATCCCGAGACTTGTTTCTTGGGATTTTTGTTTTTTATGTTTTAGTAGGTTGT
>CAZOQH010000039.1:0-13516 GCA_964581855.1 uncultured Flavobacterium sp.
TCTGAAGGTTCTTATACACTTTGGGTAACTCAAACCATTGAAGGGTGTGAAAGTGTAGCTACTCAAATTGAAGTAGAAGTTACTTTGAGTACAGATAGATTTGATAACGCTTCGTTCAGAACTTATCCAAATCCTGTTAAAGATGTCTTCTACGTTTCTTACAGCAAAGAAATTACAAGTGTTTCTGTAGTAAATATTTTAGGTCAAACCGTTATTGAAAAATCTGTTAATGCTACAGATACTCAAATCGATATGACTTCGTTGCCTACAGGAAGCTATTTTGTTAAAGTAAATGTTGAAGGAAATAGCAAAACAGTGAAAGTTATAAAACAATAACGAGTAATTTATATAAAGAAGAAGCCGTTCCAAATTTGGAACGGCTTTTTTTATGAGTAAAATTTTTTAAATCCTATAAATCACTTTCGTGAATGACAAGAACAGGAACAGAAGCATAGTAAGAAAGTTTTTGTGCTGTACTTCCTCTGAAGAGTTCTTCAATAAAATTCCTTTTATAAGTTAACATTGCCAATAAATCAGATTGATTCTTTTCTATATAATCTAAAATAGGCTTTTTAACTTCATTACTTTCTATAATATGGAATTCGATATTGTATTTTTGATACAAGCTTTTCCATTCTTCTATAATCGTATCTGACACGTCGGATTTTGAGGTCTTAATGTGCAAACAGTTCACTTTTGCTCCTGTTATATTGGCAAACTCAAGACATTTGTTCAGCGCCTTTTTATCTTTTTCTCTAAATCGAGTAGTAAATGTAATGTTCTTGATTCCGTCTAATAGTTTTTTGTCTTCAGGAATGACTAAAACCGGAGCCTTGCTATTGGTTACAATTTCACTAATCAGTGCTCCGGGCATTACCGGAGAGGTGCTGTTTGTTCCTTTGGTGGCTATTACCACTACATCCGGTTTTTCTCTTTTAACAACCAATTCAACAGAGCGATTGTCTGTGTTTTTGGTTATATGTTCTATTTCAGTATTTTCGAATCCGTAATCTTTGGCATATTGATTTAATTTTTCAAAAGATTGTTGAAAATCGTCTTCAGAGCTATCATAGAAATGAAAAGCTATAATTTTTGCTTTATAATTCTTTGCGAGATGAAGTGCAAACAAAAAAGCATTTTTTGAGGCTATTGAAGTGTCAGTTGGATAAAGTATCTTTTTCATCAAATTAGGTATTAGTTTTTGAACATATTACAAATATACACTTTTATGTCCATCTAAAAATGAGCTAAAAATTTTCGATGCTTTCGAATTGCATACGTTGTTTGGTAATAGGATGGGTGAATTCTAGATAGCTTGCATGTAAATATAGTCTATCTGCTGGATTTCCGTACAAATCATCTCCTACAATTGGAGTATTGAGTCCGAGTTTATGAGCCGCATGCATTCGCAATTGATGGGTACGGCCTGTTATAGGATAAAAATATACTTTAGTACTGTTAGAGGCTCTGTGTACAATCTTAAAACGCGTAATCGCTTTTTTACCAAATTCAAAACATACTAACTGTTGAGGCCTATTGTCCAAGTCTCCTCGTAAAGGGAGATTAATTTCTCCTTCTTCCTCCTGAATTATTCCGTCCAATAAAGCAGTATATTTTTTTATTACGGTTTGTTTTAAAAATTGTTTTTGGATGTGTTTATGAACTTCTTTGGTTTTAGCTATTACTAAGAGCCCTGAAGTAGCCATATCAAGCCGATGAACCATAAGAGGCTCAGCAGGCATTAACATTGATTTTAATCTGCTATAAACCGAGTCTTTAACATGAATGCCCGGAACAGATAATAGGTTAAAAGGTTTGTTGACCACTACCAAGTATTCATCCTGAAATATGATTTCAAGAAGTTTATCTTCGCCTAAATTTTTTAAAAACGGATTTTCCTCGGTTTCTATTCCTTCTAACATATGTTTTAATATAGGCTCACATTTACCGGTACAAGCTGGATAAAATTGTTTATGCTTTCTGACTTCTGATTTTGGCGAAGCGCCCCACCAAAATTCAGCCATAGCAATGGGCTTGTATTGGTGTCGGAAAGCATAGTGTAATAATTTGGGAGTAGCACATTCACCCGCTCCAGCAGGAGGTTTGCCAAAAACAGTTTGGTCGAAAATTTCTTTCAGACTTTTATAGCTTCCGAATTGATTTAAAAATAAATATTGTTCAAAGAGCTGTTGTTGTAGTAGAGAAGATTTTTCTTTTCGCTTTCTCTTAAGCTCCTCTATTTGCTGATTATACATGTCAATTTTTGCTTTAATATCGTCAAGATTCTTTGTCCAATTATCTTCTAAAACACGTAATTCGTATTTATCTCTCAGGCTTTGCTTTATTAAATCGTTCTCAAAAAGAGTATAATCTTGCTTTGACAGCAGTTCTTTGTTGTTTTCTCTGAGTTTTTTTCGGAGGCTTTTATTGTGTTTGAGTTCTTTTTTAAACTCTTCTATTTCTTGAGTTGCTTTTGCGGATAGTTGTTCTAAATTATATTTTAAGGATATATAATGACTGTCCGAAGTTATTGTTTCGATTTGCTTGTTTATAGCGTTCAAAACTTCTTCTTCTTTTAAAAAGAAACTACCTTCTGTAAGCATATCAAAAACAGGTGGTACAAATTTATGGTGAATGTTTTTCCCGGCTAATTTTCCTGAAAAAGCAGACAAATATCCCAATTTGCCTTGATGGTCTTGTACTACTAAAACCCCAAACATTTTTCCGATGATAAGTCCGTCTTGTTCTGGGTTTAAACCAAAATTATGTTCTAAATCCGTTTGTTTTTCGAGATAATTCTGTAATTCTAAAGCAGCTATTTGGGCTAAGGGATGTGGTTCGTAAAAAAAAGGGAAAGTGAATTTTTCAGGAAGCGAAATAGTTTTAGTAAGGTCTTCTGCAAAATAAGTTAACAAAGTGTCTTGTTGCATTTTTTTATTGTTTGTAATCTTCGAAAGCCTTATAAATTAAATCATTTTCGATTTCTTGATCAATTTTAACATTTCCGATTGAGTCAAGAAGTACAAATAGCACTTTGCCGTATTCATTTTTTTTATCAAACAGAAGTAATTTTATAATTTGCTCAATATCATTCGAATTAAACTCTACATAAGGATAAATATCAGTCAATACCGTTTTTATTTCCAGGTAATCTTCAGCAGAAATAAATCCTTTTTTAAAAGATAAAAAGCTCTCTAAAATCATTCCGATTGCAATTGCTTCTCCGTGTAATAGATTTGGTTTATCCGGATTTTCTATACAATAGCTCTCAATAGCGTGTCCTAATGTATGACCAAAATTCAGTGCCTTTCGGATGCCGTTTTCGGTTAAATCTTCTGACGTAATTTTGCTTTTTATTTCTACCGAACGAATAATTAACCTATCAATTTCGGTTAAATCTATATTTTTAAAATCCGATAATTCTTTCCAATACGTTTTGTCCTGAATCAGTCCGTGTTTTAGCATTTCTGCATATCCAGAGCGGATTTCTTGGTTCGGTAAAGTATCTAAAAAACGGAAATCTATTAAGACCATCTGAGCATTAGTAATAGTACCAATCTGATTTTTTAAACTGCCCAAATCTACTCCTGTTTTTCCTCCTAAAGAGGCATCCACCATTCCGAGTAAGGAAGTTGGAACATTGATAAAGTCAATTCCACGCTTGAAAACTGAAGCTACAAAACCCGAAATATCCGTAACCACACCTCCTCCAAGACCAATTAGTAAGCTTTTCCGATCTGCTTTTAGTTCGATAAGAATGTTCCAAAGTTCTAAACAAGTGGAGATGTTTTTTTGCTCTTCACCTGCCTCAATTTCAATAATCTCGATAGGAGCATGAGTAGCTAATTCGGATAAAAAAACAGGAGAGCAATGTTCGTTGGTATTGTGGTCTGTTAAAACAAAAATTGTGGAATATTTTTTGGCTTGGAGCAAGCTATTAAGATGTTCGTATCCTTTTTCGGAATAATAGATGTTCATAATTTTTTTTCAATTTTTGTTATCTCATTACTCATAAACAGGAATTTTGACATAAAAAGTAGTTCCTTTTCCGACTTGAGTTTCAAACCAGATTTCACCTTTATAACTTTCGATTATGTTTTTGATAATTCCTAATCCGAGTCCCATACCACTTGTTTTGGTGGTGAATTTCGGCTCAAAAATACGACTTTTATTTTCTAACGAAATACCTTGTCCGTTGTCTTTTACCGAAATTAAAATAGTATTTTCTAACTTTTCTATATTTACAATAACTTTAGGGCTAGGATTGTTTTTGTCTATAGACTGAATCGCATTTTTAACTAAATTAGTAATTACCCGAATGAGTTGCGTTCTGTCCATTAGTGTAAGAATTTCCTTTTCCTTTGAATGAAATTCGATATAGTTTTCGTTAAAAATATCTAAGGCCAAATCTACTGCGTCCACCACATTTAGCGTCTCGTTTTGTTGTGCAGGCATAGATGCAAAGTTCGAAAATGCAGAAGCCACTGAGCTCATCGTATCAATTTGCTGGATGAGGGTTTGCGAATAATCGTTTAACTTTTGCTTGATGTTCGGATCGGTAGGGTCAAATTTTCGTTGAAAGCTCTGAACCGTCAAACGCATAGGAGTCAATGGATTTTTAATCTCGTGAGCTACTTGTTTTGCCATTTCTCTCCACGCTTCTTCTCTCTGACTTTGAGCCAGCTGATTAGCACTCTCTTCGAGTTTATCAACCATCTCGTTATAAGCGTTAATTACCAAGTTTATTTCACGACTTGCATCGTGTACCTCAATTTTTTCGTTTTTCTGATTCAGATTGGTTTCAGTAATTTTTTTAGAAATTTTCTGTAAAGTCTTAGTAATATAATTTGATAAGAAATAGGCTAAAACTATCGCTATAAACAGCATAATCCCATACACCTGAACAAGTCTTATCAAAAAACTCTTTAGTTCTTCGTCATAAAATCCATCGTCTTTGATATGCGGAAGACAAACAATTCCTAAAGGTTTGAATTTTAAGTCTTTGATGTAGGTATAAGAGGAACGAAATTTTTCTTCATCAATATTTTTTATCTCGATGTATCTTTTGTCGGATGAGCCTCTTATGGCTTTTAGAATAAAAGGTTGAATTGCAGGAGTCGGAGCATCTACAGAGAATTGTCCTCGAGAAGAACGGATAAAATTTCCGTCTAAGTCATAAATCACAATTTCAAGGTTGTGAATGTTGGAGAGCTCGTGAATTTTATCTTTAAATATAGCTGATAAATTTTCTGAAGTCAACGGATAAGTAGTAGTTCTAAGTACGTAATTGATGTGTTCGTGTATGGAGTTTTCCTTTTTTTCAAGTCGTTCTTCGTGGTATTCGCGAGCTTGTTCCTGAAACTGATAAATCGTGATAAAAACAATCAAAGCCGAAGCGATAAGGGTAAGAAGAATCATCGACAAGAAGATTCTCATTCGCAAGGATAACCGCTTTATTTTGAATTGTTGTTTCAAATTTTAGATTTTAGGTTTGCTAACACCAACCATTACTTTTCACGTATTCGTTTGTATAATTTAATGCCTAACATCAGCAAGATTGCTAAACCGAACAAGCCCACAACTCCAAAAATCCAATTGAACGAATTTTTTAAAATCACCAAAAAGATTACCGAAAATAAAATAAGGGTTGCAACTTCGTTCCAAATTCTAAAAAAATAAGACGAGTACTTGGTTTTGTTTTGCTGTAAATCTTTGTAAATCTGATGCGATTTGAGTTGATAAACCCAAAGTAATACTACAAACAAAAGCTTGATATGCATCCATCCCATATTCAGTAAATATGGATTTAGCACCAATAAAACAACGGCAAAAACCGTAGCCAAAATAGCAGATGGCCATGTGATGATATTCCACAAACGGCTTTGCATAATTTGGAATTGTTTGATTAAAATACTTTGCTCCGGCTCGGGTTTTTCTTTGGCCTCGGTATGATAAACAAATAGGCGGACCATATAAAAAAGACCTGAAAACCAAGTGATAACAAAGATTAAGTGTAGTGCTTTTATATAATTGTAGTATTCCATAATTTTATAAATCAAAGGATTTTTATGTTCCGAAAATTTTCATTTTGCTCACCAAATCCCAAACCACAATGCCTGCACTAACCGAAATATTCAGAGAGTGTTTGGTTCCGAGTTGCGGAATTTCGATATATCCGTCCGAGAGCTTAATGGCTTTGTCAGAAACTCCTTTAACTTCATTTCCGAAAATGAGTGCATATTTTTGATGTTCCTTTACTTCGAATTCGTTGAGCATTACAGCGTTTTCTACCTGTTCGATACTCCAAACCTCAGCTTTTTCGCCTCGCAGTTCTGCAATAGCTTCTTCTACTGTTTTAAAATATTTCCATTCCACAGTTTCAGTAGCTCCGAGTGCCGTTTTGTGGATTTCTTTATTCGGAGGAGTAGCAGTGATTCCGCACAAAAAAATCTTTTCGACCAAAAAAGCATCTGCTGTTCTAAATACCGAACCGATATTATTCAGGCTCCGAATATCGTCCAAAACAAGAATAAGCGGAGTTTTTTCGGATTTTTTAAACTCTTCAACCGATTTTCGATCGAGTTCACTATTGAGAATTTTTCTGCTCATTAGTTTAAGTTTAATTTTTCAATATCGTTGTGATGAACCTTTTGGATGATGGTTCCACTATGCAAAACCACAAAGTTAGGATTAGATCTTTCGATAGTTTTTAAAGTAACTCCATCTACCGTAAAAAACGGAATCGTAACATTATGACGATTTAAAATCGGTTGATAAGTGTCTTTTAAAGAAGCGGTAAGCCCGATAATTTTGTATCCGTTTTGTTCGGCTAAAGCAACTACATCAGCAATTTTGTCTAAACCTTTTTGGCTTGAGCGAGTTAGATCGTAGGTTACAACCAAAATGATTTTAGGCTCTTCTAGAACTTGAGTTGTATAATCTTCACCGTCTTTTTCAATCATAAAATTTTGAATAGCAGGAGTGAAACCTTCTTTGATAAGTTTTTCTTTTCGTTCTACAAACTCAGCTCCTTCCGGAAGATTGCTCAATTCATCCATTCCAAACTCTTGATTTACTCCGTTTACCTTATAAATAAAAGACATTTCGTATTCGCTTCGAGGTGCATCCTCCGGAATTTCCATTGCTTTTTGGATATTGGTTCCGACTTTATAAGCTCTGAAATCTATTATTGGCAAATGATTTAACACCCAATACCCCAAAAATCCGCAAAGAACAAGGCTTATAACTGTTACAATTCTATTGGTTTTATTGCTGAAAAGCGGAGTAATAAAACGTTTTCCGGCAAATAATATTAAAATTAAAACCAGTAGAATTACATCTTTTGTAAAGCTTTCCCAAGGAGTAAGTTTTATGGCATCTCCAAAGCATCCGCAATCGGTAACTTTATTAAAGTAAGCCGAATAAAACGTAAGGAAAGTAAAAAACACAATCATCAGCAATAAGGTCCAAAGTGTAAATTTCTTTTTGTATCCCAATAAAAGCATAACACCCAAAACAACTTCAAAAATGACCACAAAAACAGCGATAGCCAAAGCAAGCGGAGTTAAGAATGGTAAGTTTAAGACATCTGGAGCGAAATAATCTTCTAATTTGAACGAAAATCCCACCGGGTCGTTTAGCTTAATAAGTCCTGAAATAATAAATAGAATTCCTACAAAAAGACGAGAAAAATGAGTTAGTATTTTAAGCATTACAAAATGGTTTTTGGTTTAAACTTTCAAAGGTAAATTATTTGCTTCAAGTTCGCAAAAACTATTCCCTAAACCGAAAAAATAACCTAAATTTGAAACTTTATACGAATTGACCTCTAAGTCAAACTAAATTATCACGAATTTATGCGTACAAATTTGTGGCTTGAAAATTACAGCGTATGATACTTGTAGCGGATAGTGGTTCTACAAAAGCAGATTTTGTAGCTTTAGAAAAAGACGGAAAACATATTTTTTCAACCGAAACCTTAGGGCTAAATCCTGAAGTTTTGACCCAAGACGAAGTCATCGCAAGACTCGACCAGAGATTCGATATTTTGCACAACAAAAATAAGGTTGAAAAATTGTTTTTTTACGGAGCAGGTTGCGGAACAGACCGAATGAAATCTTATTTTAAAGCGATCTTTGAAGAGTATTTTCCGAATGCCGAAATTTCCGTGAAAGAAGACACTTATGCAGCAGCTTATGCGACTAATCCGACCAACGAAAAAGCCATTATTTGTATTTTAGGAACAGGGTCAAATTGTAGTTATTTTGACGGGGAGAATCTTATCCAAAAAGTGCAGTCTCTTGGTTATATCGCCATGGATGACGCAAGCGGAAATCACTTCGGAAAAGAACTCATCAGGCAGTATTACTTTAATAAAATGCCTAAGCATTTAGCCGAAAAGTTCGAAAAAGAATATGATTTAGATGCCGATGTAATCAAAGAAAATTTCTATAAAAAACCCAACCCGAATGCCTATTTGGCTTCGTTTGCGAAGTTTTTGATTACCCATAAAAACGAGCCGTCATTTCAGAAAATAATTTTTGACGAATTAGAACTTTTTATCGAAAATTACATCAAACAGTTTGAAGATTACAACAAAGTTCCGGTTCATTTCATCGGTTCGATTGCCTTTTATCTGAAAGACGAACTTCAAACAGCGTTAAACAAACATCACATTAAACTCGGAAACGTGTTAAGACGACCAATGGACGGACTGGTAGAATATCATAAGATAAACTCAATTGCGAATTAAAAATTAGTTATAAATAAACAACTCAACCATTACACCATAATGAACTATTTTTCATCTCAATTTAAATTAGGAATATTAGGAGGCGGACAACTCGGAAAAATGATGTTGTACGACACTCGAAAATTTGATATACAGACCTATGTGTTAGACCCGAGTGACGAAGCACCATGCAAAATTGGCTGTGATAAATTCGTGCAGGGAAGCCTGATGGATTTTGATACGGTTTACAACTTCGGAAAACAAGTGGATGTATTGACATTCGAAATCGAGCTAGTGAATGTGGATGCTCTTGAAAAATTAGAGCAAGAAGGAATTAAAGTTTTTCCGTCTTCAAAAACCCTTCGAATCATCCAAAACAAAGGAAAACAAAAACAGTTTTATAAAGACAATAACCTTCCAACTTCTGATTTTAAACTATTTGAAAATCTCTCAAATCTCAAATCTGAAATTTCAAATCTCACTTTGCCTTTTGTTTGGAAATCAACCGAGTTTGGCTATGACGGAAACGGAGTAAAAGTCATCCGAAAAATTGAAGATTTACAAGGATTACCAGAAGGCGAATGTATTGCAGAGCAAATGGTGAATTTCAAAAACGAATTGGCTGTAATTGTAGCTCGAAATCCAAGTGGAGAAATCAAGACGTATCCAGTAGTGGAGATGGAATTTCATCCCGAGGCCAACCAAGTGGAATATGTGATTTGTCCGGCTCGAATTGAGGATAACGTCGCTCAAAAAGCCAGAGATTTGGCACTAAAAGTTTCTGAAAAGTTTCAGCATGTTGGGCTTTTGGCAGTAGAGATGTTTCAAACCCAAGACGATGAAATTTTGATTAACGAAGTAGCTCCCAGACCTCATAACTCCGGACATTATTCGATTGAAGCTAGTTATACTTCACAATTCGAACAGCATTTGCGAGCCATTCTTGATTTGCCTTTAGGAAATACCGATAGCAAAGTTGCTGGAGTGATGGTAAATCTGGTTGGGGAAGAAGGTTTTTCGGGCAATGTGGTTTATGAAAATATCGAAAAGATTTTGCAGTTAGACGGAGTGATTCCACATATTTACGGAAAAAAACAAACCCGACCGTTTCGTAAAATGGGACACGTAACTATCACCAATCAAGATATCCAAAAAGCTCGAAAGATTGCAGAAGAAGTAAAGAATTCGATTCGAGTAATTAGTCAATAATTTAGAATTCAATTCTTAGATTGTTAGAAAAATAGTATCATCCGCATGAAACATTACGATATCCTAATTGTTGGGGGAGGAGCAGCCGGATTTTTTTCTGCCATTAATATTGCAGAGAAAAATCCGAAATTAAAAATTGCTATTCTCGAAAGAGGAAAAGAAACCCTTACAAAAGTTCGTATTTCGGGTGGAGGAAGATGTAATGTTACACACCATTGTTTTGAAGTTTCCGAACTTGTGAAATTCTATCCCAGAGGAGAAAAAGAGCTAAAAAGTCCGTTTTCTGTGTTTTCTCCAAAAGATACAATCGAATGGTTTGATAAACATAAGGTGAAGCTCAAAACAGAGGCAGACAATAGGATGTTCCCGACAACTGATTCTTCGCAAACCATAATCGATTGCTTTGTGGATAATGCTCGTAAACTGAAAATAGATGTGCTCACTTCGCAAAGCGTTCAGGCAGTTTTTAAATCAAGTGATAGTTGGAAAGTCGAAACCCAAAACGAACAATATTCTTGTCAATATTTAATTTTTGCTACAGGTAGTAATCCAAAAATATGGGAATTATTAGAAGGATTAGGACACAAAATTGTAAGTCCGGTTCCTTCGTTGTTTACCTTTAATATCAAAGACAATCGCATCAAAGATTTAATGGGATTATCTACTGTAGCTTCGCTTAAAATTAACCAATCCAAATTACAAGAATCCGGTGCTTTGCTTATTACCCATTGGGGATTGAGCGGACCAGCCGTTCTAAAACTTTCGGCTTGGGGAGCGAGAGAATTATTTGACAAAAACTACCAATTTTTGATTTCAGTAAATTGGCTAGATTTTATCTCGTTTGAGCAATGCATTGAAGAGTTAAAAAAAGTAAAATCCTCGGATTCAAAAAAACTCATCCGAAATCGAAAAGCTTTTGATATTCCCACACGCTTATGGGAAAGTTTAGTGACTGCAGCCGAGATTTCGGAAGATTTAAAATGGGCTGATTTAAGTAAAAAACAACTCAATAATTTGGCCAACCAACTTACCAATTGTCAGTTTCAGGTAAACGGGAAAAGTACCTTTAAAGATGAATTTGTGACAGCAGGCGGTGTTGATTTAAAAGAAGTTAACTTCAAAACCATGGAGAGTAAACTTCATAAAAACCTTTATTTTGCAGGAGAAATTCTAAATATAGATGCCCTTACCGGAGGTTTTAATTTCCAGAATGCTTGGAGCGGAGGATTTGTATTAGCTCAAAACTTTTGAGATTTGTTTGAATCCTCTACTGATTATTCTCTATTCAATTTCTACCAAGACAGGACAATGGTCTGAATGTTTGGCTTCGGGTAAGATAACAGCTCTCTTTAATCTTGGTTCAAGCGGAATACTTACCATGTTGTAGTCAATTCTCCAACCTTTGTTGTTGTTTCGAGCATTCGCACGATAACTCCACCAACTGTAATGATGCGGTTCTTTATTGAAGTGACGAAAGCTATCTATAAATCCACTTTTTATGAATCCGTCGAGCCAGGCTCTCTCTTCGGGTAAAAATCCAGAAACTTTAGCATTTCGAATCGGATCGTGAATGTCAATGGCTTGGTGACAAATGTTGTAATCTCCGCAAATTATGAGATTCGGGATTTCTTTTTTTAGTGCATCAATATACTTCTGAAAGTCATCCATATATTGAAATTTATGTCCTAATCGATCGATATTAGTTCCTGAAGGCAAATACAAACTCATTATCGAAAAATCATCAAAATCGACTCTTAAATTTCTTCCTTCAAAATCCATATAATCGATTCCTGTTCCGTAAACAACGTGATTAGGCTTGACCTTTGACAAGATAGCCACTCCGCTATAACCCTTTTTTTGAGCAGGATAATAATATTGATACGGATAACCTGCCATTTCGATTTCCATTTTCGGAATTTGGTCTTCGGTGGCTTTAATTTCTTGTAGGCAAATCACGTCCGGACTTGCTTGTTGTAACCATTCTAAAAAGCCGTTTTTGATAGCCGCACGTATTCCGTTTACGTTATAGGAGATTATTTTCATTAGTTTTAAGTTTGAGGTGTTTTGGTTTTAAGTCTTTTTTTGAAGTATTCTGACCTAAAACTTAAAGGTTTTTTATATAAATAATAGTAATAAGTGTCTCTGTTTAAGTTTGCTATCCTAATAAAAGGAGTGTTTTCGTGATTGTTTCCTACTAAAACTACGGTTTTATCATTTAACCAAATAGCATCTTCTACCCATTCCGAAGGCCCAGAAAACCCGATTCTCTCTACAGTTTTTTCGTTGATATTGACCAAATTTACTTCTTGATCAGCTTCAAATGAAATTTCATCGTCATAGATAAACCACCAATAGCTATCAAAATCAATGTATTTATCTTTGTTTTCAGAATAAATTAAAAAATCAAGATAAACAGAATCGAATTCTTCTTGAAAAACACCAGGCACACTTCCTTCTATACGATTTATTTTTAAACTGTCTTTAAATTGAAAGTTTTCGAAATCAAAAGTCGAATCATTTGTTAGATAATATTTTTTCCAATTTTCTAATTTAGACGATAATTCATCAGGCAGTGCAGTTTTATTGCTTTCGACTGTTATGGTTTCATTATTCAACAAAGGGGCTTCCTTTTTTTCTTTTTTACAAGAAACAAGGGCAATACAAAATAGTAAGTAAAGAAATTTTTGCATCTATAAATCTAAAAAATTAAGGCGTAGTGCTCGAAACCTGAATAATTTTTCCGTTGTGAAATTTAGCTCCTTCCAAAGCGAAATTATAAATATAGCTCGCCATTTCTAAAGCGATAACCGAAGCTTGATAACCGGGGAAAGCTTCTGCCAGCATTTCGGTCTGGACAGCTCCTAAAGCCAATACATTAAACGAAATTCCTCTGTCTTTGTATTCTTCAGCCAATAATTCGGAAAGCGTAATTACAGCACCTTTACTCGAAGAGTAAGCTGCTAATCCCGGAAACTTCATGCTTCCTTGAACACCACCCATGCTGCTAATCGTAACTACATGAGCACCCTTTTCCATAAACGGAAGTACGATTTGAGTAAGGTTGGCTACTCCAAAAACATTTACTTTGTAAACGTATTCAAACTCTTCAGAGGTAATCTGTTCGAAAGGTTTGTTGATTAACGCTCCTGCATTGTGAACCAATATATCGACTTTTTTCCAAGTGTTTGAGATAAAGTTTTCGACTAATTGTAAGTCATTTTCATCTGTTAAATCAACGGATAAAAAACTGATGTTAGGGTTTTGTGTAAGTCTGTGATTGTTTTTTCTGGATAGAGCTAAAACATTGTGACCTTGTTCTGCAAATAGCAAAGCAGTTTCTAAACCTATTCCTCTACTGGTTCCGGTGATAATGATATTCATTTTTATCGTTGATTTATTAAACTATAATAGCTGTGTGTAAAGTTACAACATTCAACTCAACGATTCAATACCCAAACCATAAAGACCGATAAAATGAGGTTAAGCCAAGAACTTCATCTTAAATAACTTATACTTTTTTAGATAAAGGACTGATGATTTTCACGTCCTGAAAAGCAATTGCGCCTCTTACTACAC
>CAZOQH010000039.1:13616-15322 GCA_964581855.1 uncultured Flavobacterium sp.
GATAAAGGACTGATGATTTTCACGTCCTGAAAAGCAATTGCGCCTCTTACTACACCCAAAATTGTATTATATAGAGCATCCACAATTTGTATTTTAAGTTCGTTTTTGGTGTGTACTAGACTGATTTCTCTAGAAGGTTCAGGCTTTTCGAAATGCTTGAGCTTGTTTTTATCTTTGTCAGATATATTTAAGGTATGAAGATACGGAAGAAGCGTAACGCCCAAACCTTCGTTAGCCAATTGAATCAACGTTTCAAAACTACCACTTTTTAATTCAAATTTATCGCTGTTTTTCTCGAATTTTGTTTTACAAATGTTTAATACTCCTTCCGTAAAGCAATGTCCGTCTTCGAGTAAAAGCAAGTCATTGCTGTCTAAATCATCTGGATGTATTTTTTCTTTGTGAAAAAGACTGTTGTTTTGAGGGATGTATCCTACAAAAGGTTCGTAATACAATACTTTTTCGATAATATTTTCGTCCTCCAAAGGCGTTGCTAAAATACCTGCATCAAGATGTCCGTTTTTGAGTTTTTGGATGATATCCGCAGTGTTTCGCTCTTCAATTATCAGGTTAACTTTTGGGTATTTTTTAATAAAGGTATTCAAAAACATTGGGAGCAAAGTAGGCATAACAGTAGGAATGATTCCTAATTTGAAATCTCCTCCTACAAATCCTTTTTGAATATCAATTATATCTTGAATTCGCTCAGATTCGTTTACAATTCTACGAGCTTGTTCAATAATTTTTTCTCCTACCTGAGTGAGTTGAATGGGCTTTTTGGTTCGGTCAAAAATCAGTACTTCAAGTTCTTCTTCTAATTTTTGTATTTGCATACTCAAAGTGGGTTGAGTTACAAAACATTTTTCGGCTGCTAAAGTAAAATTGCGGTGTTCAGCCAAAGCTAAAGCGTATTGAAGTTGCGTAATAGTCATTTTTCAGGTTTTAAAAATGAAAGACAAATTTACGACTTATTACAAACTATTTATAACTTTTTCGGGACTAATCGTTCGCATGACATCTTCATAGCCTACCACGATTTTGTTTCCGTACACTGAAGTTGGAAGTTTAGGATATTTCTGTAAATCCGGAACAAGGGCATTTTTGAGTGGTTGTCCAAAAGGCATAAATCCTGCGTAAGGATGCGTAGCTCCAAACAGTACAATGGTTTTTACTCCGTACATCGCAGCAATATGTGCATTGCCGCTATCCATAGATAGCATTACATCAAGATTAGAAATTAGTTTTAACTCGTCGTCAAACGAAATTTTTCCTGCGATTACAATTACATTGTCGAGATTTTTTTTAAGTACTTCTAACTGTTCTATTTCTGTTTTTCCTCCTCCAAACAGAAAGATTTTATGTTCTGTTTCTTTGGATAATGAGCTAATTACTTCTTGCATTAAGTCTAGTGGATAGACTTTGGTTTGGTATTGAGCAAAAGGTGCAATCCCAATCCACTTTCCAGATTTCTCCCCTGTAATGGTTTTTACCTCAGCAGATAAAGCTCCCTTTTCAGGAAATGATACTTTTGATAAATCAATTTTAAATCCCAATTGTTCAAACACATCTGCATAACGTTGATGCATTGATTTAAGGGGTTTAAATATTTTGTTTTCTTCACGAGTTAAAGCTTTCTTTTCACTTCTTCCTTTGTTCAAAAAAGCTACTTTGGTTCCAGATAATTTGAAGAATGTTCGCACTATTTT
>CAZOQH010000040.1:0-15170 GCA_964581855.1 uncultured Flavobacterium sp.
CGGTTCTCAACACCATTGCATTGCAAAAAGGAGCTAATATTCTTCGAGTACACGATGTAAAAGAAGCTAAACAGACTATTGAATTATATAAACGGTTAAACAAATAAACGATTAAACAATTCAACAAAACTACTGATGATGATAGGGTTCGTTTCGTAGGATGGTAAAGGCTCGATAAATTTGTTCTACTACAAAAAGACGAACCATCTGATGCGAAAAAGTCATTTCGGAAAGCGAAACTTTTCCGTTGGCTTTTTGATAAACCATATCCGAAAATCCGTAAGGACCTCCGATAACGAAAACCAATGTTTTTACGCCTGAATTCATCTTTTTTTGTAAATAATCCGAAAAGCCAACGCTTGAAAAGCTCTTCCCGTTTTCGTCCAGCAAAACAAGTTGGTCCGTAGGAGTTATTTTTGATAAAATCAATTCGCCTTCTTTTTCTTTCTGTTGCGCTTCCGAAAGGTTTTTTGCGTTTTTGATATCCGGAATTACCTCCAAATCAAACTTTACATAAAACGAAAGTCGCTTTTGATACTGTTCAATTAGGGTTTGTAGATTTTTATCATCGGTTTTTCCGATTGCAAGGAGTTTGATATTCATAAAGCAAAGATAAAAAGTTTTTGGTTTTTGAACGAAACAAGTTAGCTTTGTATGTTATTACAACAAAATGATAAAAATCTCACTTATTGGTTCAGGGAATGTAGCTCATCATCTGATTCAAGCTTTTGAATCAAGTAGTGAAATTGAATTGGTTCAGGTTTTTTCCAGACGCAAAGAATCAGTGCAGATTGATATTTCGGAAGAAAAAATCATTTCGGATTACAAGCAGTTAAAACAAGCCGACTTGTATATTATTTCGGTTTCGGATGATGCTATTTTTGAAGTTGCAGAACAGCTCCCTTTTTC
This sequence comes from uncultured Flavobacterium sp., assembly GCA_964581855.1. GTDB lineage: Bacteria > Bacteroidota > Bacteroidia > Flavobacteriales > Flavobacteriaceae > Flavobacterium. Next base: position 910 of record CAZOQH010000040.1, read on the forward strand.
AGACCGATTGGTAGTGCATACATCAGGCACAAAACCTATGCATATCTTATCGGATAACAACCGAAAAGGTGTTTTTTATCCGTTACAAACTTTTTCGAAAAATAAAACGGTGAATTTTAAACAAATTCCGATTTGTTTAGAAAGCGAAAATCCCGAAGATTTAAAACTACTTCATCAAGTTGCTAATTTGATTTCGGATAAAGTATTTGAGATTGATTCTGAAAAGCGCAAAGCCCTTCATGTGGCTGCTGTTTTTGTAAGTAACTTTGTGAATCACCTTTACCATATCGGAGAAGAAATCTGTCGCGAAAATACTATTCCGTTTGAAGTTTTAAAACCACTAATTATGGAAGTGGCCGATAAAGTCAATTACCTCAATCCCAAAGAAGCACAAACCGGTCCTGCAAAAAGAGGCGATATGCAAACCATAAATGCACATCTAAAGTTTTTGAAAGACAACCCGAACCAACAAGAAATATATCAACTATTAACCCAAGCTATACTCAATCAAAATGAAAAGTTATAAAGAAATCATGAATGACATTACCACTTTTGTCTTTGATGTAGACGGAGTGCTTACTAACGGAATGGTTCATGTTACTCCCGAAGGAGAAATTCTACGAATAATGAATATTCGTGATGGATTTGCCATCAAAGCAGCCATAGAAAGTGGCTATAATGTTTGTATTATTTCGGGCGGAAAAAACGAAGGGGTTCGAATTCGCTTACAAAACTTAGGCGTAACCGATATTTATTTAGGGTCGTCTGACAAAGTAAAAACCTTTAAAGAATACATTAATATTCACAATATTAAACCCGAACAAGTATTGTATATGGGAGATGACATTCCGGATTATCACGTGATGCAATTGGTCGGGCTTCCGACTTGCCCGCAAGATGCTGCTCAAGAAATTAAATCACTTTGTAAATACATCTCGCACGTAAACGGAGGAAAAGGAGCTGCACGCGATGTGATTGAACAGGTGATGAAAGTTCAAGAAAAGTGGAATACGCAATTTGACGGAAGACATGATTAATACTCACAAAAAAGTGTCTAGAGTACAATCATAGACACTTTCTGGCTTCTAACTCAAAATAATTTTTTTAGTACTGTTCTAAAAAATAATTCAATAAATCGGTTGTGGTGACAATTCCTACCAGTTCATCGTTTTCTACAACAGGAAGCGAATGGAAGGTTTGTTTTGCCAAAATTTCGATTACTTCTTTAATCGTAGTTTCAGGATGTATGGTTACAGGAACCTTTGCCATCACTTGCGGAACGGTAAACATATCGTAAACAACTGCTTCTACCCTTTCTTCATCATCAGTTAAATCTGCAAAACTAATTCGAAGTAAATCAGAATAACTCAATACTCCCACTAGTTTTTTGCCTTCTACAACTGGTATATGTCGAATTGTGTGTTTTTTGAATAGTGCTTCAGCTTCATATAGCGATTGACTTGGAGTTATAGTCACCAACTTAGTTGACATAATTTGTGATATAGGAACTCTCTTTTTCATAGTATCAGGTTTTATTGTTTATCTTATCTAGCACAAATTTCTGACGATTTTAAAAACAAAAGAATGACAAATAGTATTGGATAAGTGTTTCTTTTTTTGTAAGTTAATAGGCTGGATATAGCGCACAAAAAAACCTCACAAGTATTAACTCGTGAGGTTTTTGTAGTTTTATATAAAAAGTATTATACTTTTACGGTCCAACCAAATACGTCTTCGTCAATTTTATATTGGATATTAGTCAATTTTTCTTTCAGAAGTGTTGCATACGAATCTTCCATTTTAGGCAATTCATAATAGTTTTCCTCGTACGAAAATCCTACAATCGGATTGACGACTGCTGCTGTTCCTGAACCAAAAATTTCTTTTAAAGTTCCCTTTTTAGCAGCTTCTACTAGTTCGTTTACCATAACCGAGCGCACCTCAACCTTAAGTCCTAAATGTTGAGCCAAATCAATTAAACTTTTTCTGGTTACACCATCAAGAATTCTATCACTTGTTGGAGCGGTATACAAAGTGTCTTCGATTCGGAACCACACATTCATTGTTCCTGCTTCTTCAAGCTTTGTGTGTGTAGCATCATCAGTCCAAATAATTTGTTGAAATCCTTTTTCGTTGGCTAATTTGGTAGGATAAAATTGTCCTGCATAATTCCCGGCTGCTTTTGCTGCACCGATTCCTCCGTTTGCTGCTCTACTATAATGGTCTGCTATCACTACCTTTACCTCACCCGAATAGTACGATCTAGCAGGTGAAAGGAGGATAGAAAATCTATATTTTGAAGAAGGTGAAGCCGTAACTCCAGCTCCGGTTGCAATCATAAACGGTCGGATATACAATGCATTTCCTTTTCCTTTTTTAACCCATTTTTCTTCAATCTTTACAAGTTCTTTAAGTCCTTCCATAAAGACAAATTCGGGAATTTCGGGCATAGCCAAACGAACAGCAGACTTATTCATTCTTTTGAAATTCTCTTCAGGACGAAAAAGCCAAACCTCATCAGAATCGGTCTTATAGGCTTTCATTCCTTCAAAAATAGCTTGTCCATAATGAAAAACTTTGGCCGAAGGCTCTAAAACGAAAGGTTCATAAGACTTAATAACTGGTTTTTTCCATGCTCCATCTTCAAAGTCACAAACCAACATATGGTCTGTAAATACATTTCCAAACGTTAGATTTTCGAAATCTACTTGGTCAATACGCGAAGTCTGTGATTTGATAACATCTATTCCATTTATTTGTTCTGAACTCATTTATTAAATTTTAAATTATTATTACAAAAAAATCACAGATGCACAAGTATTTTATTTTAATAATTGTGCATCTGTAATTAAGTATTCATTTTTATTATTTTACGTTTTTAAGCTCTACGTCAAAAACCAGCACTGCATTCGGAGGAATTACCCCGCCTGCACCTCTTGTTCCGTAACCTAAATGCGGAGGAATTACAAAACGAGCCTTATCTCCTACATTCAGCAACGAAATTCCTTCGTCCCATCCTGTAATTACTTGTCCTACTCCTAACGAAAATTCAATAGGTTGATTTCTTTTGTAAGATGAATCAAAAACTTGCCCGTTATCTAAAGCTCCAGTATAATGAACTGAAACCGTTTTTCCTTTTTGAGCTTTAACTCCATTACCTTTTTCAAGGATTTTGTAATACAATCCACTTTCGGTTTTGTCGAAGCCTTCAGTAAGTTTCTGCATACGCTCTTCTGCCAAGCGTTTTTCTTCTGCCAAACGTTTCTCGCGCGAACCTTCAAAAGTTCTGAATGCTTCAATTGCATTCCATTTTTGAGCTTCCTCTCCTACTCTTAAAATTTCAATATTGATAATTGTATCTCCTTGTTCTACTGCATCAACTACATCTTGTCCTTCTACGACCTTACCAAAAACAGTGTGATTGTCATCTAACCAAGGAGTTGCAACGTGTGTAATGAAAAACTGCGAACCATTAGTTCCTTTTCCGGCATTTGCCATAGATAGAATTCCTGGTTGGTCGTGTCTTAAATCAGAACGGAACTCATCATCAAACTTATATCCCGGATCACCTGTTCCTGTTCCTAAAGGACATCCTCCTTGAATCATAAAATCAGAAATTACTCTATGAAAAGTGAGTCCATCATAATAGGGTTTTCCTTGAGGACGAGCCGAGTTTTCAAGTTTTCCTTCTGCAAGACCTACAAAATTTCCGACTGTACCTGGAGTTTTATCATAAGTTAGTTGTACTAAAATCGCACCTTTGCTTGTATTGAATTTAGCGTAAATTCCGTTTTCCATAATATTTTTGTTTTAAAAAAGAAGTGCAAAGGTACATTTTATTTAGGATTTAGAAATCAGTATTTTAAGATTTTAAAGTAGATTTAACACAAACTATTTCCGCACTTTATTTATCTTTATAACTTTATTTTACTTTTTAGAATGAAAAAAACCTTATTGCTATTTTTCGCCTTTTTATCTTTGAGTTGTAATGAAAAAACAGAAAGTTATTATTCTGTTGATTCTATTGTATTGGATATAAACCAAGCCAACCTATTGGCAACTCTTCCGATGGGATGTATAACCCAAGAATATCCGAATAAATTAGGTCAAGTGCTCGGAAGTAAAGAAGATTTAAAGTCTCCTTTTGAGCTCCGTCCTGCTTTTTATGGTTGTTTTGACTGGCATTCGTCTGTTCATGGACATTGGTCTTTAGTTATATTACTTAATAATTTTCCCGATTTAGATAATCACGAAGCTATAATTTCAGCTCTCGAAAATCATTTAACTCCAGAAAACATCGAGATTGAAATTTCTTTTTTTAAAGACAAACACAACACTTCCTTCGAAAGAACCTATGGTTGGGCTTGGCTTTTGAAGTTGGCAGAAGCATTACATCAATCAGAAAATCCAAGATTAAAAGTGTTGGAACAAAACCTACAACCTTTGACAGATTTAATGGTAGAAAAGTATATGGAGTTTTTGCCAAAACTTATCTATCCGATTAGGGTTGGAGAACATTCTAATACTGCTTTCGGACTTTCTTTGGCATGGGATTATGCAATTAGTACGAATCATACTGAACTTCAAAATATCATCAAAAACAGAGCTTTAGATTATTATAAAAATGACACCAACTGCCCAATATCTTGGGAACCAAGCGGGTATGATTTTTTATCTCCGTGTTTAGAAGAAGCTCATTTGATGAGTAAAATTTTAGAACGAGAAGAATTCGAAAATTGGCTAAAGTTGTTTATTCCTACCATCCTAAATTCAGATTTTTCTATAGAAGTTGCCCAAGTATCAGACAGAAAAGACGGAAAACTTGTTCATTTAGACGGATTGAACTTTTCTAGAGCTTGGTGTTTAAAAGGAATCGCTAAAAAACTAGACCATCATCCTCATCTTCATGTATTGGCCAATCAACATATTAAACATTCATTGCCCAATTTAGTTGGAGACTCTTATGAAGGCGGACATTGGTTAGGTACATTTGCTATTTATGCAATGCTCTAATTAGGCTCCAAGGCTTTTGACAACTAATATTTTTACGAATTTTTTAAGAAAAAGTCTTGCCTGCTTTTGTATCTTTGAGCGTTATGAATGAAACTATATTACAACAAGCTTCTATGCAAGGATTTATCAGAACGGTCTTAATTATCGTTGGAATTTGGTATGCTTTTAAATTTTTAATGCGACTTTTGGCTCCTTACCTGATGAAAAAAATGGTCCAAAAAGCAGAATCTAACTTTAGACAAACCTACGAACAACAGTTTGGAAATACGCAAAATCAATATCAAAATACAAATTCGAATCCAACAAAATCTTCAAAAAATCAGAATCCTCGTTCTACCAAAAAGATTGGAGAATATATTGATTATGAAGAAATCGAATAATTTAATTTTGTTATGATTACAAAACTCGCTTGGAAAAACCTTTGGTTCAAACCGCTTAACACTGTTCTAAGTATTATCTTACTTACAGCCAGTGTGGCCATTATCTCACTTTTAATTTTACTTCAACAACAATTCGAGAATAAGTTTTCTAAAAACATTGAAGGTGTAGATTTGGTAATGGGAGCTCAAGGAAGTCCGTTGCAACTTATTTTATCTTCTGTATATCAATTAGATACACCAACCGGAAACATCAATTACAAAGAGGCAGAAAGTTGGATGAATCACCCATTTGTCGAAACTGCTATTCCGTTAGCATTCGGAGACAACTACCTCGGATATAAAATTGTAGGAACCACACAAGATTATATCCATAAATTTGACGGAAAAATCATTCAAGGAAAAACTTTTGAAAAGGATTTTGAAGTAGTTGTTGGAGGAAAAATCGCTCAAAATTTAGGCCTCAAATTAGGAGACGAATTTTTTGGCTCTCACGGAGAAAGCCAAGAAGACGAGCATGTTCATGACAATTATGCCTATAGAGTTGTTGGAATTTTAGAGCCTACTGACAAAGTGATTGACAATCTTATTTTGTGTACCATCGAAAGTGTTTGGAAGGTTCATGACGAACACGACCATTCTCATGACGAGCATCATGAGCATGAACACGAAGATGCACACACACACCAACATGATTATTCTGATAAAGAAATAACCGCTGTTTTGTTGAAAGTAAAAAATAAAATGGCTTTTGTAATTTGGCCTCGTTTAATTCCACAAAACACCAAAATGCAAGTTGCTTCTCCTGCTATCGAAATAAATCGCTTATTTACACTTTTCGGATTTGGATTAGACGCTTTACAATATCTTGCGTATGGAATTATGCTGATATCCGGAATTAGCATCTTTATTGCATTGTACAATCGACTTAAAGAACGTAAATATGAGTTTGCTCTGATGCGAATCGGAGGAGCCAAAAGAGGACAACTCTTGAGTTTAGTATTATTCGAAAGCTTATTATTATGTGTTGTTGGATTCGTTCTTGGTACAGTTGTTGGTAGATTAGCTTTGGTTTTTATTTCAAATTCTACTGCTCAAGAATATAAAATGGAGTTTAATCCATTTGTATTTATTTGGGAAAAAGAGGGAATCTTGTTTTTGATTACTATTTTTGTGGGAATTTTGGCTGCAATTATTCCAGCGGTTAAAGCATATAAACTTAATATTTCTAAAACCTTAAACAATGCGTAAGATATATCTTGTTTTTATTTTGATTTTTGTAATTTTTATTGGTTTAGAACTAAGCTTCAAACCGAGTAAAAATATTGAGAATCTTCCGTTTTCAAAATCTTCTGATGAGCAAGAAATACAACAAGCTTCGTTCTTAACCTTTGATAGTCTTGACAATTCTACCTTAGACCAAAATACACTTGCAGAACCTATTACCTGGGGATTGTTAGGTCGAATCAAATATCAAAATCGTCCGCACAAAGATTATCCAGACGGAGTAATGTATCCACAGGTCAACGCAGAGTTGAAAGCAAAAAAAGGGAAGAAAATATCTATCAGTGGATTTATTATTCCAATTGACAACGAAAACTATGCTTTGAGCAAAAATGTATTTGCACAATGCTTTTTTTGTGGTCAGGCAGGTCCTGAAACCATTATGGGTATTAAGTTTAAAGACCTAAAAAAACGCTTGAAAACAGACCAATACGTTACCTTAGAAGGAACCTTTAGATATAATGAAACAGATGTAGAAGATTGGATTTATCATATCGAAAATGCAATAATTACTAAAGGAGGGTGATATAAAAAAATAAACTACGATTTTGAATCGCTGTATAAACTTTCCCAAGCATTGCTTGGGATTTTTATTTTAAAATATAAAGAGATTCGAGTAAGTAAAACAAAGTAAGCAATATCTATTACTAAAAATAAAATACAACTTTTAAGGTTTTAGTCTATCTAAATCACGTTTGATATCTCTGTCTTTGATGGTAGCGCGTTTGTCGTAAAGTTTTTTACCTCGAGCCAGGGCAATATCAATCTTTGCCAGACCTTTTTCGTTGATAAACAAACGCAACGGAATAATAGTAAGTCCTTTGTTCTGAACGCTTTTGTGCAACGAACGCAATTCTTTTTTATTCAACAATAATTTGCGTTCGCTTTTGGCTCTATGATTATATCGCGTTCCGAAAGAATATTCTTCGATATAGCTATTGATTAAAAAGAGTTCGCCTTTTTCGTTGAATTCGCAAAAGCTCTCTGCAATTTGGGCTTTTCCTAAGCGGATAGATTTTATTTCTGTTCCTGTCAAAACAATTCCAGCAGTATATTGTTCGAGTAACTCGTACTCAAATCTCGCTTTTTTGTTCTGTATGTTTATCGTTTTTTGCATAAAGGAAGGCAAAGATAATGAATTAAATTCTTTTCTTTATAAATCCTTTGTATCTTTACTTTTTAGTTTTTTTCTTTTTTTAAACCCATGAAATCATATACCGACCAAATCGGAAATACAATTAATTTAACAACCAGTCCTCAACGGATTATCTCACTTGTACCCTCACAAACCGAACTTTTATTCGACTTAGGATTAGAAAATTCTATTGTAGGTATTACTAAGTTTTGTGTACATCCTTATCATTTTAAATCTACTAAAAAGATTATAGGAGGTACAAAAAAAGTACATTACGAAAAAATTAGATTACTCCAACCCGATATAATTATTGCCAATAAAGAAGAAAATACCAAAGAAATTATCGAAGAACTTCAAAAAATAGCTCCTGTTTGGACTAGTGACATCATCACTCTTGAGCACAACAAAGCGATGATTTCTGAATTCGGAAAGATTTTTAATTCACGCACTGAGGCAGAAAACATGAACCGCAAAATTGATTTTGCTTTAAGTGATTTCATGCGATTTGTAGCAAACAAACCCATCAAAAAAGTAGCGTATTTTATTTGGAAAAACCCTTATATGGTAGCGGGTTCTGATAATTTTATCAACGAGATGCTCTCTTTAAATCGATTTCAGAATATCTACGCAAACAAAAGCCGCTATCCCGAAATAGAACTCAAAAAAATACGTTTGGAAGGTGATCCTGACTTGGTTTTTCTGTCGTCCGAACCTTATCCGTTTAAAGAAGAAGATGCTTTTGAAATCGGGCGTTTCACTCATCATGCCAAAACAGTATTCGTTGATGGTGAAATGTTTTCGTGGTACGGGAGCAGAATACTCAAAGCTTTTGAATACTTTAAAAAACTACATCAAAGGCTAAACGATTAACCCTATAAAAAAACCTTCTGAAAAATTTCAGAAGGTTTTTTTTTGCATTAACTTAAATAACTTAAAAATCAAACTTATAGCTTCCTCCTCCTAGTATTTGGATTCCTTGAACCGGAAAGTTCAACCACTTCTCATATTTTTTGTCTGCTAAGTTATGTGCTCTTAAAAACAAACTCAGCCTTTCGTTAAATTTATAATTTACGCCTAAATTTATATCTACATATCCATCAAGAGTTTTGATGTGATGAGTTTCAGTATCTAACACATCAAAAGACGAAAAGCTCGCTTTGCGTTCGCCTACATAAAAAATATTAGCATTCAACGAAAGTTTTTCCGTAATATCTGCATCTGCTCCCACCGAAAATCGAATAGATGGCAAATACCAAGCTTCTTCAGATCTATCGGTTGAATAACCGTTAAAATTACCGTTTACAAACACCGAAAAACCTTGCGTTATATCTGCTTTAAGTTCTCCGAAAAAACCAAAGGTTTTTACATCATCATACACTACATGCATTGAGTTTCCGAAAGCATATCCTTCTGTATTCAGATTATTTTCGAAATAATTCGAACTAAATAATGCTTTCGCTTTTTCGTTCATATAAGAACCTCTGATGTTATAGGCTATATTATTGGCTAACTTTCCTTTTAACCCTACATAAATATCATACGAACGGTCAGTCGGAGCAATTAGTTGGTTAGGAGCTATAAACGGATTTTCGTTTACAAAATCAGCATACGAATTTTGTTGTAAAGTTCCTTCTGCTCCTGCATAAGCAATCATCAAATCACCCACTACTTTATACGAAGCCTGAATTTGTGGATAAACAAAAAGGTTGTTTTCGGTCTCATCCTGAACCTTTCCTAAACTATAAAACAGCCCTGCTCCTATCTTAACTGACAAGTCATCTTGTTGATAAATAAAGCTTGGCTGCACGCCTAAATTAAAGTAAGACGAAGTTAAATCAGATTCTGTAGAGGTATAATTTTTGTCAAACGAAGAACCTACATAGTCTGCCACTACATCTACACGAACTCTTGTTTCTGCAATGTCCACATCAAATGAAGGTTTTATCCAAAAGCGGTTTTCGCCACTTTGTTGTGCGTCCCAAAAACGTTTATAATATACTTCGGCTCCATGAAAAACACTTTCGTTCATATTGAGTTTTCCACCCAAATAAAAGGAGTTATAACCTTGCTTTTCGTCGATGGATTTAATCTGATCTTCTGTAAAAGTCAGATAATCAACAGGAAGTCCGTACCAGTTATGAATTTGATTTTGGTATCCTATATCGGCACTCCAATTATACGATTCTTCAAAAGTGGAGTAAGTCAAATCAATTGAAGTATTATAAAAATAATCATCTAAAACCGCTTCTTTAATTCCGCCTTGCGATGAATGGTGCTTTACTAATCCTCCGATGTACTGATTCGCGCTGATATTGTGGGTGAGAAACAGTTCTGCTAAAAGCGTTCCGTAGTTTCCGATTCCAAGCGAGGCATAATTACTAAAATATCTTTCTTTTTGGGCTCTTTGAACTGAGGCGGCTGTACCTTTAGAAGGTGTAAAAGTTGATGCTACCGGAAATGAAGAAATCGAATAGTTAATATCTTCTTTTCGCGTCACGGTTTCGTCATCAAACGAAGGGGTTTCTTTTACTTTAAACGCATCAGAAATTGTAGGAGTATAAGTTCCTATAACATTTACGACCTCTGAGCCTATCGATGAATCACTCTTTTGAGCTATGGCACTCCATGATAAAACTCCTAAAATTATTGTTATATATGTTCTGTTCATTGTTGAATCGTTGATTTTTTTAATTGTTGTTCTGGCTATTCGAACTGACGTATTTTCTGTGTTTTATTCTCCGATTGATGAATTGCGTTTTGCTTCTTCGGTTTTGATTTTGTTTAATTCAGCTTTAGCCTCAGTTAAAACATCTTCATATTCTTTAAAATTATTAATCACACTTTCTAAAATATGTGTGGCCTGAAAGCTGTCGTCTAAGGCATAAAAGTTTTTGGCCATCACTACAAGACCTTTCACCGAAAAATATTTATATCCTGAATAATCTTTGGTCAACCTTTGTATCACCTCATTAGATTGCTCGTATTGTTTTTCTTTATTTTTAAAATAGGCATCATAAAACAAAGCTTCGGCAGCTAATTCGCCTTGAGCAATTTTTTCGAGATTTTTATATGCTGTTTTGGCTTTTGCCTGATCACCTGTTTTCATAGCCGAACGAGCAATCATAATTTGCGCATCACTCTTAATTTTGTTGTCTACCTTATCGCTCGCTAATACTTTTTCTGCATAGGTTACCGTATTTTTATAATCCTGAGTGTTGTAATACGAACGCATCAAGTTGGATTGTGCGTAGGTTACATTTTGCGGAAACTCTGCTTCTGTTTCTAGTCTTTTCAAAACCGGAATTGCATTCAAAAAGTCTTCTTTTTTAAGATGAATGGCACACAAACGCACTAAAGACTGCTCGGTATATTCGTTTCTAGAACGATTAATGACTTTTTCGTATAGAGGTTGAGCTAAATTCGGAAGGTTATCCGAAGTGTACATTTCTGCCAAGTAAAATTCTGCTTTGAGTGCGTGTAAACCTCTAGGAAATTTGCTTAAATAAGCTGTAAATCCTGAGATAGCTGCTTTGGTATTGTTCTCCAAATATTGTTTTTCTGCTGATTGATAAGTAGCATTATCAAGGTCGGCATCGGTTACTTCTATATAGCTTAAGGTTTTAACCCAATTTGCATATTCATCTACCTTACCGTTGTCAATATAGATGAGTTCTGCAGTTTTTACAGCCGAAATTGCCTCTGATGAAGCAGGAAAATCAGCAGCTACTTTTTTAAATTTTGACAGAGCCAAATCAAACTGGTTTGAGTTGTAATAAATCAATCCTTGTCGTAATATTGCTCTGGAAACATAACTCCCAGAAGGATATTCTTTGATAATTCTGTCATACATCGCAATTGCCTCTTTGGTTTTGTTAGAGTTCGTATATGTATTTGCGAGTTCGAACATAGCATCATCATGATATTGCGATTTCGGAAACTTGGCAATAAAAGATACTAATTCGTCTATCTTTTTTTCTCCCCTATCTACAAATCCATAACTAATTGCCTTTTGATAAGAAGCATAATCTAAATCCGCTCCTTTTAATTCAATGGCTTTGTTATAGGCTTCCATTGCAGGCCAATATTTTCCTGAAACAAAATAGCTGTCTGCCAACCTCAAGTGAGCGTCTGAGAATCGTGTAGCATCTCCGCTTTTTGTATCAATGTATTTCTGAAAATATTCTGCCGATTTGCTGTAATCTTTCAGTTTAAAATAAGTATAACCCAAATTATAATCGAGATTTTTAACCTCTGGAGTTTCTTTGGCTTTCGGATCGGTCTCAAATTGTTTGAAGCTCAATAACGCATCCTGAAAGTTATTTAATACAAACTCGGTTTCTGCCTTCCAGAATGTTGCACGGGCTACAAATCTCGCGTCTCTTGGTTCAGCTATTGATTTCTTAAAAAAACTTAAGGCTTCTTGGTAATTCCCGTCTGTGTAAAGTTCTAATCCTCTATAAAACGTAACTTTTTGATAAGCTTCACGGTTAGAATAGTTTTTGTTTTTTTCTAACAAAGTCAAAGCCTCTTTATAATTTTTAGAAGTGATATATGAATTCACAAGTAGGTTTTCGATTTCTTGCTTGTTCGGATTATTTGGATATTTATCTAAAAATCCAGCCAATACACTTGGAATACTCTGATAGTTATTTCCGATTTCGTAGCTCAGCTTGGCATAATTCAAATGAGCGTCTTCTTGAATTTTTGGTTCAAAATTCATTTCTGAAGCGTGTTTAAAAGCATTCAACGCTTGCTGTTTTTTATCCGTTTTAAGGTAACTTTCTCCTAAGTGATAATAAGCATTTTGAGCTACAAAGTCTTTCCCGTCTACGATTTTGTTAAACTGCGAAATAGCATTTTCGTAATCGCCTTGTTTGTAATAAGCATAACCTAATTGGTAAAAATCAGTATTATTCCATTTGCCTTTTTTGCCTCTATATTCGGTTAGATAAGGAATTGCTTCGGAATATTTTCCTAAATTAAAATAGCTCTCTCCGATTATCTTGTTTAGCTCTGATTTTTCTTGAGCATTTGATTTTGATAATTGCGAGGTACCTTGTTCGATAGCTTTCTGAAAATCTCCGGATTTAAAGCTCATATCAGCCTGAAAATACGACAGTTTATCTTTGTATTGCTCCTGCTGCGAAACGGCATCAAAATATTTAGAAGCTTCTTGATAATCATCTCCTTCATAAGCCAGATAACCTAAATAATACTTGGCTTGAGAACCATATTTTTCAGATTTTGAAGCTCTGGTCAAATATTTTTCGGCTTGTTTTTTATCTTTGGACTGAAACAAAGCATAACCTTTCTGAAAATTGAATTTATCTAAATCTTCTTTGGATAAATTTTCGTCGTTTACTCTTTCGAGCCAGCTCAATGATTTTGCATATACTCCTTGTTCAAAATAATAATCGGCTACTTCCTGAAATGCATTGTTTTGCTTAGTGCTTGTCGGATAATCCTCTACAAAACGCTCCATAAGAGCATCTGCTCCTAATTGGTCTAAACGAATAGCACAATTGGCGATATAATAAGCACAATCCGACTGAATCTCGGTATTGTTGGTGTTTTGTTTTACTTTTTCGAACAATATTTGAGAAGCTTGGTAGTTTTTTTCCTTATAAAGCATCACTGCCCGATTAAAATCTGATGTCTCTTCTGTATAAATCGACGATTGTTGGGCCTGAATAGAAGTTAAGCTAAATAAGGATATTAGCGCTAAAATCCGTAATTTGTTCATATTTTGTCTTGATTTAGAATTGTTTAGTGATAAACTGGTCTTGTTTTCAAATTTACATCATATACCTAACGGAATAAAGCTTTGTTTCGTATTTTATTTACAAACATATTAACATTAGTTACTTGATAGGACAAGGTTTTTCGGACCTAACTACATAAATTTAAGGTGCTTAAAAATTGAATGTTTATATCCCCTATTTTATCTAATTTTAATGTGTATTTAACGCTTTATTCCATCATTTAAGGGTACTTTTGTAGCTTATTTTTTTGAGCCATGATAAAAAAAAGCCTTATATCGTTAGCTTTTGGAGCCTTTGCTATCGGAATGACCGAATTTACTATTATGGGAATGACCCAAGATATGGCAGCTGATTTGAATCTTGACATTCCGACCATCGGGCATTTTATAGCTATTTATGCCTTGGGAGTAGTAATCGGAGCGCCTTTGCTTGTAGTTGCAACTTCAAAATTTCCGCCTAAGCGAGTACTTATATTTTTTATGCTCTTATTCCTAATCTTCAACGGATTATTCGCATTAGCACCCGATTACCCTACACTAATGGTTTCCAGATTTATGTCTGGACTTCCTCACGGAGCCTACTTCGGAATTGCATCGGTTGTAGCAACCAAACTCTCTGATGAAGGGAAACAAGCGCAATCCATCGCTATAATGTTTACCGGAATGACCGTGGCTAATCTGATTGGAGTGC
>CAZOQH010000041.1:0-15077 GCA_964581855.1 uncultured Flavobacterium sp.
TATCAAAATTATAACCTCTTTTTTCGGCTTCTTTCTGAACTTCGGACAAATAATAATTGATTGCAAAAATAGGATTTTCGGTTGCTTTAAAACGGTTGAGTTGAGGATGATTGGTGTAGCCTTTGGTTTTTCCTTCTAAAACGTGTTTGGCCAACAGTGTTTCTCTCCACAAAGCAACTAAACCTTTGGTGTCTAATAAAGACGGATGGAGCGACCATATTCTCATTGTTGAATTCTCTTATTTAAAAGATTACCTACCATCTCTGTCAATCACAGGTCTATTTTCTGCATTGGCTAATTTCCATGCTGTTGCAAAAGCTAGCTTAGTTCTTTTAGTAAACAACGGGAAATCTATTTTATCAGGCGTGTCAGTAGTTTTGTGATAATCTTCGTGTACTCCGTCAAAATAAAAGATTGCAGGAATTCCTTTTCGGGCAAAATTATAATGGTCAGAACGGTAATAAAAACGATTAGGATCATTCAAGTCATTATAAGTGTAATCGAGTTCTAATCCTACGTGGTTATTGGCTTTTTCGGATAATTTATGGAGATCTGTACTCAATCTATCCGAACCAATTACATATACATAATTATCATTTTTTTCTTTTCCGTATCCACGTCTTCCAATCATATCGATATTGATGTTGGCAATGGTATTTTCGATGGGAATTATTGGGTTTTCTGCATAATATCTCGATCCGTGAAGTCCATATTCCTCTCCTGTTACGTGCAAAAACAATATCGAACGCTTAGGTGTATATCCTGCTTTTTTAGCCTGAACAAAAGCATCTGCAATTTCTAAAAGTGCAGAAGTTCCCGAACCATTGTCATCAGCTCCATTATAGATTTCGTTATTTTTCATTCCGATATGGTCATAATGAGCTGAAATCACAATTACTTCATCTTTTAGTTCTCCCCCTTCTAAATAAACCCATATATTTTCTGAATCTGGTAATGTCGGGCTCCAAGCTGTTTTCATAAATTTTGATGGAACAGGTTGATAAAAATTATTCGCTCCCAACGGATAACTTAACCCTAAATTTTGATATTGCTCGATAAGATATCTACCGGCCTTTTTTTGACCCTCACTTCCTGTGTCTCGACCTTGCATCTGGTCTGAAGCAATTGTAAAAAGATGTGTCTTAAGTTCCTCTTCAGTAATTGTATTCATAAATTTTTTTAAAGGAATTTTATCATCTTTTTCCAACTTGTTTTGAGCAGTTGTACAACCCATAAAAAGTGGGAGCAACAAGGCTGAAATTAAAATTTTTCTCATCATAATATTTGGGTTGAAAATGTTAAAATTAACATATAGATAAAATCTATATTACAGGTTTATATATTTGTTTTTCAGTAGTTTGAATCAATTTATATAAACTAATTGTTTAATATCCAATTTTTAAAATCGAAAAAGTTTTTTGGGGCAACTCCGTGTCCTACCGGATATTCAAAATATACATTTTTAACTCCTAATTTATTTAAAAATTCGGGGGTTTTTCTTGCCCATTCAACAGGTATAACCTGGTCAGCCGAACCGTGAGAAACAAAGAAATTTAGATTTGTAAAATCATTGTTTTTGTAATTTTCTTTCAAAATATCTTCATTCAAATAACCGCTTAAAGCCACTACCCTATTTACCTTTTCCGGGTAAGAAAGAGCTACCGAATAACTCAAAATACTTCCTTGACTAAATCCTATTAGAGTGATGTTGTTTGGGTCAATGGGATATTTTTCGATCAATTCGTCCAAAAACCGCACAATCAGTTCTCTTGATTCTATTGCTTGTTTATCATCTGAAAATTTATTCATATCCGCATCAAAATTGATGGCATACCAAGCATATCCGTATGGTTGGAGTGCGTAAGGAGCTTGTACAGAAATTACATAATACTCTTCTGGTAGTTCTTCTGCAAACGAAAATAAGTCTTCTTCGTTGCTTCCGTATCCGTGTAATAACAATAATAATGGATTTTTATCTTTTTTTGTTTTTGGTTCTCTTATTAAATAGTTCATTTTAAGCCTGATTTTGTAAGTGTTTACTAATGGTGTGGATTTTATTGAGTTTTGAAAATTCTCATCACTGATAAAGTTTTTTACTATTAAATTCCTTTAAAAAACTTTTGAAATAGTTTTCCTAATATCGGAATTTCTCGTTGTTCGTACTGTAGAGCTCCAACAAATCCGTAAATCCAAAGAATAAAAAAGAATAAATAAAACCCCATAGTTACCATCCAACTGTCAAAATATCCGATAGGATAGCCTAGGGCAAAAAACAATAAGAAAATACCTAATGATTGTCTGTTATGAAATGAGGCAAAAGGATACTTTTTTTCGCTATTCATAATCATTGCGATAATGCATCCGATGATAGTAAAATAACTAACAATTGCTATTTTCTTGTCTTGTTGTGTTTCCATATATTTTAGTTTAATTAATCAAAAAGTCTTTCTGCAGACGGGTTTTTAGAATCTTTACAAATTAACAAAAACCAAGGTTTAGAAACAAGCGGAATTTCGTTATTTGAAAATTTCATTTTACTTTTGTAGCGCACAAAAAAACAGACAAAAATGCTAATTATCGGAATTGCTGGAGGCACAGGGAGTGGTAAAACGACCGTAGTTCATCAAATTATGAATGAGTTACCGAGTACAGAAGTAGGAATTATTTCGCAAGACTCGTATTACAGAGAAACTTCTAATCTGAGCTATGTAGAACGCACCAGAATTAATTTCGATCATCCTAGAGCTATTGATTTTGAACTGCTTGTGTCTCATCTTAAAGATTTAAAACAAGGAAAAATTATAGAACAACCCGTATATTCTTTTGTAACTCATAATCGTACAGGTGATGTCATCATCACTCATCCTAGAAAGGTAATGATTGTGGAGGGAATTCTAATCTTAACTAATCCTGAGCTGCGAGAGATGTTTGACGTAAAAATATTTGTTCATGCAGATTCAGACGAAAGACTCATCAGACGTTTAAAGCGTGATATTTCTGAAAGAGGTCGTGATATGGAAGAAGTCTTGAACCGCTACCAAACTACTTTAAAACCTATGCACGAACAGTTCATCGAACCTACAAAAGCCTTTGCAGATATAATTATTCCTAATGATAAGTATAATACTGTAGCAATTGATGTGGTTCGAGCTGTTATCAGTCAGAAAATAGACAAGAAATAATTATTCTACAAACTTATTTAGAGTGTATTCAATTAGTTGGTCTACCGCCTTATAAGGATCTTCGCTAAATGTTCCGTTAGCTCTATTTGCAATGATTGTATTCAAGGACAAAGCATTATGACCTAATAATCTAGAGAGTCCGTATATAGCTGAAGTTTCCATTTCTAAATTAGTCATCCTGATTCCGTTGTGCGAGAAGTTATCCATTTTATGATTCAGTTCTCTGTCTTGGATGTCTAAGCGAAGAATTCTCCCTTGAGGTCCATAAAAACCTGCTGCTGTACCGGTAAGTCCTTTAAAAGTATTTTGGCTGTAGAATCTGTTTAATAGATTTTCAGACCCTTTAATGACGTAAGGTCTTCCTTTTTTCAGATCCCAATTGGTGTGAGCAATAAAGGCATCTTCGATTTCTTTTTCACAAATGGTATCAATCAAGTAGGAACGCATCATATTGTCCATTCCTAATCCGTACTGACTTGCCACAAAGCTATTGACTGGTATGTCGGGTTGTAATGAACCCGAAGTTCCTACCCTAACAAAATTTAAAGCGGTAAGTGTAGGTTTAATTTGTCTGGTTTCTAAATCAATATTCACCAAAGCGTCTAGTTCGTTAATAACAATATCAATATTATCAGGTCCGATTCCGGTCGAAATTACCGATAGACGTTTGCCTTTGTAGGTTCCGGTATGAGTTTTGAATTCTCTTTTCTGAGTTTTGAATTCTATAGTGTCAAAATGTTTTGATATATTTTCAACTCTATTTTGATCACCTACCAATATAATATCATGTGCAATATTTTCGGGTTTTAGGTTGATATGATAGACGCTTCCGTCGGGATTGAGTATAAGTTCTGAAGATTTCATTTAAGGTATTGTATTAATTATATTAACTACATATTTTAATACAAATATATTAAATATAGACGAAGACTCCTTATTTAAGAAGGTCTAAATATTATAAAAAACGACCTGTTTTATTACGATACAGATTTTTTGGTCAGATTGTCTTTTGCTTTTGCATTTGGGTTGGGTTTAATGATAGAAGTGTCATACCCTCCAAATTTTTTCATATAGCTTCGCATTGTAGTTCCGTAACCATCTGTTATTCTAATGTTTCCGTTATTGCGTAAGTACCTTTTAACCGAGCCTGCTCCTAATAAATGAGCAGATGCCAAAATTCCAGATTCAGTAATTTCTGTACCGTTAATTATTTTACCCGAATATTTTTCAATTTCGTTTCGAAGTCCATGCTTGTTTATAGCTAATAATGCTTTAAAGGCTTCTTCTTGTAATATTGGGCTGTCTAAGAATTCTTTTCGATTTGTAATACCTACTGCTCTCAAAGCTGAACCTCCAAACTGATATTTACCCATATATCCAAACTCATTTACAATGTCATAACGACCTTGTGATTCTTTGAAAGCTAAAGCCTGTTTAAAAGCCGAAAAGGATTTTCCGGAAAACGGAATGTCAAAATGATTGAATTCAACCTCGGCTTCGTTTGGAACAATAGCCTCTAAAGGTAAACTTTTAGAAGTCCATTCTGCGTAATCCCAAACATAGTCTAAGTTTTCTTCTTTCATAAAGCCTGAGACCGCTACAGCTAAACCAATAATAATTACTAATATATAATGCCATTTTTTTATCATAACTCGTATTCTTTTTTGTATAGATGTAATACAAAATTTGAGCCGGCAAATGTACAAAAAATATTTTTAATCTGAAAATCAGATAGTTAAGCTTTTCTTAAAGAATTTTGTCAGTTATTTTTCTACAAAAAATCAATATTTGTAGGGTAAAATTTCCCCAACTTTTAGAAGTAAATCAAATGAAATTTTGATTTTCCGTTAGAAGTAAATTCAAAAGTTGGTGCAGGAATTTTTATGGTGTTGATTACTGAAAACAAAGTACTTAAGAAATGAGATTGTGTTTTTATTTTGGTTAAATCTATGTCCAAACTGATATAATACTGACGATATCTTTCTTTTTCGGGCAAGAAAATCATATTAACTAGTTCTTCTTGTCCTGTAATCATTCCTTCCGCTCCATATCCTAAGGCTATATTAACCCATTTCGGAATTTTTGACTCCTTAAAAAAGGAATGTATATTAAACGAAAGCCAATAGGTTTGGCCATTATAATCCTTTAATATTTGTTCTTGTAAAGTGTTTCCTAATACATTTGGTCTTCTGCTGGCATAAGGAGTGGTGCGAAAGGAATATTTAATAAAAATTCGTTGTTCGTCCCACAAAAACTCTTGAGTGGCATAAAAAATTGAACCCGAAAAATTAGCAATCATATCTCCGTACGAAAAGCCCCATTCTGAAGAAAATCCATCCAAAACTTCAACAAAACTAAGAAAAGCAATAGCAGAAGCTGAACCATATAACACACTCTGTTTTTTAGTAACACCACTCCACTGAAGCAATTCGGAGGAAGCTCTAGAAAGTTGATAAGCAGAAAAAGCATGTCCTGCTTTATCCATTTGCAACCATTCTATATTGTCGTTATACAAATGGAAATCAGATTTTTTATGATCTTTATACCATGCTTCACTCAAAGCCAAAAGCGTCCCTCCCATCAAAGTGCTTTGTGCTATAATCACCCCATTTCTTTTGGAAATATTTAAAGAATCCGAGGGTTTCAGGAAACTGTTGAGACCAGATTGAGAAAAAACACTTATCGAAAACAAAAAGAATGATATTTTTAAGAAAACTTTCATTTTTTACAAACATATACTTAAGATATACTTTGATGATATTCAGCCTGCTACTCAATTATTATTTGTTAGCATTCACCTTTATAAGAATCAGTAAAGTTATCGAATTTATATCATTCTAAACGTTATAATTAAAAAGCTATACAGCTTTTTTTGCGGTTGTATAAAATGATACGTTTTGTGCTATTTTCAAAATGTTTTGCAAGGCAAATTCAGATGCTTTTTCTTTAGTTATTGAAGTGTTTTTTAATTCGACATACCTTTTGAGATAGACTTCCGAACTAATTCTAATCTCGTCAATCTGTCGCTGTAAGAGTGTACTATTATTCTTGTTTAGCGAGATCAAATTAAGACCACTTTGAATAAAATAAGCATATTCATTTATTAACTCTGATGAGTTGGTAGCATCGATAAGAATTACGTTTTCAGGATTGTTATTTTGAATATACGAAACTATATTTGTGATTCTTTCGCTTTTAGAAGATTTAATAAAACTTACATCCCAAGCGTTTTTATTTTTTTTGTTTTCAATGAAAACGAGCGAAGAACTCACTACAAGTGAAACTCTAATATCTCGTTCTATTTCTAAATATTTAGTTTGATTTTTAAGAACTTCACTCACAAGCAGACTACCGATTTTTCCGGGCCCGAATAAAACTATATTGATTTTTGGTATAGACATTTTTTTGATTTTTTGGAGGCAGTTGTTTTTAAGAAAACCACCTCTTACTTTTACCTTTCGGAGGTGGCATTTCAAAACAAACAACCTAAAACTATTTTACTTTTTTCTTTATACTAAAAAAGTCCTTTTAGCTCAACACCAAAAGGACTTTTATCGTTATACATTGACATAACTATTTTTACCTTCGGTGAAACAAATACAATTTACGCATCCACATATGCATAGTAAATAGATTGTGATTGTGTTGTTTATAACAGTTGTAAATTGGTGTTTGACTATTCATTTTTTGATTTTTTAAAAGTATAATAAAAAAAATCCTCATTCTTTTCTGAACAAGGACTTTATAGGATTTTGATTTATTTATAAATTCAAAAATAATACAACAAGCCCTGCTCGGAATTCCATCCGTGCATCATCTTACGCTTATTGAAATTAATCTGAATCATTTTACTTCTTTTTGATGGGACAAACTTATAATTTTGAATTTTATAAAACAAGATAATTGTAAAATATTTTTCTATAAAACCACATTAAACAGTTGTTTTCCGGGTATTAAAATCTGCTTTTTCGTATAAAAATAGAAAATAAATCTAAATATTTAAGTGTTTGGAATAAATATTAGTGTAAAAATATAGGTTTAATATAAAAAAATCCTGTCAGTGAGACAGGATTTTAAAAGTTTATTTTATAACTCGATTAAACCAGTACCCATTCCCCTGTTTTTAATAGAGGTTCTGCCTTTTTAAACTTCATTTCTTCGGTTTTTCCGCTCATAATATGTTTAATAGTAACCGTATCGTTACGGTTGATTTTTGGCGTTTCTCGGACAATGGTTTCGGTAACTTGTTGTCTTTGAGTTTGTCCTGCTTGTTGAGCTTGCTGTCTGGCTTGGTCCGTATTTGGAATTTCTTCTTTATTGGTTTCGTAATTTTCTTTCGGACGCTGTACCTGTCTAGCTTCTTGGATGTTATTCGGGTTTTGCTGAGCCGGTAAATCTGCTTTGAACAAAAACGAAATTACTTCCTTGTTAATGGTATCCATTGTCTTTTTAAACAATTCGAAAGCTTCAAATTTATAAATCAACAAAGGATCTTTTTGTTCGTGAACAGCCAATTGAACCGATTGCTTCAATTCGTCCATTTTACGTAAGTGCTTTTTCCAGGCATCATCAACAATAGCGAGTGTTATGTTTTTTTCGAAATCGTTAATGAGTTGTTTTCCTTCGCTTTCGTATGCTTTTTTCAAATCCGTAACTACGTTAAGTGATTTCATTCCGTCAGTAAAAGGAACTACAATTCTTTCGTATCTGTTTTCAGGATTTTCGTATACATTTTTTATAATCGGAAAAGCCTCGCGAGCTGAACGATCATTTTTTTCGCTATAATATACGTAAGCTGCTTTGTAAACCTTTCCTGCAATTTCCATATCCGAAAGCTTTTTGAATTCATTTTCAGTAACAGGAGATTCTATGGAAAAATAACGAATGAGTTCAAACTCAAAGTTTTTGAAATCGTCATTTAATTTGTTAGACTGAACAATAGCTTCTGCAGCATCATACAGCATATTAGCAATATCTACCTTCAGACGTTCTCCTGAAAGTGCATTTTTTCTACGTTTGTAAACAACCTCACGTTGAGCGTTCATCACATCGTCGTACTCAAGCAATCTTTTACGAACTCCGAAGTTGTTTTCTTCTACTTTTTTCTGTGCTCTTTCGATAGATTTGGTCATCATCGAATGTTGGATGACCTCTCCTTCTTTCAAGCCCATTCTATCCATTACTTTTGCGATTCTTTCCGAACCGAACAGTCGCATTAGGTTGTCTTCGAGAGATACATAAAATTGAGAACTTCCAGGGTCTCCCTGACGACCTGCACGACCTCTAAGCTGTCTGTCTACGCGTCTAGAATCGTGTCTTTCTGTACCTATAATTGCCAATCCTCCTGCTGCTTTTACTTCAGGAGAAAGTTTAATATCCGTACCACGACCTGCCATATTGGTTGCAATGGTTACTACACCTGGTTTTCCTGCCTGCTCAACAATTTCTGCTTCTTTTTTATGCATTTTGGCATTCAACACATTGTGTTCAATCCCTCTCATTTTAAGAGCTCTACTCAATAATTCTGAAATCTCTACCGAAGTAGTTCCGATAAGTACCGGACGACCTGCTTGTGAGAGTTTTACAACATCTTCGATTACTGCATTGTATTTTTCACGAACCGAACGATAAATCAAATCATGTTTGTCTTGTCTTGCAATGGGTCTGTTGGTCGGAATTTCAACTACATCCAATTTATATATTTCCCAAAACTCTCCTGCTTCAGTAACAGCCGTACCGGTCATACCAGCCAGTTTGCTATACATACGGAAGTAATTCTGTAGTGTAATTGTTGCAAAGGTTTGGGTTGCGGCTTCAATTTTTACGTTTTCTTTTGCTTCGATGGCTTGATGTAATCCGTCTGAATAACGTCTTCCTTCCATAATACGTCCGGTTTGTTCATCTACGATTTTAACCTGACCATCTATTACTACGTATTCTGTATCTTTTTCGAAAACTGTGTAAGCCTTTAGCAATTGGCTTAAGGTGTGGATTCTTTCGCTTTTAATACTAAAGTCTTGGAATAGTTTTTCTTTTTCTTCTGCTTCCGCATCTTTTGACAAGCCTTTTTTCTCGATATTGGCAATTTCTGTTCCGATATCGGGAAGTATAAAGAAATCTTCTGCAGTATCGTGAGACAAGTATTTAATTCCGTTATCGGTAAGTTCTACTTGATTGTTTTTTTCTTCTACTACAAAATAGAGTGCTTCGTCAACTTTCGGCATTTCGCGGTTGTTGTCTGCCATGTAGTGATTCTCGGTTTTAAGGAGAATTTGTTTTACTCCTTCCTCACTCAAAAACTTGATAAGAGCTTTATTTTTAGGTAATCCTCTGTGAACTCTTAAAAGTAAGAATCCACCATCTTTAGTGTTTCCTTCTTTAATTAGTTTTTTTGCCTCTGCCAATACTCCTGTAAGCATTTGACGTTGCAAGTTTACTAAGTTTTCAATCTTTGGTTTTAGTTCGGTAAATTCGTGTCGGTCACCTTGAGGAACAGGTCCTGAAATAATAAGCGGAGTACGGGCATCATCAATTAAAACCGAATCGACCTCATCGACAATGGCATAATTGTGTTTTCTCTGAACCAAATCTTCAGGCGAATGAGCCATATTATCTCTTAAGTAATCAAAACCAAACTCGTTATTGGTTCCGTAAGTTATATCTGCTTCATACGCTTTGCGTCTTTCGGGTGAATTAGGTTGATGATTGTCTATACAATCAACTGTTAGTCCATGGAATTCAAAAAGTGGAGCTTTCCAGGTGCTATCTCTTTTTGCCAGATAGTCGTTTACGGTTACCAGATGTACACCGTTTCCGGTAAGTGCATTCAAATACAGCGGAAGTGTTGCTACTAATGTTTTTCCTTCTCCGGTTTGCATTTCGGCAATTTTACCTTGATGCAGAACGGCTCCTCCGATAAGCTGTACGTCATAATGAATCATATCCCAAGTAATGGGCTTTCCGGCTGCATTCCAAGAGTTTGCCCAGATTGCTTTATCACCGTCAATAGTAACATAAGGCTTAATTGCAGAGAGTTCAAGATCTTTAGGGGTTGCTGTAACCTCAACAGAAGTATTTTCTTTGAATCGTCTTGCTGTTTCTTTGACAACAGCAAAAGCTTCAGGCAGGATTTCGTCAAGCGTTTTTTCTGATAATTCGTAAGCTTCTTTTTCTAGTTTATCAATCTCAAGATAAAAGTCTTCTCTTTTGTCAATGTCTTCGGTTTGTTCAATCTTTGCTCTAATTTCTGCAATAGCGTTGTCTTTTGACAAACGAGCTTGTTTTATTTTTTCTTTAAAATAAGTTGTCTTGGCTCTTAGTTCGTCATTTGACAAAGCCTGAAGGGCTGATTCGAATGATTTTACTTTATCCACTATAGGCCTAACAGCCTTTACATCTTGTTTTGATTTATCTCCTACAAATATTTTCAGTAAGCTATTTACAAAATCCATATTATTGTTTTGTATTTGTTATAATTCCGTTATATCTATTAAATATATAAATATCAAAAAGCCTCACTTAAGAGGCTTTTTGGATTATTCTTTTTAGTATTCATCCTCGTTCCAAAGGTAATCTTCGTCAGTCGGATAGTCGGGCCAGATTTCTTCCATAGATTCATAGATTTCTCCTTCGTCTTCAATAGATTGCAGGTTTTCTACAACTTCAAGAGGAGCACCTGTTCTGATTGCATAATCAATAAGCTCATCTTTAGTAGCTGGCCAAGGAGCATCGCTTAAATAAGATGCCAATTCTAAAGTCCAATACATCTCTTCTAAAATTTAATTTTTTTGCAAAAATATGTTTTATACTCAAATAGTCAAGCTAAATTCAAATTATTTTTTATATGAACGTTTTTTGTCAAATGTCTTAATCATAAATGTCTTAGTGTAGAATGTGATAAATAATCTAACTTTGATAAGACTTTTTTTTTGACTTTATTCCTTTCTAGGAATCCATTTAACTTCTTGAATGTTTAGCTCTGATGACAAGATTCGTGCCAACATAAACAAATAGTCAGAAAGTCGGTTTAGATATTTTAAAACTAACTCATCAACAGGCTCTTCTTCATTTAATTGAGAGGTTAAACGCTCTGCTCTACGACAGACGCAACGTGCAATATGACAATATGACACAATCGGATGTCCTCCTGGTAGAATGAAGTGTGTCATCGGAGGCAAAGCCGCGTCAATTCTGTCAATTTCGTTTTCTAATACCACTATATCCTCTTCAGAAATACGCATAATATTCAGGCGTTGTTTTCCGCTTTTGAGTACTTCTTTTTCGGGAGCAGTAGCCAGAATCGCTCCTACTACAAATAATCTGTCCTGAATCTCGATAAGTAGTTTTTTATGTCCTTCTTTTATGTCTTGGTCGCGAATCAGTCCGATATGAGAATTAAGTTCGTCAACCGTTCCGTAACTTTCAATACGGATATGGTGTTTGGGTACTCTAGTGCCGCCAAATAAAGCGGTGGTGCCTTTGTCTCCTGTTTTAGTATATACTTTCATGTTTTTTAGTTTCTGGTTTATTTGCCAGGATAATTTAGAATTATACAAGGCTAGTTTATATCTGCTTACAAATTGCCTTTAAAATTTGAAACGGAAACAAATATACTCATTTCAATTTTGGTTTTTGTAGCTTTATTATTTTTTATCATTCAAATTTTAAGGTTAATTTTGCCAAATGCAATTATTAAGACTTCATTTACTCAATTATAAGAATTTTTCTGAAATAAGCTTTGATTTTGACGCCAAAATCAACTGTTTCGTAGGGCGAAATGGCATTGGGAAAACTAATGTTTTAGACAGTATCTATCACCTTGCATACGGAAAAAGTTATTTTAATTCTATCGGAAGCCAAAACATAAAGCACAACGAAGATTTTTTTGTGATTGATGGAGAATTTTTAAAAGATGACCGCACTCACCAGATTGTTTGTAGTCTAAAAAAAGGACAAAAAAAAGCGCTTAAAAAGAACGGGAAAATATATGATAAATTCTCGGAGCATATCGGGTTTATACCCCTTGTGATTATTTCTCCGTCTGATAGTGATTTAATCTCCGAAGGAAGTGAAACTAGGCGTAAATTTGTCGATCAAATTATTTCACAATTAGATTCAAGTTACCTTAACCAACTAATTAAATATCAAAAAGTTGTATCTCAAAGAAATTCGTTGTTAAAGTACTTTGCAATCAATATGGTTTTTGATAATGAAACCCTTTCGATATATAACGAACAGATCGATGCTTTAGGTTATTTTATTCATCAAAAACGAAAAGAATTTTTAGCAAACTTCACTCCTATTTTTAATGAATTTTATTCTATAATTTCAGGAGGTAATGAGCAGGTAAGTTTGATATACGAGAGTCAGCTCTTTGAAAATGATTTACTAACGCTTTTACAAGAAAATCTCCAAAAAGATCGAGTGGTTCAATATACATCGGTCGGAATTCACAAAGATGATTTATCTTTCGAAATCAATAATTTTCCTATCAAAAAATTTGGTTCTCAAGGGCAGCAAAAGTCTTTTTTGATTGCCTTGAAGTTGGCTCAATTCGAATTCGTAAAGCAGCAAAACAACGAAAACCCCATTCTTTTATTCGATGATATTTTTGATAAGTTAGACAAATTTAGAGTCGGTAAAATCATCGATTTGGTCAACCAAGATGCTTTTGGTCAGATATTTATATCCGATACGGACGAAGAGCGCACCGAAAACGTCATCCAACAAACCCATCAACCTTATAAGATATTTAAACTTTAAGGATTGCTCAAAGGTTTTCTCTATCTTTGCATCAGCAGACCGCCTTATCGATTCACCCTTGTGGTGGGTAGGAAAGTCCGGGCATCACAGAGCGGCATAATGGGTAACACCCATCCGTCCTGTCTCATAAAACAGGACGAGGACTAGTGCAACAGAAAGGATGTACAGGTAATGCTGTAGTGAAATCAGGTAAACTCTATGCGATGAAATGTCAAGTAAACCGACTGTTAAGAGTGGCTCGCTCAATGTCGGAGGGTAGGCAGATAGACCGAGTTAGTAATAACTTGGCTAGATAAATGATAAGGTCTTGTTGTAGAACAAGAACAGAACCCGGCTTATAGGTCTGCTTTTTTTAATTTATATCCAAAATAATTCTGACATAAATTGTATGTTTGTACTGAAATTATTTTAACTCAAATGTACTCCCTGAAATCCTATAATACTTTCGGAATAGACGTAAAAGCAAAAGAATTTATTTCTGTTTCTTCGGTCGAAGAATTAAAAAAAGCTTTAGAAATTTACCAAAATCAAGAAATTTTCGTGCTCGGAGGAGGAAGTAATATGCTTCTGACCCAAGATATCAAAAAACCAGTTATCCACATCAATATCAAGGGAATAGAAATTGTAAAACAAGACGAAAACCATGTGTGGATTGAGGCTCAAGCAGGCGAAAATTGGCATGAATTTGTTTTATGGACCTTGAATCATGATTTTGGAGGAATCGAAAATTTATCGCTTATTCCCGGAAATATAGGTTCTGCTCCTATTCAGAATATCGGAGCGTATGGAGTAGAACTCAAAGATGTTTTTGAGAGTTGCCAAGCAATTTGTATCCAAACAGGTAAAATCACAACTTTTACAAACAATCAGTGTCAGTTTGGTTATAGAGAGAGTATTTTTAAAGGTACTGAAAAAGGAAAATACATCATCTTGTCGGTTACCTTAAAATTGACTAAAAACAAACATAAGATTTCAACTTCGTACGGAGTTATCGAAAATGAACTCCAAAAAAACGGAATCACCCATCCAACCATTCAGGATATCAGCAAAGCAGTGATTGCCATAAGAGAAAGTAAACTTCCTAATCCGAAAGAAATCGGAAACAGTGGTAGTTTCTTTAAAAACCCTGTGGTTTCTAAGGAAGTTTTTGAAAAAACTCAAAAGCAATATCCTGAAATGCCTTTTTATGTGGTTTCAGACAATGAAATCAAAATTCCGGCTGGTTGGCTTATAGAACAAGCAGGATTTAAAGGAAAACGCGTGGGAGATGCAGGCGTACATACTCGACAAGCTCTTGTTTTGGTAAACTACGGAAATGCGACAGGAAAAGAAATCTTTGCTTTAGCTCAAAGTATTCAAAAAACCATTTTAGAGCAGTTCGGAATCGAAATCGAAATGGAAGTAAACGTATTTTAAAGACTCCGACAGAACCTTATGTCTGTCGGAGCTTTTGTTTTATATCAATTCTGAATAATCTCCGATACTTATATGGGTGAAATTTCCGTCAAACTTGGCAAAGTTTCCAATCATCGCATTGTCTAAATTCGCATTGCTGATTTTGGCATGAGTCTGAATCAAGCTGTTGCTTATTGTACTGTTTTCAACTACAGTTCCGTCTCCGAGCGATACATTTGGCCCTATAGTTGCGTTGGTAAGTACTACATTCTCCCCTATAAAACACGGTTCTATAATAGTAGAATTGTCATTTTTTACAGAAGACGAAATCAGGTTTTTACCATCTTTTTTCAAGAAGCCTAACATTCTGCTGTTGGTTTCTACCGTTACGTTTTTGTTTCCGCAATCCATCCATTCTTCTACTTTTCCGGGTACAAAACGCATTCCTTTTTGCTTCATGTTTTCGAGTCCGTCTGTCAATTGGTATTCACCACCTTTTATGATGTTGTTGTCTAACAGATATTGTAATTCACTGCGAAGCGTTTCACCACTTTTAAAGTAATAGATTCCGATAATTGCCAAATCTGATACAAAGTCTTTTGGTTTTTCGACAAAATCTACGATTTCGTTTTTATCGTTGAGTTGCACCACTCCAAAAGCACTTGGGTCATCCACTTGTTTTACCCAAATTACACTATCGGCTGTAGTATCTAATGTAAAATCAGCTCTAAAAAGCGT